>DAIUEC010000056.1:0-14629 GCA_036845345.1 Sediminibacterium sp.
GGCTTAGAGAAAACCAAGCAGGGATTTTTTGAACGTATCTCCAAAGTGATCATTGGTAAAACTTCGGTGGATGATGAAGTATTAGATCAATTAGAAGAAGCATTGATTGGTGCAGACGTGGGTGTCGATACAACCCTTGCTATCATTGAGAAAATTCAAGAACGCGTTAAGAAAGATAAATACCTTTCTACATCAGAATTAAATAATATTCTACAAGCAGAGATTGCTAATATTTTAGTGGATGCTCCTGTGGATCAAATGGGTTTCATTCCACCTGCTGATAAAAAGCCATATGTCATTTTAGTGGTTGGCGTGAATGGGGTAGGTAAGACTACCACCATTGGTAAATTAGCGCATCATTATAAAGCAGCCGGTAACGAAGTGGTATTAGGTGCCGCAGATACTTTTAGAGCAGCAGCTGTTGATCAATTAACTATTTGGAGCGAAAGAGTAGGTGTTACTATTGTTAAACAAAGCATGGGTTCCGATCCTAGTGCTGTAGCTTTTGATACCATTCAGTCTGCGATTGCCAAAAAAGCCGATGTAGTTTTGATTGATACAGCCGGTCGTTTGCATAATAAGGCACATTTAATGGATGAGTTAAATAAAATTAAACGTGTAATTCAAAAGCAATTGCCGGATGCACCTCATGAAGTTATGTTGGTATTGGATGGCTCCACTGGTCAAAATGCATTAGAACAAGCTAAACAATTTATGGCAGTAACCAATGTAAATGCATTGGCTATTACTAAGTTAGATGGTACTGCAAAAGGTGGTGTGGTATTGGCTATTGCACATCAATGCAAAATTCCAGTAAAATATATTGGCGTAGGAGAGCAAATTAATGACCTACTATTATTTGATAAAAATGAGTTCGTAGATTCTTTATTTAGCTTACTTAAATAAGACAATCATCTACATTTTCCCGTTAATGTTTTAGCGTCTAATTGTTAGAAAGTATATCTAACACCAATGCCTCCTTGATTCTTGAAATAGGCTTGTATAATACTAAAGGAGGGTTGCCAATCAAAGCTTAAATTAATAGGCGAGTTTTTGATTTTGTAATCAAGCCCAATGATACCATCAAATCCAACCGCAATATTGGAGTTGCTCGTACCTAAATTGGTCTTCTTAAATTCATCACTCCAAATACCCAAATGACCACCGTAACCATAGAACCAAGTGAGTTGGTCTACATCGTTAATGGGTGCATAAAACTCCTTTAATACCGATAAGCTAAGCCCATCAAGGGTTACATAGCCAATGGCTTCAAAAGCCTTATTATTTTTAGTGAATTTTTTATAAGATAAAGCGCCTGGAAACATTTTGACTCCAATGGCACTGGTATAGCCCTCGGCATATAAATGCTGCTGTCTATCAACGGTACTGTCTAGTGTAAATTTTTGAGCAAAAGCACTTAAAGTGATAAAGCTTAAAATCAAGAAGGTGGTGATATGTTTTCTATACATAACGATTGTTTGGGGGTACCACAAAATTAAGGGGATTTGCTAAAAATTGACTGTTTATTAAATGCTAAAATTTGGTTAGGTTTGTAGTATGTTAAGTTTCCAAGAATTATCTGCAGATTTCAATAAACAATTTGAAACAGCTCATTTTCCGGATAGCCCTGCTTCCTTATATGAGCCAGGCGAATATTTTTTACAAATAGGCGGAAAAAGAATTCGACCCGTAATGTGTTTATTAGGCAATGAATTGTTTAGCGACATTCATAAAGATGCTTATCAAGCCGCGCGCGCGATTGAACTATTTCACAATTTTACATTGGTGCACGATGACATGATGGATGAAGCATCTTTGCGTAGAGGCATGCCAACCGTGCATACAAAATACGATGCCAACACTGCCTTATTAGTAGGGGATGTAATGTTGATCCGTGCTTATGAATTCTTACAAAATTTACAGCCCTCTTATCTGCCTAAAATTTTAAAAATATTTAATCAAACTGCAAGAGAGGTTTGTGAGGGTCAGCAGTTGGATATGGATTTTTCAAAAATGCAGGATGTAACGATGGATCAGTACATTCATATGATTACATTAAAAACTTCTGTTTTATTGGCAGCTAGTTTAGAAATTGGTGCAATCATTGGAGGTGCAAGTGAAAATAATTGCCACCACTTATATGAATTTGGTAAAAAGATTGGCATAGCATTTCAAATACAAGATGATTATTTAGATGCTTTTGGAAATGCTGCTGATTTTGGAAAAGAAGTGGGCGGTGATATTAAGCAAAATAAAAAGACATTTTTATTACTACACGCATTGTCAGTGGCGAATGTGGAACAAAGAAAAGAATTAGATACTTTACTGGCTACTAATAATGAAGATAAGGTTGAAAAAGTGTTGGCGATATTTAATGCTTGTGGTGTTGCAAAATGGGCAGAGGATTTAAAAGCAAAATATATGCAAGAAGCTTTTGAGCACTTAGAAGCTATTGCAGTAGTAAGTGCAAGAAAGCAACCGCTCATTGATTTAGCGAACTATTTAATGAACAGAAATAAATAAAACCCTCTAATGAGTTTATTCAGAAAGAAATCGATTGATAAAATTGTTCAGGATGCAGCAGCTGGGATGACCGACGGACACAGTGCAAGTGGATTAAAAAAAGAATTAGGGGTTAAGGATTTAACGTTCATGGGAATTGCTGCCGTTGTTGGTGCGGGTATTTTTTCTACAATTGGAACAGCCGCATTTCATGGAGGTCCAGGTATTTCCTTATTATTTATTATCACGGCAGTAACTTGTGGATTTAGTGCTTTATGTTATGCTGAATTTGCAAGTAGAGTGCCTATTGCAGGAAGTGCATACACATACGCCTATGTTACCTTTGGAGAATTAATAGCATGGATTATAGGGTGGGCATTAATTTTAGAATACGCAATTGGTAATATTGTGGTGGCAATTAGTTGGAGCGGATATTTTGTGAATTTATTGGAAGGTTTTCACATTCATTTACCTGGATGGTTATCGACAAACTATGAGCAGGCTGAACAAGGATATGCCGAAGCATTACAACATTTAAAAGCTGGAGGCACACAGGAAACATTTAGCAAGCTAGCAAGAATTGGATATGATGCAATCACGAATGCGCCAATGATTGGTGGTTGGAGAGTGATATTAAATGTGCCAGCATTAATTATTGTTGTATTAATTACGATGTTGGTATATAGAGGCATTAAAGAAAGTAAAAAGAGTACCAATGCCATGGTGATATTTAAGATATGTATCATTATTGGGGTAATTATTTTAGGATTCTTTTATGTAGATACTGCTAATTGGACTCCATTTATGCCCAATGGTTTTAAAGGAGTGTTAGCTGGGGTATCCGCTGTGTTTTATGCATACATTGGATTTGATGCTATTTCAACAACGGCCGAAGAATGTAAAAATCCGCAGCGTGATTTACCAAGAGGAATGATTTATTCTTTAATTATTTGTACCGTATTATATATTTTAATTGCATTGGTTTTGACGGGTATGGTTAATTATACCAACTTAGCCGTTGATGATCCTTTGGCATTTGTTTTTGAAAAAATTGGAATGCATAAAATTGGATATATTATTTCAATAAGTGCTGTCGTAGCAACTACCAGCGTTTTGTTGGTTTTTCAATTAGGACAACCAAGAATTTGGATGAGTATGAGTCGTGATGGATTATTGCCAAAGAAATTTTCAAATGTGCATCCTAAATTTGGAACACCTGCTTTTGCAACTATTATAACGGGAATATTTGTTGGGGTACCTTCTTTATTTATGTCCATTAGTAGAATGACCGACTTAACAAGTATTGGTACATTATTTGCCTTTGTATTAGTATGTTTTGGAGTATTGGTATTGCCTAAATTAAGTGAGGGAACAAAGCGTCAAGCATTTAGATTGCCTTATATTAATGGTCAATTTATTATACCAATATTAGCAGCAATTTTTATTTATATTGGATATGGAAGAATCAAAGCTGCATTTTCAACTACAGGTGCAGAGAGCTACCAAGAAATATTGTATTTAGTATTTGTATTTATTTTAATCGTAGTAGCACTATTTAGCTTTTTGCGTAAATATTCTGTAATACCAATTATTGGGGCTATGTGCTGCCTGTATTTAATGATTGAGATTCCTCCAGTAAGTTGGTTATGGTTCTTTATTTGGATGGCATTAGGGCTTGTACTTTATTCAGTATATGGACGTAAACATTCCAAGCTAAGCGATCAATAATAAATCGACATTTACTTAAGATTAAAAGAGAAATTGTGAAGTATCAGATAGGGGACGAGATATTGGTTTTACACAGCAATGAGGAAGGGCGTATCATTGAAATCATGAATGATAAAATGGTGATGATTGAAGTGCGTGGTGTAAAGTTCCCAGCCTATATGGATCAAATTGATTTCCCTTACTTCAAAAGATTTACCGAGAAAAAATTATTTCCCCAAAAAGCTGCTCCTCAAAAAATCTATGTTGATCAAATCCCTAAAGAAAAGGTAGTTAAAAACGACAGCAAAGACGAGGAAGGTGTTTGGTTAAATATCATTCCCAAGTTTAGCTTGGATGATTTTAATGATGAAGTGGTGGATAGTTTAAAAATTTTCTTATCCAATCGAAATAGGGTGAGTTATAATTTTATTTACGATCAAGCATTTGCCAACGAAAGTAATTTTTCGATTGAATCAACCATTGCACCTTTCACTGATTTTTATATTCATGATATTGCTTTTGAAGATATCAATGACAGTCCTAGTTTTTCTATTGATTTTTCATTAACTGAACCACACAAGAAAAAGGCGGATCATTTTGAAGCGATAGTTAAAATAAAACCTAAGCAATTATTTCAAAAAGTTGAAATTTTAAAAGAAGACGACAAGGCAACCATTAGCTATCCTTTATTTGAAACTTATCCCGATAAAGAGGAAGACAATCATATAGCTATTGATGTTTTGCGCAATGCTGGATATAAAGTGTATGATGTTTCTAAAATCAAACAAAATATCCAACAAGCACGTTCAGTGATTGATTTGCATATTGAAAAAATAATGGATAGGCATAACCATTTAAGTAATGCCGAAATTTTACATTTTCAATTACAGGAATTTGAAAAATGGTTTGAATTAGCTCGACTTAATAATTTACCATCCTTGATTATTATTCATGGAGTTGGTAAAGGAAAGTTGAAGCAAGAGATACATGATTTATTAAAAGTGAAGCCAGGTGTAAAGCGCTTTATTAATCAGTATTCTGATTTTTACGGCTATGGGGCTACGGAAGTCTTTTTTGAGTACTAATTCCTATTTTTAATTACTACCTTTGTAATACTACAAACCCGAGCTATCGTGGTAAGCAATTACCAAGGAAAGTCCGGACAGCATAGGGTAACCCACCGGTGAATAGCCGGCGTTCTCGCAAGAGGGCAGAGAAAGTGCCACAGAAAATAACTACCTCGCAAGGGGAAAAGGTGAAAACGTGAGGTAAGAGCTCACGAATAGGACAAGTAATTGTTTTATAGGGTAAACCTTGGGTGCTGTAATGCCACGTATAGGAACGCTTGAGAGCGACTCGTTCAAGTTCCAGGGTAGGCAGCAAGACTTCATCAGTAATGGTGAGGCTAGATAAATGATAGTTTAGAAACAGAATCCGGCTTACGAGGCTTGTAGTACTTTTAATAATTCGTTTTTTTTAAAACGTATTTTATATTTTTAACAATGAGTTCCATTAAGGAGCTTTAATAGAACTGATCATGACGATAGAACAAATTAAGCGCATGAAGGACCAGGTAAGTGTCCTAAGGAGGTTTCTTTGACGTTGACAATCGTATTCAAAAAGTAGATCAGGACAAACAAATGTCTTTGTCTCCCGGTTTTTGGGATGACAACACCCGTGCTACGGGTATCATGAAAGAAATAAAATTGAATGAATATTGGATTCATCTTTTTCAAGATGTGGAATCAAGTGTAGAGGATTTTGCAGTCTTATTTGAATTTTGGAAGGGGGGTGATGCCACAGAACAAGAAACCAAAGAAGCATTTGATAAAGCTCTTTTATTAATCGAAGATGCAGAGTTTAAAAGCACTTTAAATAAGCCCGAAGACGAGCTTCCTGCAATTATGCAAATCAATCCAGGAGCTGGTGGAACCGAGAGTCAGGATTGGGCCGAAATGTTGCTTAGAATGTACAGCATGTATGGTGATAAGCAAGGATGGACTGTCACTTCATTGGATTATCAGGAAGGGGATGGTGCTGGAATTAAATCTGCCACTATACAATTTGATGGACCTTTTGCTTATGGATTTTTAAAAGCAGAATCAGGCGTACATCGTTTAGTAAGAATTTCTCCTTTTGATAGTAACGCGCGTAGACATACCAGTTTTGCATCGGTGTATGTTTATCCTTTAATTGATGATAGTATAGAAATTACAGTAAGCCCTGCGGATATTGAATGGGAGTTTTATCGCAGTGGTGGTAAAGGCGGACAAAACGTAAATAAGGTAGAAACAGCCGTGCGTTTAAAACATATTCCATCAGGTATAATTGTAGAGTGTCAACAATCCAGAACGCAAGGAGAGAATCGTGAAATTGCAATGAAGATGTTAAAGAGTAGATTGTATGAGGAAGAGATGCGCAAAAAACAAGAAGCTTTAAATGCAACGAATTCTACCAAGAAAAAAATTGAATGGGGCAGTCAAATAAGATCTTATGTTTTTCATCCGTATAAAATGATTAAGGATCATCGTACCGATTATGAGGTTGGAAATGTTGGCCCTGTAATGGATGGAGAAATTGATGGCTTTATAAAAGCCTATTTAATGTCGGAAAAAGAGGTTTAGTCCTTTGGAGAAAGAATCTCAAACTTGCTTTTTGGTCTTAAATCTTCCTGCCATTTAAATCCTTTAATACGCATATCATCTTTAGGCGTCTGTCCCAGTGGTGACATTTTTCCAACAAGTTGATTTACGAATTTAACTTTAGCCACTTCATTATCTTCAAAATCAATTTCTATAGATTGAGCCGAAGTATGATTGATGCCAATAAATTTCTTTTTATCATCTAGTGCAAAATAAATATTTTCTGCAGCTCCTTTGGTTCTCATTTTAGTTAAACTGCCATCATTAAACCAGGCGGACAATCTATTTCCTTTTAATTGATTATAGTAATTAGTAGTATCCACTCGATTAATGGCAAACGCATTATTGAAAACGGATAGTTGCTCAGGCTTTTTATTATTTACAAACATGTAAACGGTATCTCCTGTTATTTGATTGCTATTGGACCAAATGATTGGATTTTTGAAGAGTCTAATGGTTGAATCACTTAAAGCATAAAACAAACTATCGCATTTTGCTTGTAGGGAGTCAGAATATATTTTCACATGAGGAAAGGCCTCAAAGTATTTATTGAGTGAGGTATCCGTTGTTTTTCCTACACTATCTCTTGCTGTTTTAAATGGCCTCGTTAAATCAGTCACTTTTGCTGAATATAAGGTGTCAGCCGTTATGTATAAGGTATCTTTCTTTTGTTTGATAAGCAGGGTAGGTAATTCAGTTGCTAGTAACACATCTTTTTTTCTGTTCGTTTTAATATTATTTGCCATTAAATCGAAACTTAAACTATCCTTAGATTTATAAACTGCATTGCCTCTAAATTCTCCTAATCCTAATGAGTCATCAATAGCCATTTCATCTGCAATGAAAGTATAAGTGCTATCATCAATCGAAGATCGTTCGTATAAATATCCTTTGCGCGTACCTAAATTATAATTTCCATTTTTAGTGCGTATGATTCTTGATTTAGAAATTATTTTAGTGGGACTTATGAAATTAGATAATTGAGAATAAGTATTGTATTCTAATGTGTCAGTGGTGATATGACTTTCTGGATCTTTTAATTCCACTTTCTTTCTAAAAATAACATCCCTTGTAATTCCGTAGTAATATCCTTCGGTACTGGTTAAAGTGGTTTTGTTTCTTACTAATTTACCACCTTTTTTAAAGTTGCCAATTTTTACAGAGACATCATAATCCAGCGAGTCTGTTGTTAAAACACCTTTACCATCAGTTAGCTTAACATGCTTTCTTAAAAATGCCTTTTTGGTATTTCCTAAGTATTTTAAATAGTCAGCATAGGTATGCACACTATCTGCATCATTGATATGAACATTGCCAAACCCTTCAAGTTGATTCAGTGTGGTATTCAGAATTAAACTATCGCCAAAAAGTAAAGTTTTACCTTGTTTGATTTTTACATGGCCCACTAAAATAAGATAGTCCATGCTATCCTTCTTTTTTACATTGTAGGTTTCTGCTGATAAAAATTCAATTAATTTAGAATTACTATCAATAGGGGCATTGGTGCCACCTAATTGTGTTTGCGCTTTTGATTGATAAGAAAAGCAACAAAGGAGTAATAAAAATATACCTAGCTTCTTCATTAATTAACGGTGTCGGCTAAAGGCTTGGTTAATGAAGGGGTCTTATCCTTTTTGCCAAAGACAGATACATTGATATAACGTTTAGGATGTGTCTTAACATCATCCACCAAAGTATTTACACTTTTAATGGTATTCTGTAATTGATTGTAAATAGCAGGATCGGATAATAGTTTGCCAGCAGTGCCATTACCAGTATTAATTGTATGTAAGGCGATTGAAAGTTCATTCACGGCGGACTGTATTCCTTTTATAGTTTTATACAAGTCAGCATCCTTTATTTGCTTCGTTGTGCTATCTAAATTATAAACAATATCATTAATTTTTTTATTGTTATCATTTAGGTTTTTAGTGAAGCTATTTAAGTTATTAGCCGTTTGAGCTATGGAACCATTTTGTTTTTGCAACATAGATTCAATAGACTCCATCGACTTATTTAAATTCTCGGTTGTAGTAGCAAGATTTTTCATGACAACATCAAGATTGGCTTTATTGTTTTCATTTAAAACCTGATTAATATTCACCAAAACCTTTTGCAACTCATTAATAGTTTGTTTTGTTTGTTCACCCAATGGAGAAAGCGTGTTCATTAAATCGCCTAATAAACTTGCAGCGGGTGCGGTTTTAATAGTATCCTCTGATTTTAAGAAAACCTTAGAGTCTCCTAAAACAATATTTATACTATTGGTACCTAATGGATTGTCTTGAATCGTTGCAACAGAATTATTCGGAATCGTATAAGCGTTATTTAATTTAATGGAAACAATGATTTGAGAAAGATCAGCAGATTTATTTTCGATTTCAAATACAGATCCAATTTGAAAGCCATTTACAAATACTGGGTTAGAAACAATTAAACCTTTTGTGTCTGTGTATTTTGCATAAATAAAGTTGCCAGACTTAAATATAGTTTTGCCTCTTAAAAAGTTAAATCCTAAAATAATTAAAGTAATTGCAATAATTGTTAAAGCGCCTACTTTGGTTTCGTTACTTACCTTCATCTTGTTTATTGTTAGCTGCTCACACAAATTTACCTAAATTAATTGGCTAATTGGTGTTGGACTTTTTTTGATTTTCTAATGAATTCTTATATCTAATCAGGGATTTCGTGATTACCTCACATATTTGATTTTGCCCTTCCTCACTATTTAAATAATCTTCATCTTCGGGATTGGAAATAAAACCAGTTTCAATTAATACTGCTGGCATTTGTACTGCAGCTAAAACCCAAATTCCTTTTTGTCTTTGTTTGGCTTCTCTACTTATTCTTCCTGAGTTTTTAAATTCTTCTTCAATAGTCAATGCCAGACTTGCTGCGCGTTGAAAATATTGTTGAGTTAATAAACTAGTCATCATGGATCTTGTAGGATCAGCCGCGTTCAATTCATTAATTTGACGTTCCGAAACGGAGTCCAATTTCTCCACAATATCATCTACGGCTTCGCTTGCCATTTCCTTGCGTTGGTCTGACTTAACAACATTATAAATAAAGGTCTCTGTGCCTCTTGCAGTGCTTGGGGTATAGGTTATTTTATACAATGGAACTTCGACAGATACCTTTCTTTTCTTACCATTCTTTTTAACTGTGTGCGTTTTAGTGGTATGTCCAACAATTTCTCTACTTCTACTTGGGTCGGCAGAATTGGTATGGATACAAATAAATAAATCACCTTTTGCAGTATTCGCAATTTTTGCCTTTTCAACAACCGAATTAAAAACATCTGTAGTTCTTGTAAGTACTACTTCAATGTCAGGTAAAGATTCATGAATATATTCAGCTAGTTTGGTAGAAATGGCTAGGGAAACAGCGGCTTCAGTTGAATATCTACCATTTGCACCTGGGTCAGTACCCCCGTGTCCAGGGTCAATTACGATACGTTTTAATGTTTTTGCTTGGTTTTGCGCTTTAAGGTTACCTGTTGGCACCATTAAAATCGTTAAAATACCCAAAGTAATTGCTAAAATCAGTCTATTTTGCTTCATAATCAGTTCCTTAATGCTGTTTTAGTTTATTTTTGCACCAGTGATAAATCTAGGATACAAATTTAATGTAAAATTCAGGCCTTGTATTGTAAAAATGGCATTTTTACTATTATTAACAATAGTTTTTGCCCCCTTATTACTTAATGCACAGTCTTCTAAGTCAAAAAAGGCTAAAAATAGCATTTCAGCACCTATTTTAAAGGACACAAGTTCCAAAATCAAGGACACAATTCGTCCTGTGGATTCAACCAATATTCAAACATTAAGAATGTCAAAGGATAGTCTTGATGGGATAGTAGATTATAATGCAGCAGATTCTGGGGTGATGATTATGAAGACGAAGGAGTTTTTCTTGTACGGAAATGCTAAAACTATGTACAAAGCTTCTCAGTTAGAAGCAGCCAATATTATTTTTGATCAACAAAGTCAAAACATTCGCGCTTTTGGTGCAAAGGATACCTCGGGAAATCCAATGAGCAATCCTAAATTTAAAGAAGGGACCATGACTTCGGTGAATGACTCTATCTTTTTTAATTTAAAATCTGGAAAAGGACTTACGAAGAATACTAATTTTCAACAAGGAGAAATTTTTGTGAATGCAAAGACGATGAAAAAAATTAGTAAGGATGAAGCCTTTGCATGGAAAGCAAAATTCACAACCTGTAATTTAGATGAACCACATTTTGCGTTTGTTACTAATAAGCTTAAAATTATAAACGATAAAGTAGGGTTATCCGGGCCCATTTATCCTGAATTTGAGGGTGTGCCCATTCCAATTGAAATTCCATTTGCCATTTTCCCATTAACAAGAGGAAGGCATTCTGGATTTATGGCACCCGCATTTTCTTCAAGTGAAGATTTTGGACTTGGTCTTGAGGGGCTAGGTTATTACAAAATTTTAAGTGACAATATGGATGCCACAGTAAGAGCTAATATTTATTCTTATGGAGGCTGGAGTACAAATTTAAATACCAAGTATATCAAGCGTTATAAATACTTGGGTAATTTTAATTTATCCATTCAAAATACTAAGATATTAAATCGAAATACTTCCATTGCAGATGAATTTACTGGTGGGCAAACTTTTATGTTGAACTGGACGCATTCAATGGATAGTAGGGCTTTACCTGGAACTAATTTTTCGGCAAATGTGAACTTTGGAAGTTCAAAGTACAATACTTACTTATTAAACAACCCGTATCAAAATTATCAGAATCAATTGAGCTCTTCTATTTCCTATTCAAAGACTTGGAATAATTTATACAATTTATCTGTCAATTTAAATCATAGTCAAAATACAAATCAAAGGACGGTGAATTTAAGTTTGCCTAATATTAATTTTAATGCACTAACTATTTATCCATTCCAAAAAAAGGATCAAATTGGTGCAGGAAAATGGTATGAGAAAATTGGTATTGGCTACAATGGATCATTTCAAAATCAGTTAAGTTTTTACGATTCAAGTATTAATTTAAATAAGTTATTAGATACGATGCAATGGGGCGCAACCCATAGTATTCCCATTACTTTATCATTACCAAGTCTTGGCCCAGTAACTGTTTCACCTTCTATTGGATTTGAAGACAAATGGTTTGGGCAATCAAGCATTTTAAGTTGGGATTCTAAATTAAAGAAAGTAGACACCACCATTACGCGTGGTTTTTATAATGCTGCGCACGTTACTTTTGGCGTGGGAACTGCCAGTAGAATTTTCGGAACCTATAAAGTGAATGGAGATTATGTAGAGGCTATTAGACACGAGATTAGACCTACTTTAAGTTTCAATTTTACGCCCGATTTAGCTTCGTCTTATCACTATACTTCACAGGTTGATTCAACTGGTAGAAGATATCGTTTTTCTAAATTTGATAATATTGGAATGGGCGGTGCTTATTCCGAAGGCACTTTTGGAGGATTAGGATTTGGAGTGGACAATTTATTGGAAATGAAGGTCAAAGACAAAGGAGACACTACAGGAACAAATTTCAAAAAAGTAAAGTTGATTGAAGGATTCGGATTTACCTCTAATTATAACTTTTTAGCAGATAGTTTTAAGTTGGGTAACTTTAATTTTTATGCTAGAACATTATTGTTCAATACCATTAATATCAGTTCTTCCTTTAGTCTTGATCCTTATGCAACTGATAAACAAGGTTATCGTGTAAATAGATTAGATATTGACCCTTCAAAATTTAAGTTTGGCAATATTACCAATGGAGGTGTTTCTTTTTCTACTTCATTTAAAAGTAAATCAACAAATGACGAAGCTTCAAAGAAAAAAAATGAAGTACCTATGGATCCTTTCATGACACCAGAGGAGCAACAAAGACAATTACAATATGTGAGAGCTAATCCTGCTGAATTTACCGACTTTAATATTCCTTGGACTTTAACGGTTTCTTATTCATTTAATTTTACGAGAGTATTAAAGTCCGACTTTTCTGGTTATAAAATACAAACTTTTAATTCATTAAATTTTAATGGTGATTTTAGTTTAACGCCAAAATGGAAAATAGGAGGTACAGGATATGTAGATGTTGCAAAAGCGAGTATCCAGCAAATGAGTATGTTTATTACCCGTGAAATGCATTGTTGGCAATTGGCTATCAATGTAACACCAATTGGATTATATAAATCCTTTAGTATTACGGTGAATCCAAAGTCGGGTATCTTAAGAGACTTGAAAATTAATAGAAGCCGTACTTTCTCTTCTTCAACTTACTAGTTTAATAGCTAATTATTTTTCGTTGGCTAAATAATAGTTAGCCATAATATCAAATACAAATTTCTTAAGTTCATCCGAAGTTTTTCCTTCAGGGAAAACTGCAGGGAGAATATGCATTTCAATTTTACCTGGCTTTAAATACATGGCTGGCTTTGATGGGAGCATCTTTTTCGTATTCAATAATACTACTGGTACAATTGGTTTTTGAGTATCAATAGCTAATTTGAATGCGCCATCATAAAATGACTTCAAAGGAGCTGAAGTGGTATTTCGGGTGCCTTCAGGGTAAATAAGCATATCTAATCCATGGGTAAGCACATGTTTCATTTGCTCATAACTTTCTTGTCGGCTTCTATTACTTTTGCGGTCGACTAAAACAGTGCCATAAGAGTAGATCCAGCCAAATAGCGGAATATAAGAGAATGATTTTTTGGCAATGGTTTTATTAGCTCTTGGTAAAAATGGAAAGCTTACAGGAATATCCAATAAACTATTGTGATTGCAAACTACAATTGCATTTTCTAATCCATTAAATACCTCTTTCCCTTTTACTCTAAATCGAATACCAGAAAGTAACATGAATAAGCCCATCCAAAGACGGGATAAATGTCGATGCCATTGTGTTTTTTTAGGTTCAGGTAAAAGTGTACAAATAAAGTAAAACCACATAAAAATAAACATGGTAGAAGCAAACATTAATAATGCCCATACGGCTAATATTCTTGCAATAATCTTTTTCAATAATTTCATAGTTCAATATCGTTTATGGCATCCAATCAATTGGAGTTTTGCCATGTTGTGCTAAATATATATTGGTGCTACTAAAATGTTTACAACCAAAGAATCCATTGTGAGCGCTTAATGGAGATGGGTGTGCAGCTTTTAATATTTTATGTTTAGTGGCGTCAATTAAAATTTGTTTTTGTTGAGCAAAGTTACCCCATAATAAAAAAACTATTTCCTTTTTTTGTTCAGAAATTATTTTAATTACATCGTTTGTAAAGTCCATCCAGCCAATTTTACTATGACTTGCAGGTTCATTGGCCCTTACCGTTAATGCTGCATTTAATAATAAAACCCCTTGTTTTGCCCATTTAGTTAAGTCACCTGTAGTTGGGATGGGCATTCCAATATCTTTGTTTAATTCCTTGTATATATTTACTAAAGAAGGGGGAATCTTAACACCTTCTGGTACCGAAAAACTCATTCCCATTGCTTGACCAGGATTGTGATATGGGTCTTGTCCTAAAATCACTACTTGTACATTATCAAAAGGAGTTTGATCAAAGGCTTTGAAAATTAAATTGCCTTTAGGATATATTGTGCTTTTTAAAGCCTTCTCTGTTTTTAGATGGGCTGTTATTTGCGAAAAATAGGATTTCTCAAAAAGTGGTGCAAGCACTTGTTTCCAACTTGCTTCAATTTTTACATCCATAATTTTCGTGTTTTATAAGCGTATCGAATAAGTCTAATAATGTTAATACTTTTTT
>DAIUEC010000057.1:0-14519 GCA_036845345.1 Sediminibacterium sp.
CTCATCACTTTAAAACTTAATTATTAACTTCGTCCAACTTTAGGGGTTCAGTCCACGATCGAGTGGCCTTTTTCTTTGAAGTATCTTAAAACTCAATTGAGTTGTGCTAATCGCGGTAATTCAACGCTGGTTTGATATCACCAAGTAATGCTTTGTATTTATAGTCACCAATACTTGTTTTAAATTCTTCGGTTGCTTTTTGAATCAATGCAGGATTACTCATTAAATCAATTGCAGTTAATGCCATTGTTTTACTCGCAACCAACATTCCTTTAGTACCAATTTCTGTTCCACCTGCAGCCACCGCTTGCCAGCTATGTGCCGGTGTTCCTGGAACCCAAGTTGCTGCTGTTAATCCAACAGTTGGTTTCACATAACTCACATCACCCACATCAGTCGAGCCACTATTCCCCTCCACTACATAACTTAATGGTTTTACTGTTGCTGCAGATTCCATTGCCACAGGCTTACCAATAAAACTTGGTTGAATGGTTTTAGCAAATGCTTTTTCAGCTTCGGTATAATTTACGCCACCTACTTTTTCTAAATTAGATTGCATTACCTCAGCAAGTGTCTTGTTGATTAATAAATCATGCGTTCCTCCAATGATATCATATTTCATAGTGGTACCTGTTCCTAAAGCAGCACCTTCTGCCGCTTTCACTACTCTATCAAAAATTTCTACTGCATCTTTTCTTTTTGGATGACGAACATAATAATATACTTCTGCAAAATCAGGTACCACATTGGGAGCCTTACCACCATTGGTAATTACATAATGTATTCTTGTTTCTTGTGGAATATGTTCACGCATCATATTGACCATATTGTCCATTGCTTCCACAGCGTCTAAAGCAGAACGTCCAAGTTCGGGAGATGCAGCAGCATGAGCAGCAATTCCATAAAATTTAAACTTAGCCGATTTATTGGCTAATGCACTAGTGGTTGTTACAGTGTTCGCATCATTTGGATGCCAATGGATCACTGCATCTAAATCATTAAATAAACCTGCACGTACTAAAAATACTTTCCCACTACCACCTTCTTCAGCAGGACATCCGTATACTTTAATAGTACCTTTTAATTTTCCGGAAGCAATTAATTCTTTAATAGCAATACCAGCGGATACACTTGCTGTACCAAATAAATGGTGACCACAAGCGTGTCCAGCATTTTTTCCTGCAATAATTGATTTTTCAGGAACTGCATTTTGCGCTAATCCTGGTAATGCATCATACTCGGCTAATATTCCAATCGCTGGTGAGCCAGTACCATAAGTAGCAACAAATGCTGTTGGAATGCCCGCTACGCCTGTCTCAACTGTAAATCCTGCTTCTTTTAAATGTTGAATATGAAGTGCCGAACTTTTATTTTCTTTGTAACCCACTTCAGCAAAATCCCAAATTTGTAAAGCAGTTTTTTTATCTGCTTCATAACTTGCATTTAATGCGTTAATGGTTGCTTCCTTGTTAGCATTCACTGCAGCGGCAGCAGGATCTAACTTGCTTTTCTTTTGAGCCATGCTGCTTAATGAAGCAAGCAATAAACCACAAATAATAAATTTTTTCATGGACAATAGTTAAGATAATTATTAAAAGTTTTTATAAAAATAAATCAGTGTAAAGTGTAGCATCAGGTACCACCGAATACCCACTTAAATCTGTGATGCCCTCTGCTGCCAATACTTCTTCATCTACAAAAGTTTTGCCGGTGTAGGCTAATTTTTCTTTTGATAAAATATAAAAAGCAGCGTCAGCAAGGATTGCAGGGGTACGACTCATATTGGCTAGCATTTCTCCACCTAATAAATTACGCACTGCGGCCGTATCAATAGTGGTACGAGGCCATAAGGCATTGGATGCAATTCCATCGTCTTTAAATTCATGTGCCCAACCAATGGCAAGCATACTCATATCATATTTAGAAAGGGTATAGGCAACATGTGGTCCCAACCATTTTGGATCTAAATTAATGGGAGGAGATAAAGTAAGAATATGTGCATGCGTAGATTTTTTCAAATAAGGCAAAGCATGTTGTACTACTAAAAAAGTTCCACGAACATTAATGCTGTGAATTAAATCAAATCTTTTGCTAGGTGTATTTTCTGTATCAGTTAATTGAATGGCAGATGCATTATTTATTACAATATCAATGCCGCCAAATTTTTCAACTGTTTGTTGAATCGCATTGGCAATTTGTGCTTCGTCTCTTATGTCCACCTGTACTGCCAAGGCTTTCACGCCCAAGGCTTCTACTTCGGCAGCTGCTGAAAATATAGTTCCTCCTAATCGAGGATCTTCCTCTACCGATTTTGCTGCGATTACAATATTAGCGCCAGCGCCTGCTAATTTTAAAGCAATGGCTTTTCCTATGCCTCTGCTTCCACCGGTTATAAACACTGTTTTTCCTTGCAAAGACATCTTGATTGATTTAAATTAAAAATATTATTTTGTAAAATCAGGACCTAAAAACTCAATTAATAAATTCGCCGTATCCGTACATGCGGTTGCTAAAACTTCGTTTTTCACAATCGCATTAAATTGATTGCTAAAACTTATTTCGTACTCCGCTTTATCAATTCTTGTTTTGATACTTTCGGTGGTTTCAGTTTGTCTATTTAATAATCTTTCTCTCAATGCTTCAACGGAAGGAGGCATTATAAATATAGAAAGACTTTTATCACCCAATTGCTTTTGAACATGAATGGCACCCTTAACATCAATGTCTAACACAGGCACTTTACCTAAAGCCCAAATACGATCTAATTCTGATTTTAAAGTACCATAGTAAACCCCTTCATACACTTGCTCATATTCCAAAAACTCATTTTGATAAATAAGCCCCTCAAATTTGGCTAAACTTAAAAAATGATATTCTACTCCGTCCTGTTCAGCACCTCTAGGGGCACGAGTAGTAGCAGAAATAGAAAATGCTAAACGAGAAAAACGTTCTAATAAATATTTAGTAATTGTGGTTTTACCCGCACCCGATGGCGCTGCTAAAATGATTACTTTTTTCAAACTAGTTGACATGCTCAAATTTAATTAAATTATGCCGTATATTTAACTATCATAATACTAAAGAATTTAAAATAAAAAATATGCAAAAACATTTATGGGTAGCCCTATTTACGGTTGCCAGTTTATTTGCGCAAGCACAAAAACCAAGTGAAGAAAGTTCAAAACCTTCAGCAAGACAGGAGGATAATAATGCAAGCTTTAAAAGAGCACTTTCTCTAGAATCCAAAACAGAGGCAAGAGGGGAGGCAACTATTAAAGGACAAAAAGTGCCTTATAAAGTAGTATCAGGAACCATTCCTGTTTGGGATGAGGATGGCAAAGCTATTGCTGGTTTATTTTATGTGTATTATGAAAGAACAGATGTTACTAATAAGGACGAGCGTCCATTAGTAATTTCATTTAATGGTGGACCAGGTACCGCAAGTGTTTGGATGCACTTGGGATATACCAGCCCTAAAAAATTAAAAATTGATGATGAAGGATATCCAGTACAACCCTATGGTGTAGAGGATAATCCAAATTCAATTTTAGATGTAGCGGATATCGTATATGTAGATCCTGTGAACACTGGCTTCTCACGTATTTTGGATAAGTCTGTTCCAACTTCAAAATTCTTTGGTGTAAATGCAGATGTAAAATATTTAGCAGATTGGATTAACACATTTGTAGGTAGAAATAAAAGATGGGCTTCTCCTAAATTCTTAATTGGAGAAAGTTATGGGACAACACGTGTATCTGGATTGTCTTTAGAATTACAAAACAGACATTGGATGTATTTAAATGGAGTGATTTTAGTTTCACCAACTGATTTAGGTATTAAGCGCGAAGGACCTACCAGTGCAGCTTTGCGTGTTCCTTATATGGCGGCAACAGCATGGTATCATAAAAAATTACCTGCTGATTTACAAAGCAAGGATCTTACTGCTTATTTACCTGAAGTAGAAGCCTTTACTTTAAATGAATTATTACCAGCAATTGCAAAAGGTTGGAATATTGATGCAGCACAAAAAACAGCCATCACTAAAAAATTAGCACGCTATACTGGATTAAGTGAAACAGCGGTTACGCAACAAAATTTAGAAATTCCATTTGATTTTTTCTGGAAAGAGTTATTGCGTGATCAAGGAAAAACAGTAGGTCGTTTAGATTCAAGATATATTGGTATTGATAAAAAAGATGCTGGTGTTGGCCCTGACTACAATGCAGAGTTAACAAGTTGGGAGCATTCTTTCACACCTGCCATTAATATTTATTTAAGAGATGTATTGGGTTACAAGACCGATTTAAACTATTATATTTTTGGACCAACTTTCCCATGGGATAACAACAATAACCATACTGGTGATGATTTACGTCAAGCAATGATGCAAAATCCTTACTTGTATTTATTAGTACAGTCAGGATATTATGATGGTGCTTGTGATTATTTCAATGCTAAGTTTAATATGTGGCAAATGGATCCTGCAGGAAAAATTAAAGATAGAATGAGTTGGGAAGGCTATCGTAGCGGACATATGATGTATTTGCGTAAAGAGGACATTGTAACTAGCAATGATCACTTAAGAGCATTTATTAAAAAGAGTATACCCAAATTTGGCACGCCTGCCAAATTTTAATAATTAGATTATAAATAAAGAACCCCGATATTGAAAAAATACGGGGTTCTTTATTTTATGTTCGGTACACCTGCAAAGTTTTAGACCGTTAATAAAATTTAACGATCTAAAACTTTCTATAATGATATAAAACAAGAGGCCCACGTGGGCCTCTTGTTTGTTTCAGTCGCTACAAGAATTTAATGTATCACTTTGTCTGCACAACAGCTACTAGCAAAGGCTTCAGGCTTTGCTTTAAATGCAAATCCCATTCCCATTATATAGCCCATCGCGTCTTTTAAAGCATCATTGCTTTTAAATTGCGCACTGGTATTGATATCAGCATGTACTTCCATTTCAATATCATATTCTATAAACAAATCACATAGTTCATAAGCAACTTCAATGCTTTTAGAAACTTCTAATAACATTCTTTCTTTAATGTGTAAATCCTGTGTAGATTTTTCATTGTGTATAAACATGAATCCTCCATTGTTTTTTCTTAAAAAAACAATAACAGTAGCAAACTCTGTGTAGTTTTGTTTTACTTGGCTATCTGTTCCAATGTATACAGATAATTTATTATTTTTTGCTACTTCTTCTTCAATCGTAAGACGAACCTGATCTTTAATTTTTAAATGAATAGGTTCACCGTTAAATCTGCGCCAATTCATAATTATAATTTTATAATGATAAATTAGGCATTATTAATTTATTTTCTGTAATTCTTATGTTATGTAATTTATACCAGTAATAAAATGTGATTAAAGTCTTAATAAACCGAGTAGGATTTATTATTATTTACATACTCTGCATGCATCACAATTATCATGGTTATAAACGAAGAGGTATAAAACAAATAGGTATAAGGCACATCTATAAATGTATAGAATATAACGAGGCTTAATTTTAAAGATGACAATAAAATAGCAGTTTTATTTAATTGATACTTTTTCTTTACCGCTAATAAACCAACCATATAAAAGGATGGAACTAATAAAGAAGCCCCAATAAGTATTTTATGTTGTAATAAAATATGGTTGGGACCGAAAAATTTTGCGAAACCTAGTCCTTCTGTAAAAACTGTAGGAGTATCCTTCCAAACTCTACTCGTAAAATCAATATAACGTCCTGGTAAATGAATGATATCATAAATAAGTTGCGTTCCAAAAGGCAAAATCAAGAAAAAGTAAAAGAAAGTTAAAATGACTAACCCTTGAATTAAAATATATTTCCAATCCTTTTTATATAAACTATAAATAATAAGTGCTGGTATCCAACCAATAAAAGCATATCTACTAAATAAACATAATGTAATAACAATTGCCATTAAATATTTTTGACGATGTATTATTGTTACAGCTAATAATAAATAAAAAGTAATCACTACCGTTTCTTCAGTATATATTATCAAATTTGCATCTTCAACACTAAATAAATACCAAAACAATATAAAAATGCTTGCTATCATTAATGTTGAGCCTTCTTTATTTAAGTTTAATCTCCAAATTGGATAAGCAAAAATTAAAAAAAATAAACTTACAGATAGCCATCTAATGTCAATATGAAGTAAGGTTGGGATTGAAAATGGCATCCAAAGTGCAGGCAAATAGATGGGCTTTGTTCCTCCCCAAATTTCATTGATGGGTTGGTATACATCTTTTATTTTGAATGATACGAAACGCTCGCACATTACCTTAATAATTGGTAACATGTCTGATTCTTTATAATTAAGAGGATTGTATAAAAAAAATTCTTTAGAAAAACGATACATTACAATTAGCACAATTACACTAATTAAAATTTTGTATTGAATATTTTTTCTATAGATATTTTTTAGTTCATATTTATAAGAGGTAGCTTCAAATGTGTTTTTTAATATTAAATAGGTAATTATTAAACCTGATAAAAAATAGATGACACTAATAAAATACATGTGTGTCTTAAATTCTAGTAAAAAAGTAACACATAATGTTTCAATTAAAAATAAAAAAATTAATAGAAAGCTAAATTTTTTTAAGAATTTCATGTGACAAATATACATCCTTACTAGTTTCGATCACAAAAAAGGGGAATAGTAGCAACCTTTCCCCGTATATTTAACAAGTATGAGAAAACCCTAATTTTATTTCTTTTCTTTTTTATAATGTGCTTTTCTAATTTCATCTTCATCATCCATATCAGGCCCCTTCTCAATTTTTTTCCAATCAATGTCACGATTATAGCGCTTCATCGCATTGGTAGTATTGAATATTTCTTTGGAAGGATACACTAATTGATAGGGTGTAAAATTTGGTTTTTCTGTAAAAAAGTCATCTAATAAAGTGGCAGTAGCATCATATTGGTTCACATAGGGTACATCTAATATATTGTAAATAACTTTTAAAATAGAACCAAAATTTGCATGTGTATTGGATACATAATTTCTCTTCACATATGGTCCAGCCATCATCAATAAACTTCTGTGTGCATCTATATGGTCAACCCCCCCTTGTGGATCATCTTCAGTTATAATAACCAGCATATTTTTCCAATAAGGAGTTCTAGATAAAAAATGTAAAATTCTACCAACCGCTAAATCATTATCGGCAACATAAGATTCATGATAGGGGTATCCCTCTTTAGGTCTTGGATCAGCAGTGTGGTCATTTGGTACCTGCATGGTTATTAATCTAGGTAGTTCCTTGTGTTTATTTAACCATAATTTTTTGAACTCATCTTCAAATTGGTTCATTCTAAATTGATCAGGGATATTACAATTAAAACCTGCGTAATTATGACTAGTATTTTTAAATAATATATTTTGCATGGGTACCATTACCGCGTGACCACTACCTGTTGCAGTATCATTCCATTCTTCTCTATTATGAGCAGTTTCGTTCGCTTCTCCAAAATTGTAAAAAGGTACTTTCTTTCTTTCTAAAGCTTCCCAAATACCTCCTTTTTCGGCATAATCTTCTGGATCAATGCTTCCAGAAGTGGCAGGAAATCTTCTTCCAGATGCTTTTGAAAAGATATTTGCTGATTTATCCACACTTGAATTGGTTTCCACCCATTCATTAGGAATGACTCCCATCATCCAGTGATGACCATGGATAGAAGCATCCCCATCACAATAAAAATTATCTGAAAATGCAAATTCATTTGCAATTTTTGCATGATTAGGTGTGATATTATAACCAGGTGCTTTCTTATTTTGAAATGCCATATGCACATTGTTACCAAACCTAGCTAAAGTTGAATCACCTTTTCCTGTTTTTAATTGTCCTAATACTTCATCGTAAGTTCTATTTTCTTTGGTGATATACACCACATATTTAATAGGACTTTTACGAATACCTGCTTTAATAGGAAGAGGATTTTTAATATTATCAACTTTGTTGACTACTTTAAAAGTATTGTTTAAAGTAATACTAGTATACTTATTTAATTCAGCAGAAGAAGGAACAGCTATTTTTTGAAAAGTGCCTAATTGAATATCACCAATATAAGTGCCTTGTTCAGGTTTTTTGAAACCTGCTCCACCATTAGGTCCTGCACCATACCCTCTACAGGATATTACATACATTTCTTTTTCATCCTTGCTTAATTTTATTTTAGAAGTACCCCATCCACTTGGAATAAATCCAATCGTTTTTCTTTGCTCCAAATCAATTACGGCAACTGCATTGAATCCTAATAAGGCTACATACAAAGTTTTTTCATCGGATGTAATCGTAATTCCAAAAGGCAAATAACCTCTATATTTATCAATCGTATCATTTAATTTTATAGGAATAGCTCCAATAATTTTATGATTTTTATAATCTATGATAGAAATATTATCATTGGTTGCATTGGAAACATATGCATACTTTGCACCAATTGCAATTGAATTAGGACTCGCACCACCCACTACTTCAGCACCTTCAATCATTTCACCAATTTGATAACCAGTTTTAAATTTATCTATTACCGTATTTGAATTTAAATCAATGGTAAAAACACTCATCGCATCAGGTGATAATGGATCCCCAACTCCTGGGATAAATCTTCCATTAAAATTTGTACCATGAATTGATTCTGGTGTATTATTACCGTATGGATGCCATGGAATAAGCGAAGTATCGTAGTTTGCTTTTGTAATGTCAGGAATTATTGGGTAATCATACATACCCACATTAGCAACCATCACTACATCTTTATTTGGGCTCAATGCTAAACTAAATGGTTGTCTTCCTGTTTTAATGGAAGCCTTTAATTTTTTAGTGGCTAAGTCCATTCTAACCAATCTAAAATTACCTCGATCTAAAATCAGTAGCTCATTTTCTTTTTCGTTATAAATTATATCTGATGTAAAACTTTCATCAAATGTTTCACCATTAATAGTACCGTTTAATGAAATGGAGTCAATAAGTTTAAGTTGATTAATATCGTATATAATAACTGCACCAGCATCTCCTGCACTTAAATAAACTAAATCATTATTTTGTCCAGCAAATGTCACTCCTAAAAATGATCCTTTCTTTAATGGATTTTCAATTTTTTTATCATAGCTAGGTATGCGTGTTGTTTTAAGCGAGCCATTATCAATGATAGTCATTACACCATTATGTAAAGTAACACTCTTGTTTCCATCAGGTGATATGGCAATACCAAATGGATCATGTGTTATTTGAATAGTTGTACCAGCAGGAGATAAATAACGCCCGCTGGGTAAAACACTATGATTATTTTTATTTATTGTAGTATATTCTGATACTCCTGGTACAGATAAATAAGAGTATGATTTTTGTCCAATCGTAACACTCAAAAAATATAAGATACCAATGCAAGCAAAAAGCAACTTTTTCATTTATATTATTTGAATCAAAAGTATCAATTCAAATCATGAATGAATATTATCAAATCTTTAACTGGAATAAATAAATTTACCTGACTCTATTTGTTTTTTTCGAAAACCATTTTCCCATTTACCCATGTTTGATTAATATGAATACTGTGAATTTGATTAGGCTTTATGGCTAATGGGTTTTCATCAATAATCACAAAATCTGCAAATTTCCCTATTTCTAAAGTTCCTTTTTTTGCCAATTCTCCGGTAGCATTAGCCCCCCCTTTTGTATACATAATGAGTGCATCTTCGGCATCTACACATTGTTTTGGACCCAATACTTTTCCTGCACTAGTAGTTCTAATAACCGTACTTTCCCATCTTGTTCTTGGATCAAAATTAGAAACAGGTGCGTCAGAGTGTAATGCTGGTAATATACCTGCATTCAAAAAACTTTTAGTTGCAAACATATTGTTTAATCGCTCCGCTCCATAGGGATCTAATAGATCTCCAAGTTCATTAATATAGTTATGTAAAACAGGTATTACCCCTAAGTTCTTGATTCTCATAATAATACTATCGTTAATAACACTACAATGTTCTATTCTATGATGAATATTTAATGGATTACCAGTAGCATATACTTTTTCGAATGCTTTTAATACCATATCAATTTCTTTGTCTCCATTACTGTGCACCGCAATTTGTAAACCCTTTTTATGAATTGCTAAGAATAATGAGTCTAATTCAGATTGCGATCTTTTATAAGGTATTCCGTAATAATCATTTTTTCCAGTTGCCGGATTTACCATTTGATAAGGTTCATATAACCAACAAGTTTTACCACTTAATGAATTACCATGAAATACTTTAATGGATTTAACGCGTAAAAAGTCAGTTTCGGATTGTTGAATATTTGCATTTTCAAAATCAGATAGGGTTTTCCATGAATCGGTTTCATGATGTGCGTCACCTCCTTCCATTTCAGGCAACAATTTATCAATCATCATGATGTTTAAACGTATTGGAAAATTTTCTGCAGCCAATGCACGGTAAATTTTTAATCTATTCATATCCGAACCTGCATCTCCAATACTTGTGATACCTAATGATAATAAGGTATTGAAATATTTCTTATAATTTGCTAGTAAAGTTTCAAATGACTTTTCAGGAAATGGAACGATGGCAGCATTGTTTGTTAAATTACTAGCAGCAGCTTCTTTACAAATTCCATTAGGGCTACCATCACTAAACCTTTCGAAAGTGCCCCCTTTAGGATTAGGTGTTTCCTTAGTGATTTTATTAATTGTTAAAAGGAAAGAATTTACAACTGACTTATGTCCTGAAGCATGTGTAATGATGATTGGATGTTTTGTACTCGCTTGATCAAGTATCGTGCAAGTTGGTTCCATTCCTAATTTACTTTCATTATATCCTCTAGCCCTTATTAACATTCCAGGAGGCGTAATTTTTGCTTTTGCAGCTAATAATTTAAGTAAGCTATTGATAGAGGTGACGGTATCAATTTTTATGACATGATCTAACTCGTTAAAATTAGTTTCTGGATTTGGATGTAAGTGCACATCGTTAAATCCAGGTATAATCGTTTTTCCTTTAAGGTCAACAACCTGAGTTTCATTGCCTTTATATTTGATGGTTTTATTCACTTCTCCTACAAATAAAATTTTTCCATCTTTAATAGCCATAGCGTTAGCTCTAGCTCCTTTTTGTGCAGCTGTTATAATATTGGCATTGGTAAAAATAACATCTGCTTGTTGAGCAAATAACTTAAAGTTACATAATAGGCTAACGATGAAGATGTATAAATATTTTTTCATAGTAAATTTTAATACATGAACATAATATTTATATCTATTATTTATAAGAAGTTATTATCAATTAATAATTTGATAATAATTCATAGTTTAATGTAAACTTAAATATTGGAAATTATTTAATTATTCAATTCTCTTAATATCTGCACCTAATTCTTGTAGTCGGGTATCTATGTATTGATAGCCTCGATCAATTTGTTCAATGTTTTGAATGGTACTTTTGCCCTCCGCACTTAATGCAGCAATCAGCAAAGCTTGACCAGCACGGATGTCTGGGCTACTCATAGTGATTCCACGTAAAGGATATTTGCGTCCCAAACCAATCACTGTAGCACGATGTGGATCACACAAAATAATTTGTGCACCCATATCAATTAATTTATCGGTAAAGAATAATCTGCTCTCAAACATTTTTTGGTGTATCAACACACTTCCTTTTGCTTGGGTTGCAGTAACTAAAACGATGCTTAACAAATCGGGCGTAAAACCTGGCCAAGGATTATCATAAATGGTAAGGATACCACCATCCATGTAAGTTTGAATTTCATAATCTTCTTGAGCAGGAATAAAAATATCATCTCCTTGAATATCAAAATCAATTCCAAGCAATCTAAATTTTTCTGGAATAATACCTAAGTGTTGAATGCCGGCATCTTTAATACGGATTTCACTTTTAGTCATCGCTGCTAATCCAATGAAAGAACCTATTTCAATCATGTCAGGTAAAACACGATGCTCTGTTCCGCCTAATTTTGTAACGCCTTCAATGGTTAATAAATTACTTCCAACGCCTATAATTTTTGCACCCATTCTATTTAGCATACTACATAACTGTTGTAAATAAGGCTCACATGCAGCATTATAAATGGTAGTAATACCTTCAGCTAAAACAGCTGCCATCACAATATTTGCTGTACCGGTTACCGAAGGTTCATCAAGTAACATATAACAACCTTTAAGCCCTTCTGTTTTAATAGTGAAGCAAGCAAGGTCTTGATCGTATGCATATTTTGCACCCAATTTTTCAAAACCAATAATATGTGTATCTAATCTACGACGACCAATTTTATCTCCTCCTGGCTTAGGAAGATACGCAACCTTAAAGCGCGCTAATATAGGGCCAGCAAGCATTACAGAGCCACGTAAACGACCACTCTTTTTTCTAAATTCTTCTGATGCTAAATATTGTGGATCAATTTTATCTGCTTGAAAACGATAAACGCCTTCTCCTAATTTTTCAACGCTTACACCCATTTCGTGTAATAACTCAATGAGTAAATTAACGTCTACGATGTTTGGAATATTAGATATGGTAATGGGCTCAGTGCTTAAAACAACTGCAGATAATATTTGCAATGCTTCATTTTTTGCACCCTGAGGAATGATTGTTCCTTTTAATGCTTTGCCTCCTCTTACTTCAAATGAACTCATAGGATGGAGATTTAGTATCTCTTTTTGAAATTGCGGTTGTTGTTATTTCTTCCGCCGCCGCTTCCGCTACCTGGTCCACGTCCACCGCCTTGACCACCACGGTTGCGATTGTTGTTTTGCCATCTACCGCCCGCAGGACGATAATCATCACTAAAGTTTTGATTGCGATGTTTAATGTATGGAGTATTGCTAAATTCAAGACCACCACCCGTAATAGAATTTAACTCATTACGAATTGCATCATCTTGAACCAATTCTTTATGCCAGTTGCTATAAGCCAATTTCATATAGTGTGCAATGCTGTTAGCGAAACCTGCTTTCTTTTCTTCGTCTGTTTCAGCCATTGCTTTATCAATCACCAATTCTAAATTCTTACCCAAATGCGCATATTTAATTTTGCGTTTAGGATAAGGTAAAGGATCTGGCTTTTGCTTATAAGTTTCTTTAGTAGGAATTGGATAAGGACTTTCTACATCCAATTTAAAATTGCTCATAAAAAACAGGTGATCCCATAATTTATGCTTGTAATCCTCAATATTTTTAAGTGATGGGTTTAAAAATCCCATCAATTCAATGACTACCTGAGCTTGTTCTTGACGCTTGGCTTTGTCCTCAATGGTCATAAGATGGTCCACCATCCTTTGAACGTGACGGCCATACTCTCTCATCCCCATTATGCTTCTTGCTGTATTGTACTCCATGTATTAAATCTTCCGAATAACAAATGTAGGGGTTTTATGGGTAATTTTCGTCAGTTGAAAAACCACTTTTGCGTATATTCGTGCTATGGAGCAATTGTTACAACAAATAGAAGCCATTAAAGCGGAGATCGCAGCTACTGTGGCAACAACCCCGGACGCGGTTGAACAATACAGAATCAAATACTTAGGAACCAAGGGTTTGGTAAAACAAATCATGGGGGAGATGAAGAATGTGCCGAATGAGCAAAAAAAGGAATTTGGTCAAATATTGAATGCTTTTAAAATTGTAGCAGAAGAAAAAATGGTGCAATTGCAGGAGGCATTGGGGGATAGTGAGGAGCAAGGAAATAATAAATTCGATTTTACATTACCAGGCGATCCAATTGCAGTGGGAACAAGACATCCATTGAATTTAGTGCGCAATCAAATGGTTTCTATATTTAAACGTTTAGGATTTGCAGTTGCAGAAGGCCCAGAGGTGGAAGATGACTGGCATAATTTTGGTGCCATGAATTTGCCGGAAGATCATCCAGCGCGTGATATGCAGGATACATTTTATGTACAAGCGGCTACTGAAGAAAATTCAGCATGGTTATTAAGAACACATACTTCAAGTGTGCAAGCACGTGTGATGGAAACGCAAAAACCACCTATTCGTGTTATATGTCCAGGTCGTGTTTATCGTAATGAAACTATTTCGGCAAGAGCGCATTGCTTTTTCCATCAAGTAGAAGGATTGTATATTGATGAAAATGTAAGCTTCGCTGATTTAAAACAAACCTTGTATTTCTTTGTGCAAGAGATGTTTGGTAAAGAGGTGAAAGTAAGATTCCGTCCAAGTTATTTCCCATTTACTGAGCCAAGTGCCGAGATGGATATCAGTTGTCAAATTTGTTCAGGCAAGGGATGTAATATTTGTAAACACACGGGTTGGGTAGAAATTTTGGGATCGGGAATGGTGCATCCAAAAGTGTTAGAGAATTTTGGCATTGACCCTGAAAAGTATACTGGCTTTGCGTTTGGTATGGGTGTTGAAAGAATTGCACAATTAAAATACCAGGTAAACGATTTACGTTTATACTCACAAAATGATCTTCGTTTCTTAGAACAGTTTAAGTCTGTTT
>DAIUEC010000058.1:0-14508 GCA_036845345.1 Sediminibacterium sp.
TTCAGTGAGTACTTCTATATCTGCATCTTTATAAGTCAGCTTTTTGTCTGCAAACGCGTTTCGGGAGGTCCAGCGGTTATTTAAACCAATGCGATAAATGCGCCTAAATATCAGCAACATTTTCATAGCAGAGTTATGATTATTTTTACCCTCTGTTTTTAAGTAGTGCTCAAACTCTTCAATAAAATTTTCATTAATTCTATTAAAGGAGATATCACTAACTTTTAAATCCTGACTTATAAATTTCTTTAGATGTCCATAGCAGGTGTTGTATTTAATTAAATTGGATTTATGACTATCAAGTGTGTTGCGCTTTTTCATATCAATAATAAATTGAGCGAAAACACTCAGCACTGAATATGATTTTTTGTTTCGATCAGCAAAACTTATATCAATAATTTCTCGAAGAGTAGGTGCTGCTTCATTTTGGGAGAGTATATAATAAGCCCCCATAATTTTTTCCTTACACTGATCAAAGGCTTCTTTAATGGTTTTATTTAAAGGGTTGCCATTTTTGAGTGTGTGGGTTTTATGATCCCAATCGTTCAACTCAATTTTGATGCATAAACTTTTGTCGTGGGTTACGAACTGATACTGTGCTCTGAAGTAGAGGGTAGCTGTGCCTGAGTGGTTTCTGTCTTTTCGTGGATAGATAGAAAATTTTGGTTTTTCTTGCGCGTTGTTTGTCATTTCATTTTTTTTACAAAGTTTGTAATTGATGAAATAGCGCTAGGGTGCGAAGGTGGGCAGGATTTGGCTATGTTGGGAAGGGCCAAATTGCATGAATTATGGGTACAAAAAAAGCTCACTAGAATCTAGTGAGCTTTTTAGTGAGCATGTGGGTAAAAGTGAGTTGCACATTTTGTAAGTGCTTGATTTTGCTCACTTTCGCACAGTTTCAGTCCTCAACTTGCGGACCGGACGGGACTCGAACCCGCGACCTCCGCCGTGACAGGGCGGCATTCTAACCAACTGAACTACCGATCCAAGAACTTCCAGAGACGTTTCCGTTTCCGGGTTGCAAAGATAAGGGGAAAGAAGTTTTTTAAACAAATCTTTTATTAAAAATTGTTGTATTATTTTTACAGCCCAAACTAAGCATATGCCAGAATACCCTAATAGACAGTTTTTGGAATTTGAGCAACCTATTAAAGAGTTGTATGAACAAATTGATGCTACTAAGAAATTAGCTGAAAAGAACCCTAAAATAGATCTTTCTGCAACCATTAAGCAGTTGGAGAATTCAATCGTTGATAAGCGTAAAGCCCTTACTGAGACACTATCTCCGTGGCAAAGGGTGCAATTAAGTAGACACCCAGATCGCCCATATACTTTAAAGTACATTGAGTTAATGTGTGATAAGTTTGTAGAGCTTCATGGGGACAGAAATGTGAAGGATGATAAGGCCATGGTAGGCGGTTTTACCGAGCTAAATGGCCAAACGGTGATGATGATTGGTCAGCAAAAGGGTAGTAATACCAAGGCACGTCAAATGAGAAATTTTGGTATGGCGAACCCTGAAGGCTACAGAAAAGCGCTTAGATTGATGAAATTGGCCGAAAAATTCAATAAACCAGTGGTTTGCTTGATTGATACTCCAGGCGCATTTCCCGGCCTAGAAGCCGAGGAAAGAGGTCAAGGAGAGGCAATTGCACGTAATATCTATGAAATGGTGCGTTTACAAGTGCCAATTATCATTTGTATCATCGGTGAGGGAGCTAGTGGCGGTGCGTTGGGCATTGGTATTGGTGACAAAACCTTGATGATGGAAAATACCTGGTATACCGTTATTTCTCCTGAAAGTTGTAGTTCAATTTTATGGAGAAGCTGGGATAAAAAGGAAGTTGCAGCCGAGCAATTAAAATTGACGGCTAATGATATGAAAGGTTTTGGTTTGATTGATGAAATTGTTCCAGAGCCATTTGGTGGTGCACATTGGAGTTATCCAGAAGCAGCGGCTATTTTAAAAGAAAAAATTGTTGCAGCTTTAAATGAAGTTAAAGATATTGCACCTGCAAAAAGAGTAGAAGATCGTATTGAAAAATATAGCAAAATGGGCTTCTGGGAAGAAGCTTAATAAATAAATATATCCTAACCCTACATGTTAAGACAAACCCTAAAAGGAACAGGTGTAGCATTAGTTACTCCGTTTAAAAAAGACAAAAGCATTGACTTTGCTGCACTTGAAAATTTAATTGATATTCAAATTGCAGGTGGCCTTGATTATATCGTAACCCTTGGTACCACTGGTGAATCAGTAGTTTTATCCACTGAAGAAAAAGTAGAAGTATTTAATCGTACGGTTGCAAAAGTAAATGGACGTGTTCCAGTGGTTGTCGGAATTGGTGGAAACAATACTGCCGAAGTAATTAAATCATTTAGCAAGTTTGACTTAACAAAAGTAGAAGCTATTTTAAGTGTTACGCCTTATTATAACAAACCTTCACAGGAAGGATTGTATCAACATTATGTTGCCTTAGCAGATGCGGCTCCAAAGCCTATTTTATTATACAATGTTCCGGGAAGAACAGGACGCAATATGACAGCGGCAACTACTTTGCGTTTAGCGGCGCATCCAAATATTGGTGGTATTAAGGAAGCGGGCCCTGAAATGGCGCAAACTATTGATATTTTAAAAGATCGTCCCAGCGACTTTTTAGTAGTGAGTGGAGATGATGAAATTGTAATGGCTCAAATTGCTTGTGGAATGGATGGCGTGATTAGCGTTGCTGCCAATGCATTTCCAAAGCCATTTAGCGATATGATTCGTTATTGCATGGCAGGTGATTTTAGTATGGCAAAGCGTTTGAATGATTTAATGGTAGAAGGGTATACTTATATGTATGAAGAAAATAATCCTTCGGGCATTAAAGCATTTTTAGCAGAGCAGGGGGTTATTGAAAATGAATTTAGATTGCCATTAGTGCCAGTGAGCGCAGGATTACAGAAGAAAATTCACGATTATTTGCAAAAGTATTTTGCTTAATTCAACTTTTGCTTGATCGCTTGTAGTTTCATTAAAGCTTCAACGGGTGTTAAATTATTGATGTCAATCTCTGATAATTCTTTTCGGATGGAATCAAAAGTTTCGGTGTGTGCATCAAATATCGATAATTGAAATTGATCTGTTGATGCAGCAGCACTAGGCGTGTTATTGGTGTTGCCCGCATTCTTAAACTCCATCTCTTTTAAAATATCATTCGCTCTGTTCACTAGTATATTAGGCATGCCCGCCATTTTAGCCACATGAATACCAAAGCTATGGGTGCTTCCACCTTTAGTTAGTTTGCGTAAGAAAATAATTTTATTACCCACTTCCTTATGACTCACATGGTAATTATGGACATTCGGCAATTGTGCTTCTAAATCATTTAATTCATGATAATGCGTAGCAAATAAAGTTTTGGGTTTAGCAGGGGATTGGTATAAATATTCAACAATACTCCATGCAATTGAAATACCATCATAGGTACTGGTACCACGACCAATCTCATCTAACAAAATCAAACTACGCGGACTAATATTATTTAAGATACTTGCCGTTTCAATCATCTCCACCATAAAAGTAGATTCACCTGCACTTAAATTATCATTCGCTCCTACACGTGTAAATATTTTATCTGTCAATGGAACCGAAGCTGCAGTGGCAGGAACATAGGAGCCCATATGTGCCATTAAAGTAATGAGTGCAGTTTGTCTTAACACCGCACTTTTACCACTCATATTAGGGCCAGTTAATATTATAATTTGTTGTGTGCTAGGATCCAAATACACATCATTTGGAATATAGCTTTGGTCAATGGCAAGGTTTTGTTCAATAACAGGATGACGACCCGCCTCGATATTTAAAACCGTGTTTTCAGTGATGGTAGGCTTGCAATATTTTTGTGTCTTTGCAATGGATGCAAAACAAATTAAACAATCCAATACGCCAATCCACTGACCATTTTTTTGCAGCAGATTCATTTCTTTTAAAACCTCATCAATCAACCCTTGGTACAATTGAGTTTCAAGGGTTAGTATTTTATCCTCTGCGCCTAAAATCTTTTCTTCATATATTTTTAACTCAGGCGTAATGTAACGCTCTGCAGTGGTTAGTGTTTGTTTACGTATCCACTCGGCAGGCACTTTATCTTTATGCGCATGGGTTACTTCTAAATAATAACCGTACACATTATTGTATCCAATTTTTAAAGAGGAGATTCCTGTAATTTCTGCTTCCTTATTTTGTAGTTGTGTTAAATATTCTTTACCACCACTCGAGATATTTCTTAATTCATCTAATGCTGCATTCACGCCTTCTTTAATAAATCCACCTTTCACAGCAGTTGCAGGAGGTTGTTCAATTAAAGTATCGAATATGGCTTTTTTAGAATGCGCGCAAATGTCTAACTCGCTACTGATATGTTGTAAATAATTATTTTCAATTCCCGAAAGTTCCAATTGAATAGTTTCAATCGCTTCTAATGATTTAGCCAATTGAATAAACTCGCGAGGTTGTAATTTTCGAGTAGATAATTTACTTGACAATCTTTCCAAGTCGCCACAGGATTCAATCAATGCACTGATAGTTTGTGCTTTGTCATGATTTGCCAATAAGGTTTCAACCGCATCCAATCGGTCATTAATTTGCGTAACAGATTGCAATGGAAATATTAACCAACGCTTTAGCAAACGAGCGCCCATGGGGCTCTTGGTGTCATCCATTACTTCCAATAATCCTTTACGATCAGCGCCATTTCCAATTAATTCTAAATTGCGAATGGTAAATTTATCCATCCATAAAATTTCATCTCTATCAATACGACCAATTTTATGTATATGTGAAAGATGCGGATGTTCGGTTTCTTTTAAATAATGCAAAATAGCACCCGCAGCAATAATTCCTTTTGTCAATCCTTCAATACCAAAACCTTTTAAAGAGGTAGTTTGAAATTGTTTAAATAATAAATCGGTTGCGAAGGGTTCATCAAAAATCCAACTATCTAATCCGTAGGTATAAAAACCATTACCAAAGGTTTCCTTAAAACTAGCTTGATAATTTTTAGGATAAAGAATTTCAGCAGGTTGTAAACTTTGTAATAATTTATCTAAATATTCGGTGCTGCCTTCTGCCAATAAAAATTCACCAGTCGTAATATCTAAAAAGGCCACACCACCGTGTTCTTTTTCAACAAAAACAGCCGCTAAGAAATTATTGTTTTTATGTTCTAATAATTTATCGTTGGTAGCAATGCCTGGAGTCAGCATATCAGTTACGCCACGCTTTACAATTCCTTTTACCGATTTTGGGTCTTCCAATTGGTCGCAAATGGCTACACGATAGCCCGCTTTTACCAACTTGTGTAAATAAGTATCTAAAGAGTGGTGGGGGAACCCTGCTAATTCGCTAGAGGATGCCGAACCATTATTTCGTTTTGTTAAGGTAATGCCTAATACTTTTGAAGCAATCACTGCATCTTCCCCAAATGTTTCGTAAAAATCACCCACTCTAAACAACAAAATTGCGTCAGGATATTTTTGTTTAATAGCCCTATGTTGCTGCATTAGAGGAGTTTCTGCACTAGATTTTGCCATGGCAACAAACCTACATAATTTTTTTAATATTCGAAAAGCGTACTTTTGCAGATATGCGCAAACTTACAATGGACGAATTGGGGAGAAAGTCGGTAGCCGACTTTAAAATGGCCAATAAAACGCCAATTGTGGTGGTGATGGACAATATCCGTAGTATGCACAATGTGGGAAGCGTATTTAGAACCTCGGATGGCTTTTTAATTGATGGTATTTGTTTGTGTGGTTTTACTCCGCAGCCTCCGCATAGAGATATTCATAAAACGGCCTTAGGTTCCACTGAAACTGTAGATTGGATGCATTACGAAAACACTACGGATGCAGTAAATGAATTAAAATCCAAGGGGTATAAAGTATATGCCATTGAGCAAACAGAAGGAAGCATTTCTTTAGAAAAATTCAAGGCATTAAATCCTGAAGTTGCCAATTTTCCTTTGGCCTTTGTTTTTGGAAATGAAGTGGACGGAGTAGAAGAGCAAGTCATTACTTTATGTGATGGAGTCATCGAAATTCCGCAATGGGGCATGAAGCATTCATTAAATATTTCAGTGGCCGCAGCTATTGTTTTATGGGAGTTTGTGAGATAGAAGATAATAGTAAAATAGAAAATTAAGATATGAGTGGAGTAAAAAATTATTTGAGTTTGGTGAAATTTTCACATACCATTTTTGCAATGCCTTTTGCATTAATTGGTTTTGTGTTGGGTATAAAACATATGGACGATTTACATACGCCAGAAGAACATGGGATTAAAAAGTTTTTACTGGTTTTGTTATGTATGGTCACTGCAAGGTCCACTGCCATGGCTTTTAACAGGTATTTAGACAGACATTTTGATAAACTAAATCCAAGAACTGCCATTAGAGAAATACCTGCGGGCATCATTAAGGCGGAGAAAGCATTGTTATTTATTATCATCAATGCGAGCATATTTATTGCGGCGACTTTCTTTATTAATCCAATTTGTTTTTATTTATCTCCTGTTGCATTATTTGTGATCTTGTTTTATAGCTACACCAAAAGATTTACTTATTTATGTCATTTGGTTTTAGGGGTAGGGTTATCCTTAGCGCCTATTGGTGCTTATTTAGCTGTCACAGGAAGCTTTGCATTATTACCCTTGTTGTTTTCATTTGCTGTAATTTTTTGGGTAAGTGGGTTTGATGTCATTTATGCATTGCAGGATATTGATTTTGATAAATCTCAATCCTTGTATTCAATTCCAAGTTATTGGGGTTTGAATAGAGCTTTAAATATTGCAAGAGTATTGCATGTTTTTTCAGCAGCATTTATTATTGCAGCTTATTTTGTAGGTGCTTTTCATTTTATTTATCTAGGGGGCATGTTGGTTTTTATTGGAATGTTATTGTACCAGCATAGTATTGTAAAGCCTCATGATTTAAGTAAAGTTAATATTGCATTCATGACTGCTAATGGAATAGCAAGTATTGTGTTTAGTATATTTGTAATTACTGCATTGGTTCTTGAAATATTGGGGAATATTCCTAGTGCAGTTATTCATTAATCTTTCCATTCATGCATTCAATCATTCATCGAAACCTTTTTTAAATTATCAACTTTGGCTAGAATTATTTGTATAGACTACGGCGGAAAAAGATGCGGATTGGCAGTAACCGATCCATTGCAAATTATTGCCACTGCATTAACTACAGTTGCAACTAAAGAGCTATACACTTATTTGGCAGCTTATTTTGCGAAAGAGCCAGTGGAATTAATTTTAATAGGGGAGCCTTTAAATTTGGATGATACGCCAACACATGCTACACCATTGGTTAAGAAGGCCATTGTGGAGTTGGGTAAAAAATTCCCAACTATACCAATTCAAACGGTGGACGAGCGTTTTAGTTCCAAAAATGCAGTGAGGGCCATGGTGGAAATGGGCATGAAGAAAAAGGATCGTCAGGATAAAAAAAATGTGGATCAAATAGCGGCGACCATTCTATTGCAGGAATATTTAACAAATCGTCCCTAATTCGACCTAATCTAAGGGCGTTATTCCTCTTTTATTTCTACCTTTGCGTTTATTACAAAGACCTATTATGATTTTACCTATTGTGGCATACGGTGCTTCCGTTTTAAGAAAAGTGTGTGATCCTATTGAATCCGATTATCCTAATATCAAGGTATTAATTGAGGATATGTGGGAAACCATGTATGAAAGTAATGGAGTAGGTCTTGCTGCGCCACAAATCAATAAGCATATCAGATTATTTGTTGTAGATAGTGCACAAATATTTGCCAATGCCGAGCCCGAAGATGAAACCTATGCAGATGCGCCTGGTATTAAAAGAGCGTTTATAAATGCACAAATTGTAGAGTTAAGTGGAAAGGAGTGGGTATATAATGAAGGTTGTTTAAGTATCCCAAAAATTAGAGAAGATGTATTGCGTCATGAAAATGTAACCCTATCTTATTTGGATGAAAACTTTCAACCGCATACCGAAACTTTTACGGGTATGACCGCAAGAGTTATTTTGCATGAGTACGATCATATTGAAGGCAAATTATTTATTGATTATGTAAAGCCTTTAAAGCGTAAAATGTTGCAGGGTAAATTAAATGATATCAATAAAGGAAAGGTAAGGGTGGATTATAAAATGATTCAACTTAAGTAATGCAATCTTTCAAAAAAATAATATTTGTTTTATGGTTGTCAATAATGATCAGTCCAATCGTCGGACTGTCTCAGGACACCACATTAAAAGATGATGGTTTAAACTTTACTTTGTCTGATGCCATTGTTCGAAATCACTTTGATTATAAAGCTATTTTACAAAGAATAAAAGAGGACACTAGTTTTTATAAAGCCTTCAAAACCCTTCGTACCATTGGGTATACTTCCTATAATCATATCGAGATGAAAAATAAGGAGGCGCGCATGGTAGCGTCTCTTGATAGTAAAACAAGACAAAATCATATTGGTGATTGTAGAACCATGGATGTTTTACAGGAAACTGTTACTGGAGATTTAAGAAAAGCAGATGGCTCCTATAATTACATGACTCCATCGCTGTATGCCAGTTTATTTTTTACCAAAGGACAGGTTTGTGGAGAGACCAATGTAGTAGCAGGTAAAAAAAGAGTAGTGAGTGGCACGGGCATTGAAAAAGCAAAGGAGCAATTAAAAATGTTGTTTTTTAATCCAGGTAAAAAAATTCCGGGTATTCCTTTTGTGGGTAATAAATTGGATTTATATGATGAGTCTGCACATGAATTATACGATTACAAATTAGATTATGTTGAATACCAAGGTCAGTTGGTATATATGTTTGAAGTAAAACCAAAAGTAGATCTTGGATTTTTTGCCAAGAACGATGTGGTCGTGGATCAAATGACTACTTGGTTTAATCCAAAAACTTTAGAAGTGTTGGGACGTAATTATGCATTGTCCTATAAGGCAGGAGTGTATGATTTTAATGTAGCGATGGAAGTGGAGATGACTTATTTTAATGGTCAATTGGTACCTAAAACATTAAGGTATAAAGGAAATTGGGATGTTGCCTTTAAAAAGAGAGAGATAGGTTTATTTACTGCAACCTTATTTGATTTTAACAAAGGAAATTAAACTTGTAAGAACGAAGTTTCAATCAACTTAACTACTTCCACTAAACTTCCCGTCTCTGCAAAAGTCGCAAGCTGTCTATCTGCACCCGTTCCATTTTTAAAGATGTCTTTTACTTTTTCAACATGGTGTCTGCTTCCTAATTCATCTACAACACCATCTACAAATTCAAGTAATTCGTCAATCAATTCAATTACGGGCACTTCTTTTTCTTGACCAAAGTCAATCAACATACCATCAATACCATAACGACTTGCGCGCCATTTATTTTCGTTAATTAAGGCACGTTGATAATTGATGAAATTTATATTTTGACGACGTAATGCGTATATTTTTGCACAGATAGCTTGAAACAATGCAGTAATAGTAATGGTTTCCTGCACAGTCATTGGAATATCACAAATTCTAAATTCGATAGTATTGTAAACAGGATGCACGCGAAGGTCCCACCATATTTTTTTAGCATCGTCAATGCAATTTGTTTTAATGAGCAATTGCACGAAATTATCATAGGCTTCGATGCTTTCAAAGTAATCAGGAATGCCTGTTCTTGGAAACTTATCAAACACTTTTGAACGATAGGATTTGTATCCTGTGTTACGTGATTCCCAAAAAGGGGAGTTGGTACTTAATGCATAAATATGTGGCAGAAAATACCTTGCAGTATTTGCAATATGAATGGCCATTTTGCGGTCTTCCATACCCACATGCACATGGAGTCCAAAAATTAAATTACTACGTGCAGCTTGCTGCAATTCATTTAATAAGTCTTGATATCTTGAGCTGTCTGAAATTAATTGTTTCTCCCATAAACTAAATGGGTGGGTGCCTGATGCTCCAATGCTATATCCAAGATCATTTGCAATTTTGGCAACACCCGTTCTTAAGGATAATATTTCATCAAAAGCCTCGTCGGCATTTTTGCAAATAGCACTTCCTACTTCCACCACCGCCTGGTGCATTTCGGCCTTTATTTTATCCTGAAATATTTTTTGTCCTTCGTTAACAATAGAACGCTGATGGCTTTTTAGTTCCTTGGTAGAAGGGTCTAAAATCATGTATTCTTCTTCTACCCCTATGGTAAATTGTTGTAAGCTAGCCATCGCTATAAAAATAAGCATTTTTTACCATACATAAAAATACCCCCAACACGGCGCCGGGGGTATTGTACGAACTAACAATAATTTGATAGTAATTCGCTCAAGGATTATTAACGATGATAAGAGTTCTCTGTTTCGTTTTCTCTTTCTTTATCATAAGCCTTAATAATAGCTTTTACTAATTTATGTCTTACCACGTCTTCCTCATCTAATTCAATATGCGCAATGCCTTCGATATTTTTTAAAATACGCACTGCTTTTTCTAAACCACTACGTTGGTTACGCGGTAAATCCACCTGTGTAGGGTCACCGGTAATAATGGCTTTGGCATTGGATCCAATACGCGTTAAGAACATTTTAATTTGTAAGTCATTTGCGTTTTGAGATTCATCCAAAATAATAAACGCATTGTCTAAGGTACGACCACGCATGTAAGCCAATGGAGCAATCTCAATGGTGCGTGTAGACATATAATATCCTAATTTATCTGCAGGAATCATATCGTCCAATGCATCATATAAAGGGCGTAAGTATGGATCAATTTTTTCTTTTAAATCACCAGGTAAGAATCCTAAACTTTCACCGGCTTCCACTGCAGGGCGCGTTAAAATAATTTTCTTTACTACTTTATTTTTCAAAGCCCTTACTGCTAAGGCAACCGCAGTATATGTTTTACCGGTACCTGCTGGTCCGATTGCAAAAACAATATCGTTTTTGTCAGCGGCTGTAACCATTTTTTTCTGATTGGCAGTACGCGCTCTAACGGTTTTACCATTAGGGCCAAACACCAATACTTCATTTGGATTTTTGTCTACAAAATTGTCGATTACTTCGGCATCATCGCCGCCCAAAATTTGTTCAAAATAATTTTCAGACAAATGCCCATTGCGTTCCATGTACTGGATGATGAGCGTAATTTTTTCTTTAGCCAATTCAATTTGTTCTGGTGCACCGCTTAGTTTAATTTGGGTGCCTCTTGATAAGATTTTTAAAAGTGGAAACTTCTTTTTTAAAATGTCAAACTTGGAGTTGTTGACACCGAAAAACTCAATTGGGTTTACGGTATCTAAATTGATGATGGTTTCAGTCAATGGATTAGATTTAATTGGTTAGGGTAGTAATTATATCAACTACCACAATTTAATCAAGGAAGTTCAAAAATGCAAGGGCTAAATACGCACAATTGTGAATTACTTAATTGATAACATTAAGTTCATAAAATAGTAAAGATGCGTTAAAACCAAAAGGGGGAACTAGGCGTTCTTTAAAGTAACAATCATCGCCCTTGGATCGGCTGCTTTAAATACCGTGGTTCCTGCTACCAATACGTCGGCACCTGCTTTCACCAAAGCACCAGCATTGTTTTCGGTAACACCACCATCAATTTCAATTAAAGTGGCAGCGCCAGCGTTCACAATAATTTGTTTAAGTGCGCGCACTTTTTCGTAAGTGTGTTCAATAAATTTTTGTCCTCCAAAACCAGGGTTTACACTCATCACACAAACCACATCAATATCCTTAATCACATCTTTTAATAAATCAACCGAACTGTGTGGATTGATAGCAACACCGGCTTTCATGCCCTGTGCTTTTATTTGTTGCAATGTGCTATGTAAATGAGGGCAGGCTTCATAATGTACCGTTAAAACATCGGCACCTGCTTTCTTAAAATCAGCAATATATTTTTCGGGATGCACAATCATTAAGTGCACATCCATTACTTTAGATGTTGTTTTTTTGATTTGCTCAATGACTGGCAATCCGTAACTAATATTAGGAACAAAACTTCCGTCCATCACGTCCAAATGAAACCAGGCGGCTTCGCTTTCATTCAGCATTTCACATGCTTTACCTAAATTCAAAAAATCTGCAGCTAATAATGAAGGAGCGATGATGGCCATAGGATGTATTTGTTACAAAATTAAGTACTTTTGGGTTCAATTTTATAAGTATATGAAAAAGTTAATGCTTCTTGTTGTAGCTATGCTAAGTATCGCATCTGCATTCAGTCAAAAGGATTCTGTGTTTGTTGGCTTCGCAAAAAAGGACTCTATCTTATTTGCTGGTGAAAAACATTTTAAAAATATCATTCAGTTAACCAATAGTGGTGATAATGCCGAAGCCTATTGGAGCTTTGATAGCAAGCGTATTACTTTTCAGAGAACCAATCCAAAGGAAGGTTTGATGTGTGATCAAATATTTATGGGCGTAGTGCCTGGAAATAGCACCACACCATTTACTTATAAATCAATTAGTGGTGGAAAGGGTAGAACTACCTGTTCTTATTTCACAAAAGATGGTGCACACATTATATATGCATCTACTAAAGATGGTGGTAATGATTGCCCTCCAACAGTGGATCGCGCTAAGTATGGTAATAAATACATTTGGCCTTTATACAATACCTATGACATTTTTATGGCAGATACCAATGGTGTAGTAATTAAACAATTAACGAAGTCAAAAGGCTATGATGCAGAAGGGACTTTATCTTACGACGGTAAAAAAATGATTTACTGTAGTGATAAAGATGGAGACTTGGATTTATATGTAATGGATTTAGAGACAGGTGCTGAAAAGAAAGTAACCAATACTTTAGGCTATGATGGCGGTGCATGGTTTAGCCCTGATGGCACTAAAATTGTTTGGAGAGCAAGCCGTCCTAAAACAGAAGCTGAAATTGCAGATTATAAAGCATTATTAAAAGACGGATTAGTGGCACCAACAAGTATGGAGGTGTTTATTGCCAATGCCGATGGTACCAATGCAAAACAAATTACACATTTAGGTCAAGCCAATTGGGCACCTAATTTTACACCAGATGGTAAGCATATTATATTTTGTAGCAACCATGAGTATAAATATGGATTCCCTTTTAATATGTATCTAATGGATTTGGAAGGAAACAATATTGAAAAAATTAGTCGTGATAAAGGATTCGATGCTTTCCCAATGTTCAGTTATGACGGTAAAAAAATCATGTTCTCTTCTAACCGAAATAATGGGGGTACGCACGATACGAATCTATTTGTGGCAGATTGGGTAGATTAATCGTAATTTAGCCAACATTCTAATTAAAAAATTTAACATATGTATACAGGCTTAGTTCATTTACATAACTTATTAAGATGGGTCATTATAATTGCCTTAGTCTTAACTATTGTAAACTTATTCCTTAAAAAGGATGCGCTTAAAACCAGCAAGGTTTTATTAATAAGTGCACACACTACTTTATTATTGGGCTTATACCAATACTTTTTTGGATCGGTAGGTTTTCAATTAATTAAGTCGGCAGCTGGTGGTATGAAAGATGTGATGAAGGATGCGGCCAGTCGTTTTTGGGCAGTTGAACACGCTTTTTCTATGATTTTAGCCATCGTTTTTATCACGATTGGTCATATCAAATTAAAAAAGACGGGAAAAACCAATCCAAGCCTAGTATTTTTCATTTTAGCCCTTGTTTTAATACTTTTAATGACTCCTTGGCCGTTTAAAGCCGGGGTAGGTCGTCCTTGGTACCCAGGAGCTAGCATGTAGTCATTTTATAACTAACTGATTATCAACGATTTTTTAAGGAGAAGCGTGGCTTCTCCTTTTATTTTCTACTTTTTTCAATATTTCGCTGGTAATTTTTCTTAATTCCATTCATTTCCATATCTTTGCAACCCCAAAATAAGTATGTCAAAACAACCGCTGATTAAACAAGATGGAGTAATTATTGAAGCACTGAGCAATGCTATGTTCAGAGTTAAGCTTGAAAATGGTCACGAAATCTTAGCAACAATTTCTGGAAAGATGCGTATGCACTACATCAGAATTTTGCCTGGTGACAAAGTAGGTGTGGAGATGAGTCCATATGACTTAACGAGGGGTAGAATTATATTTAGACATAAGTAACAGAAGAATAATTTTTTAAAAACAAAAAGATGAAAGTTAGAGCATCTATCAAAAAACGTAGTGCCGATTGTAAAATCGTGAAGCGTAAAGGCGTATTATTTGTAATCAACAAAAAGAACCCTCGCTTTAAGCAAAGACAAGGATAGTAAAGCTTTTAGCGGAGACGCTAAAGTTTTAAAAAACAAAAATTAAAATAAAAAACAAGTTTTAGCATATGGCTCGTATTGCCGGTATCGACTTACCAAAAAACAAAAGAGGAGAAATAGGATTACAGTACATTTTCGGTATTGGTCATTCAACTGCTCGTTACATTTTAGAAAAAGCAAACATCAGTTACGATAAAAAAGTAAATGA
>DAIUEC010000059.1:0-12991 GCA_036845345.1 Sediminibacterium sp.
AAATATATGTTTTATTCTTCAAAGTGCAAACCTAAAATAAAGTTAGAATCTTCAGCAAATTCTTTCAAACTGGCTCCTATTAAGGCTACGAACTGTTATTTTCTAAAATAATAATGGTTTTAGAAAATAATAAAAACCGACCCAACTGGGTCGGTTTTTTGTTTATAGGCAATACATAAAAAATTATTTCTGACTCAATAATTCAATTAGGGAATTGTTGACATAATAGCTTTCTCTACCCAGCTTTTGCTTTTTCAAAAAGTCATTCTTAACTAATTCCTCTAAATATCTAATCGCGGTACTTCTACTTACAGACAAATCACGTTCTATAAATTCAATTTTGGTATAAGGATATTTAAATAAATTATTCAGTAGGTCTTGGCTATATAATTTTGGAAGTCTAGCTTTTATTTCATGTTTATACTTTTGCATTGCTTTATGAATAGCATTAATTAAAAGAACCCCCTCTTTTGCAGTATTTTCAACACCATCCAAAATAAATAAAATCCAAGGTTCCCAATTTCCAGTTTCTCTTACTTTTTGTAGCTGATCGTAATATTCACTTTTCTTACTAATGATATACCTACTTAAATAAAGTACAGGGATATCTAGTAATTTTTTATTTACTAAGTATAAAATATTAATGATACGGCCCGTACGTCCATTGCCATCATAAAATGGGTGAATCGTTTCAAACTGATGATGTATGATGGCCATTTTAATTAAAGGATCTATATCTGCTAACTCATCATTATTTATAAACGCTTCAAGGTTTTGCATTAAACTTTCAATCTCTAATGCATCCTGTGGTGGCATATACACAACTTCCCCCGTCTTTTCGTTTAACAGTTTTGTCCCCGGGACATTTCTAAACCCCGCATCATTTTGTTCAATTACTGATTGTATTTTCAAAATGTGGTTATTAGTAAGTAGCCCACTTGATTGAATCAAATTGAATCCTTGCTTTAAAGCCTCGGCATATAAATGAACCTCTTTCGCTTCTGGGGATGCAAACAAATTGGAGTAAACGCTACTTTGATAAACCTCGGCAAATGTGCTTATAATGTTTTCAATAGCAGCACTTTCCTTAGCTTCTCTTAATGTTAGTGTTTCTAACAAAATATTTTGATTGGGGATGCTTGTGATTACTCCTTTAAATTCTGCTAGACGCTGATGCGCAGCAGCTAATTTTCTTAAAACAGTCTTTGTTTCAACTTCAACTTGCAATGGTAGAAAAGGTATCATTTTGACTCATTTAAATCAAATATAAGTCAAAATATGCGTTTTCTGACTTATGTTAAAAAAATAGGTGTCAAAAAAGATGAAATATGAATTATATGTAACTAATGAAGATTTTTAAGATTTGGGGTTAAAATTTCCCTGACATCCCGTGCAAATTCATCCAAACTGGCTCCTAAGGTGGCTACAAAGCCTCTCATGCAAATGAGAGGCTTTTTTAATGCGACACAACGAAGAAAGCTCGCTTTCGAGAGTTGGGGAGCGTTAAAAAAGCCAAACGAACGCAAAGCGTTTGTTTGAAAGGCTTTGGGTAAGGAGCCCTTTTGGGAAGACGTTCGAGCTTTGCGAGAACGACAGTCCCGTCACATAAAACAAAGGCAAGCCAAGCTTGCTCAAACAATTTATTTTATTATTCCAATTAGGTTTAAATTTGAGTAAACATTGTTGAATGCCTAAAATAGCGATTTATAAGTTTTTGACTTTTTTTATCTTTGCGTTTGATGCAATAAATGAGCCACCTCACTTACATATTGCAAAAGAAAAAGGAAATAGACAACGTTCTGCTAAAATATGGTTAGAAACATTGAAGGTAGCTGAAAAAGGGAGTCTTACAGATACAGATCTAAAACAAGCGATTAAAGTGATTAAAGAAAATCAAGCGATATTAATTGAATCATTTAATAATGTTAAAGCAGGTAAAAAAATTACTACAATAAAAATAAAATAATCATGGCTTCTACTTTAAGAAATAAAACAATGTGCATCGAGAAAGTATTATTTGATTTGCCCGGAAAAATTACACTCAAAATGGAGGATGGCAGAATGATCATTTCTCCATTAAAGTATTTTCCTGATTTACAAAAATTGAGCGTTGACAAAAGAAAGAAACACACTATTGTAGATGACAGAACTATCTTGTTCACGTATTCTGATGCAGTATATCATTTAGAGGATTTTATAGGTTTAGAAGCTAATTGGAGAAAGCGATAGTAATAACTTAATATCGCCCTAACATCTTCAGCAAATTCTTCCAAACTAGCTCCTATTGAGGCTACAAAGCCTCTCATGCAAATGAGAGGCTTTTTTAATGCGAAGCCGCGAAACAAGCTTGCTTGATTGAGCGGATGAGCGTTAAAAAAGCCAAACAAACGCAAAGCGTTTGTTTGAAAGGCTTTGGGTAAGGAGCCCTTTTGGGGAAGACGTTTTGAACGAAGTGAAAAAAGGGCAGTCCCAAGGTTCATAATCAAGGAAGTTGGCGCAACGAAGTGAAGCCGACAGTCCCGAGGCTTAATGCTTTACCCCTTCTTTAACACGAAATACATGTAGAATATACGGAAAAATCGCCTGCATACTTTCTTCAGCTCCTTTTGGCGAACCCGGTAAAGTAATAATTAAACTATCCCCTGCAAAGCCTGCAATACCTCTACTTAACATAGCGTAAGGGGTGCGTTGTTGACCATAATCACGAGCAGCTTCCATAACACCAGGTACTTCTTTATCTATCAATGGTCTTATTGCATCAGGACTAACATCTCGTTTTGAAAGTCCAGTGCCCCCCGTAAATAAAATTAATTGGAAACCATTAGTTATTAATTGCTTTGCTTCATTTTGAATGGTATCAAAATCATCAGCAATTACTTTTTTATACTCAACATCTAAATGGTGCTTTTTCAAATGTGCCACTACTATATCTCCGCTTTTATCAATCCCCAATCCATTACTAATACTATCGCTACAAGTAATTACCGCCACTTTCAACGTTTCAGGATATGCGTATTTAATATCCGACTTGCCACCTTTTTTTTCTTCTAATTTAATATTTGAAATTTCTACTTCTTTATCAATTGGCTTTAACATATCATAGATAGTTAATGCAGTAATCATTACGCCATGCATTGCCTCCACTTCCACCCCTGTTTTATATACCGTATGCACTTCCACAACAATTTTTATTTCTAATCCGTTTATCTCATGTTTGATAGAAGTATATTCAATGGGCAAGGGATGGCAATCTGGCACAACTTCGTATGTTTTTTTACATGCCAATAAACCTGCAGCCCTGCTAAATTCAAATACATCACCTTTGGGTACCAGTTTATTTTGGATAGCTTCAATAGTTGCTTTTGAAGATACTTTTACAATACCAGTAGCTATTGCAATTCTAAGCGTTGAAGATTTTTGTGTAATATTTACCATTATAATTATTTATTTATTTATTTTCCATTGATAACCTGCTCCTTCAAATATTTCTTTACCCCAAATTGGCAATTCGGATTTGATTCTTTCAACACATTCTGTACAAGCATCAATTGCCACTTTTCTATGCTTTGAAGAGGTAAAAACAAATAAACAAATCTCTCCAGCATTAACATTTCCTAAACTATGATGTACATGCATGCAAGTAATTGCATATTTCTCAAAAATTGACTCCCTAATCTCATGCATTTTTTCCAAAGCCATTTCAACATTGCTACTATATTCAATTGAGGCAACTATCTTCCCCTCAATATCATCTGCCCTTACCTGGCCAAGGAAAATATTATGACCACCAATATTGGTTTTAGTAGCATGCTTTGCAATACTTTCAGCAATAAACTGCGGCTGTATCGCGCCTTCTGTAAAAATATTCTTTAACTGCATAGCCATTCATAATTTAATGCTGAAAAAGCAGATACGGTTTTAGGAACTTCTATTTCAGCAGTTGGATTCTTAATTAATTCAATTTTATAAATTTCTTGCGATAACGCATTATAAGTCAATATTTGATTAGCCAATAATTCACCTACGCCTGATATTAATTTAATTACTTCAGTTGCTTGCATGACTCCAATAATTCCAGGTAAAACTCCTAACACACCGCCTTCTGCACAACTCATTACCTCGTCATTTTTCGGGGGCGTTGGAAATAGATCTCTATAACTTAATTTCAAACCATTTTTTTGAACATTAAAAACTGCCACCTGGCCTTCAAATTGAGCAACTGCCCCAAATACTAATGGTTTATTAAAGAGCAAACATGCGTCATTAATTAAATACCTGCTTGCAAAGTTATCTGTAGCATCTACAATAATTTCATAATTTGGAAAATGTTCAATTGCAAAAGCTTGGTCGCATTTTTGTTGGTAGGTTGAAATGCAAACTAAATTATTTAATGAACTTAATTTTGCAGAAGCAACATCTACTTTATATTTTCCTACATCTTCCTGGCCAAATAATACCTGTCTATTTAAATTAGGAAGTGAAATAATATCTTGATCCACTATTCCTATATGTCCTAGACCTGCAGCAACTAAGTATTGTAATATAGGGCAACCCAATCCACCAACTCCAATCACCAATACATTTGCCTTAGAAAGCTTTTCTTGAGCTTCTATACCAAATCCCTGTAAGATGATTTGTCGTTGATATCGTAATATAAATTCTTTCATTGTTATGTTCTTCCACAATTTAACCTCCTGAAAAGGGAGGCATCAAAGCAATTTTATCACCTTCATGAATAATTGAATCTTCCAATGCTAATTTATTATTAATTGCGATGGTAAATTTTGCCTTTTCTAAAGCAGGAAATTTTTCAAATAATTGCGTTTTCAACAAACTAATATTGCCAGGATTTTCCATCACAAAATGATTGCATCCAACCTTTTCCGTTAATTGTCCAAAAAATAAAATTTCTACTCCCATAACGCTAAGTTAAAATTAATTTAACCGATGCCATTAATAAAACCACTGCTAAAGTATATTTTAAAACCTGCTGATTGAATCTTAAAGATCCTAGCCAAGCACCAACCAGCCCTCCCACAAAAGCAATTAAAACAAAACTGATCATTTGAGGCTCAATTTTAATTCCATGTGACAATTGTCCGGCCAATCCCGCAATTGAATTTACAAAGATAAAAAGTGCACTAATGGCAGCTGTTTGTTTTTGATTGGTCCAATCTAATAAAAGCAAAATGGGTGACAATAAAATACCGCCTCCAATACCAATTAATCCGGATAAAAATCCAATCACTCCGCCAATTAAAATGGAAAGAAAAACATTTGAATCTTTTAAGTCCTTATCAGCCGTATTTGGGAATGCAAAAAAACGTAACACTGGAAATAATAATAAAATGCCAAGTACTTTTTTATAAATATGTGCATCCAAAGTAATTGTTCCTCCTAAAAAAGACATGGGTATGGAAGCAAGTGCAAATGGTAAAAATAATTTCCACTTAAAATGTCCTCCTTTTAAAAATAATAGAAAAGAAGTAAGAGAAACGAATAGATTTAAAATAAGTGCAGTTGGCTTCATTACTTCAGGTGCAAAAGCATACAAAGCCATTAAAGCTAAGTACCCACTAGCACCACCATGTCCTACTGATGCATACAATAATGCAACAATAAAAAGTAAAATTAAAAATGTTGAAATCATAATTTTATATTAAAATAATAATGATACTTATCTTGGAAATAATGTTAAGAATACTTCATCACCAGCATTTATCATAGTAGTATCCTCGGGAAATTCTACAAAACAATTAGCCAATGCAAATGAATTCATTTTAAAAGACTCTTGTCCATCTAAAATGGTTACTTTGTAATCGGAATTAGTATTATTATCCCTAGTCAATTCAAATTTGCCTTTTAAAAAATGAGTGAGTCCCACTGGCTTTTTATAGGCATTAGTTACGATCGCTTTTACTTGTGGCAAAACCAATTTAGTCCCTGATAATTGATCTAAAACCAAAAGCACATAATTATAAAAACAACTTAACACAGATGCTGGATTCCCAGGCAAACCACATATTACTTTATCTCCTTTACTGCCTATAAATAATGGCTTACCTGGTTTCTGTTTTATTTTATGAAATAGCTGATCTATATTATTAGCCTTTGTTGCTTCTAATACAAAATCAAAGTCGCCAACACTAACCCCACCTGTCAATAATATTAAATCAAATTTTTCTAAAGCTTTTCCTACGGCATTAGAAATTCTATTTAAATCATCTTCGACGCTTATAATTTCAATATCATAAATACCTACTTGGTGCAAAGCAGCTTTTAACGTATGTGAATTGGATTCATAAATTTGGCCAAAACTTAACTCATTACCTATTGGCTTTAATTCATTTCCTGTTAAAATAATTTGAACAGCCGGTTTATTAATAACTGCTACCTCGACAATTCCAATACTAGCTAAAAAACCAATGGATGCTGGAGTAAGCAATGTTCCTTTTTGCAAAGCAAGTGCGCCCTCTTGAATATCTGCACCAATGGGCCTTGCATTAAGTCCTTTTTCAATTTCCAAGCCTGAAACAACTAAGGCTCCATTTTCAATCCTAGCTTTTTCTTGCATCAAAACAGTATCAGCACCATCCGGCAATGGAGCTCCAGTGAAAATTCTTACGGCACTATTTTTTGAAATTACACTTTGCTTAATTGTGCCCGCCTGAATTATTTCTGTAATTTCTAAAACGCTAAAATTCTGTTTTGATTCAAAAGCAAATGCATATCCATCCATTGATGATTGAACAAATGAAGGCACATTTATTGGTGAAAATACATCTTGATCTAAAACAAAATCCACAGCTTCATCGATAGGCTTTATGATTGATGGCAACCTACCAACCTTACTTTTAATAATCTCTTTTGCTTCAGTTACACTTATCATTTTACTTCTCCTTTGCTCCTATCGCTTTTAAATATGAATGTCTAAAATATTACTTAAATGAAATAAAATCTATCCCCCAATACTTATCATGGTTCTATTATGCAAGTTGCCAATTTCAATTTTTGATAAGTCGGTTGTGAACTGTCCACCTAATGCTTCTTTTTTATCTAGTACATTTTGATAAATTAAGGGTGTAATATCTTCTCCATTTCTCAAAGCGGTTAATAAATCAGTTTCTGATAAAGAGAATAGACAATTTTTCATTTTGCCATCGGCTGTTAATCTCATTCTATTGCAATCTCCACAAAAAGGTGCACTCATTGTACTAATTACTGCAAATGTACCTTTATGACCAGGCACCCTATATTGCTTTGCAGTATCATGCGGCAATCGGTCAATTGATTCAATATTAAAAGAATTAGTGACTGTATCCAATATTTCATTTAACGTAATTACTTTATCACTATTCCATTTATTTCTATCAAAAGGCATGAATTCAATGAATCGAACATGAATTAGCGTATCCTTTGTCCATTTTACGAAATCAATAATCTCCTCGTCATTAACGCCTTTCATTGCTACCACATTCACTTTAACACCAATGCCATTATCCAACATCAATTGGATATTGCGCATTACTTGCGCTTGCTTATCGCGCTTTGTCATTAATATATAACGATCAGGCTGTAAAGTGTCCAAGCTAATATTTAATGACTTGATTCCAGCAGCTTTTATAACATCAACAAATTCATGCAACCTTGTTCCATTGGTTGTCATAGTAAGTTCAATCCCTAAGTTTCCTAAACTTTGTAAAATGACATCAAAGTCTTTCCTCACTAAAGGTTCTCCTCCTGTTAATCTAATTTTTTTAACGCCCTCTTTTACAAATGTTTTTGCGATTGCTTCAATTTCTTGCGCTTGCATTAATTTATTGGCAGCAGTAAATTGATAATCCTCCTCGGGCATACAATAAAAGCATCTTAAATCACAATTATCCGTCAACGAAATACGGAGGTAATCATGTACTCTATTATAATTATCTTTAATCATTATTGCTAGCCTCCTCTTGTTGAATAAATTGTTCGTAATCTTCTAATGTATCAATATCTATAACTCCATTTTCAAAATGTAATTTAGCTACTTCTTTCTCGTTGGCATTAATTATTTTTTTAGCCCCAATATCCCCTTTTAATGCTAATAAATCTTTGAAAATAGATTTATGAAATAAGGCAGGAGTACCCAATATTTGAGCATAATAACATGCTGCGATAGGCAACTGTGTAGATTGTTGTAATTTTAAAAGGGAACTAATATGCTCAGTATTAATAAAGGGTTGATCACAAACCAGTATCATTACACCATCTAATTTAGTTTCACCAATATTTGACTGTTCATGCTTTTGAATCAAATGTGCCAAACCAATTCTAATAGAACTCGCCATCCCCTCTTCCCAGTCTTTATTTATAACAATGTCTAAAGTGGTATTCTCTAACTGTTTTTCAATTATTTCTGCATTTGCACCCAATACTAAAGTAATTGGAAAATGAACAGCATCATTCACAGTATCAATTAAACGATTAATTAATGACTGACCTTTATATTGTAATAGTTGCTTTGGTTCTCCAAGCCTTTTGCTTTGGCCTGCCGCAATGATTAATATTTCACAATGGTTTATTTTACTGCTCATGAATTTAACTTAACTATGTATTAAATCTTGCTTCCATTTGAGCATTTTACCTTCTTTTTGATTAAATACGGCTTGTATTTCTGCAATAATACTTGTTGCAATTTCGGCAGCGGTTTCGGCGCCAATTTCTAAACCTGTTGGGCCATAAATTTTTGAAAGCATTTGATCCGTAATCACCATTCCGCCAGCTTTGAGTTCGTCTAACATTTTTTGCAACTTCTTTTTAGGCCCTAATACGCCAATATAAGGAACGACCGTGCTTAATAATAATTTCAACATCGATAAATCGTATTTATAATTGTGCGTCATTAACACAAAACAAGTACGATGATCAATTTCAATTTGTTCTAATACTTTTTCAGGCTTACTTACCAATACCTGACAAGCATTTATAAATCTATCTTGTTTCGCATGGGTGTTTCTTCCATCCACAATTTTAACTTCCCATCCCAGCGTATTTCCTATATCCAACATTGGGATTGCATCATTTCCAGCTCCTACCACAACCATAGAAATTGGAGGTTGTACAAATTCAATAAAAGCATTTACAATTCTATTTGATATCAAAATGCTTGTGAATAGAGTTTGGGCATTTTCAAACGCGGCCTCAATTTGTGATTTAATTTGCATTTCCATTTCAATAGAAGATGCTACTGTTCCATCAAGTCCTTGATAGATACTAGTTCCTAATTGATGGTTTTTCTTGTCACTTAAATCAAACAAAGTCACCACAACTGATGTTTGTCTTTTTGAAATTGTTTTTCTTAAAATTTCAATTGGATTATTAGACAATTCAAAATGGATATACTCAAATAATACTTGAATAATCCCTTCACATCCTAATTGAACACCAATACTAGCATCATCTTCATCACTAGTATCATAAGTAACTGGTCTTGATTTTTTTTCAGTGAAAGTAAGTAGGGCTTTTTTTAGAGCGTCCCCTTCCAAGCAGCCTCCACTAATGGCCCCTATCATTAATCCATCATCCAAAACCAACATTCTTGCGCCAGGTCTTCGATACGAAGATCCTTCCAAATGAACAACCGTTGCCAAAACACAAGCCTTTCCTGATAACTTTGCAGCATCATAGGCTTTTATTATTTCAACAAGTTCTATCATGTATATTTTAAAGTTAGCTTTTTAAAATTATAATAATTAATATGCTTGATAGCCTTTCACCTCGGCCTTTTTAGCAGCCGCAACTTCACTCGCCTGAATTAAAGGCGCTTTATTTCCCCAACTATTTCTAATAAAATTTAACACGTCAGCCACTTCTTTGTCTGATAAGTCAAAACCAGCCATTTCTGCATTATACTTTGCACCTTTCACTACGATGGAACCACGTATTCCTTTAGTAACTATTTTCACTAATCTGTTTTTATCCCCCAAATTGCCTGTTTTGACTAATGAAGGAAATGCACTTTCCAAGCCATTACCATTTTCCATATGACATGAAATACAATAAGTATCATATACATTTTTACCATTTTGAATACTTGCATTTGTTCCTTGGTAAAAAGACTGAGAAATAATAGCAATAGTAATGATAAATAAAGAGAAAAATATTTTTTTCATATACTTGTTATTTCGACACTAATAAAAAAGACTGCCATTCAGCAATCTTTTTTATTTAGATTATGATTTTAAAAAATTAACTTTTAGTTGAATTATTTAATTCAGTTAAATAGGGTTGATTGTATAAACGCTTACCGGTTGCCTTATACAATGCATTAGCCAATGCTCCAAATACAGGAGGGAATGGAGGCTCACCTAATCCAGTTGGATCAATTGTATTTTGTACAAAATGAACATCAATTTTTTTAGGCGCTTCTCTATGACGAATAATTCTATATTGAATTAAATTCTTTTGAACAGGAACTCCTTTTTCAAAACGCATACCACCGAATAATGCATTACCAATTCCATCCACAACAGCACCTTCAACCATATTTTTAGCACCTTCTGGGTTTACTACAAATCCACAGTCCATTGCAGTTACTACTTTATCAACAACAGGTTGACCATCTTTCATTCTTACATCAATAACATGAGCAGCGTAAGAACTGTGACAGAAGTAGGCTGCAACCCCGCGCTTCACATTTTTATCTGTGTTGCCCCAATTTGATTTTTGTTTTACTAATTCAAGTACTCCAATATAGCGATCCGCATCATATTCATTATTTTTTCCAACTGGGTTTGCTTTTGCTTTTTTTAGTAACTCAATTCTATAATCCAAAGGATCTTTACCAATGGTCTCTGCTAACTCATCTAAGAATGTTTGTTCTGCAGAGGCAATAAAGTTGGAACCTGGCGCTCTAAAAGCTCCAATGGTAATATTAGAAGGAATATCCCAGCCTTCCGCTATATAATTTTCAAAAGCTCCTGCAGGGAAACGATTTTCATGTACAGCTCCCTCAGGAATTCCTCCCCCCTTTATTGCAATGGCAGTAACATTATTATTTTCATCAATAGCCGCTTTGTAAGATACCATGTAAGAAGGGCGATAAATACCATTGGTCATATCATCTTCACGCGTATAAATTAATTTAATAGGCGCTTTTACTTTTTTAGAAATATGACCGGCTTCTACAATATAGTGGCCATAGGCACGACGGCCAAAACCACCACCCATTCTTGTTAATTTCATTTCTATCTTATCTGCAGGCAAATCCAAATTGGCCATGATGTTTTGTTTCATCATCTCTGGGATTTGAATGGGTGCTACAAAATATGCTTTCTCATCCGTGATGTGTGCGAAACAACTTATTGGCTCCATTGGATTATGGGATAAAAAAGGTGCAGAGTAAGTGCGCTCCAACACTTTTTTTGCTTTTGAAAAAGCAGTTTCCGGATCACCATCTTTACGCAATACCTTTGCTGGATTTTTTTGCATTGCTAGCATTTGCTTCATATGCTCATCTGTGCTTTCTAATCCACCAGGCACTGTTTCTTCTTTTTTACTTCCCCATGCAGCCACCATTTCTTTGGTAGTTTGAATAGGCTCCCAATTAGCAACTACTTTTTTTCTTGCATTCATTACTTCCCATGTAGAATTTCCAACTACAGCAATTAATTTATTAAATGCTCTTGTATCAAATCCTGCACGTGTGTAACCATCTTTGTAAACTTGAATATCAAATACATCCTTAATTCCAGGCATTTTTTTAGCTTCAGTGGCATCAAATGATTTCAATTGCATACCAAAAGCAGGCGGATGAATAACCATCGCAATCAACATGCCCTCATGTTTATAATCCATTGTAAATAATGAATCTCCAGCAACAATATTCTTACCAACTTTATTTTTTTGAGGAGTACCAATTAAAGAAAATTCTGAAATCTTCTTTAATTCTACATTAGTTGGTGCCGTTAATTTAGAAGCAGCTGTAGCTAAAGCCCCGTAGTTGGCAGTTTTGTTAGTTGCCTTATGCGAAACAACACCATTTGCTACAGTCAATTCACTTACCGGCACATTCCATTCGTTGGCTGCAGCTTGCATTAACATAAGTCTTGCAGTAGCTCCGGCTTTTCTTAATGGTTTCCAAGCTTGTGCCATACCACGACTTCCTCCTGTAAACTGACTTTTAAAACGCGGGGTATCGAAGTCACCCATTTCCACTATCACTTTACTCCAATCAGCCTGTAACTCTTCATTCACCATCATAGGCAAGGAAGTCATTACATTGGTTCCAAATTCAGGATTAGGGTTAAATATTTTTACTTTATTATCTGGTGTAATTTGAATAAAACCTGTAAGCTTAACCCATTCATTCGTAGTATTTGCAGCAGCTAATGCTTCATTTGGAATTAAATTTGCTAACCAGCTAAATCCAATCATCATTCCACCTCCTGTTAAAGAACTTACTTTTAGGAATGAACGTCGGCTTTGATTATTTGTTGACTTTTCCATTTTTAAAGTTTATTATTTATGTGATGATTTAGCAGCTTGTTGAATAGCAGCCTTGATTCTAATATAAGTACCGCAACGACAAATATTACCAGTCATTGCAGATTCAATTTCTTCTTCAGTTGGATTTGGCTTTGATTTTAACAATGCAACAGCTGCCATTATTTGTCCAGTTTGACAATAACCACATTGGGCAACATCTAATTCTAGCCAAGCTTTTTGCACCGGATGTAATTCACCAGCAGCTGGGACAATTCCTTCAATCGTAGTTATTTCTTGAATTCCTACTGCAGAAACGGGCAACTGACATGATTTTAACGCACGACCATTTAAATGAATAGTACATGCGCCGCATGCCCCTACGCCACAACCAAATTTGGTTCCAATTAAATTAAGTTGGTCGCGTAAAACCCATAACACGGGTGTACTTGGATCTACATCCACATCATATTTTTTGCCGTTTACTTTAAGATTCATTTTTGCCATAACTAACTATATTAAGGAC
>DAIUEC010000059.1:13001-13844 GCA_036845345.1 Sediminibacterium sp.
AATTAAATTTTTAAACTTCTGTAAAGTTACATTCTCTGAAATAATAATGGTTTTAGAAAATAATAAAAAACCGACCCATTTGGGTCGGTTTTTGTTTTTACAAGCTCTTAATCCTTGCTTCTAAAATTGCCCTGACATCTTCAGCAAATTCTTCCAAAGTCATTCCTATTGTGGCTACAAAGCCTCTCATGCAAATGAGAGGCTTTTTTGTTTCGAGGCTGTGTCGAAAGCTCGTTTTCGTAAACAGACTAGGAGCAAAAAAGCCAAACAAACACTGCGTGTTTGTTTGAAAGGCTTTGGGTAAGGAGCCCTCTTGGGGAAGACGTTCGAACGAAGTGAGAACGGCAGTCCAAAGGATCATAACCGAGGAAGACCTTCGAGCTTTGCGAGAACGGCAATCCCAAACAATCTAAAAGTATAAATACCCTTTATTCAAGTTTACAAATCAGTTAATATACTCTTTGAAATATAAACAAAAATCAAAGTTGCACTTTTGGACAACTTTGATTAGTTTTAAACATGGATTCAAATAAAACTAGATTATGAAAATGAAAAATAATACCATTTCACTAGATCAATTTATACAGCATCAATATGGAGCAGTAGGAATAAAGAAAAGAGATTCTTTTGAAAAGGGATATGAAAATTTTAAGCTTGGAGCTATGCTACAAGAAGCTCGAATAAAAAAGGGATTGACACAAGAAGCACTTGCGTTAAAACTAGGTACAACTAAATCCTATATTTCAAAAATTGAAAACGATGTTAAAGAAATACGACTATCTAATTTACAGCGATTGGTTGAAATAGGACTTGATGCAAAACTTGAAGTTAAAATTCAATTTT
>DAIUEC010000060.1:0-13587 GCA_036845345.1 Sediminibacterium sp.
CTGCTAATACATATTCAGAAATCCAAATTGGAATTAATTTTTGATTAAATGGATTCACTACATACGCACCCGTAAAACATCCTGTAATTTTTTTCTCCGCCATACGCTCACGTTCACTTCTGCTTTTTACGTAAGCAATATATTCTTCCACTGCAGTTTTATGTGATGCAGGAGTGATGCTTTCAATTAAAGCATGTTCCGGCGCCACTACCATAAAGTCCACCCCAAAAACAGTATCAGGTCGCGTGGTATAAACTTTTAAACATGCATCATGTCCATGAATCGCAAAATCAATTTCTGCGCCATAACTCTTGCCAATCCAATTGGATTGCATTTCCTTCATAGCATCACTAAAATTAATGGTATCTAATCCAGACAATAAACGATCGGCATATTCTGTGATACGCAAATACCATTGTCTTAATTTTTTCTTTTCTACCGGATGACCACCTCTTTCACTAAATCCGTTAATCACTTCATCATTTGCTAGTACAGTACCTAAAGCCTCACACCAATTCACTTCACCATAGCCACAAAATGCTAAGCGATAGTTCATTAAAATTGACTGTTGTTCTTTTTCAGAATATCCTTTCCATGTAGCAGCATCAAATTGAATTTTGACATCCCCAGGACATACTTTATTTGCATTCCCTTCTTTTTCAAAAACAGCAATTAATTCAGCAATTGGGTTTGCTTTTTGCCCTGCACGATCGTAGTAGCTATTAAACAATTGTAAGAAAATCCATTGTGTCCATTTGTAATAATTGGCATTACAAGTTCTCACTTCTCTTTCCCAATCATAACTAAAACCAATATTGTCTAATTGCTTTCTAAAATTATCAATATTACCATGGGTACTTTTTGCAGGATGCACACCATGCTCAATGGCGTATTGCTCCGCAGGTAAACCAAATGCATCATACCCCATTGGATGCAAAACATTAAAACCTTTTAATCTTTTAAAGCGACTATATATATCTGAAGCAATATAACCCAAAGGATGACCCACATGCAAACCAGCTCCACTTGGATAAGGGAACATATCCAATACATAACATTTTGGCTTTGAACTGTCATTACTCACCTGATAAGCCTTCTTCGTTTTCCAGGCTTCCTGCCACTTTTTTTCAATACTACTAAATTGATACTCCATCATTATACTGCTTAAAAAATCTATAATTATTACGTTTTCATGTTGACCTACCCATTTTAGCCCTTTTTAGGGAAAAATTAGGCATAATTCGGCCTATGCAAATGTAAGCCATTAGCGTTCAAAACCGTACATTTGCAAAGCGAACAAATAAAATTTTAATGCTATGGCAGTTAATGGATCAGGCTCTCTAAAACGCAGTAAACCCAACTATATTTACAGTATTGTGGGGGTAGCCATTGTTTTGTTTATTATGGGCATTATGGGCTGGTTATTCTTGAATTTACAGTCTATTGGCGATAATTTTAAAGAAGATATCAGAATTAGTGTTTATTTAAGAACAGCCGACAAAAATACCATTGGCAATATTCAACAATTTATTTCAAGCCAACCCTACGCTAAAAATGTTGAATATGTGAACAAGGAAAAGGCTAAAGCTATTTGGAATAAGGAAAATAATGAGGATTGGGGCAAGATTTTGGAAGTGAACCCGTTGCCAGAAAGCGTTGATTTTTTTGCTAAAGCGAATTACGTGAATGTAGACAGCTTAACTAAAATTAGCAGCGCTATTGAGCAAAATTTTAAAAACGAAGTTGCTGATGTTTCTTATCCAAAAAGTTTGGTAACAAACCTTAATGAGCGAGCTACTAAAATTGGACTTATCTTTTTAGTATTATCTATCATACTTTGTGTAATTGTTATTGTAAGCATTGACACCACTATTCGTTTAGCAATGTTTAGTAATCGCTTTTTAATTAAGACCATGCAAATGGTGGGTGCTACCCGAAGTTTTATTTCAAAACCATTATTAATTCGTGCTTTATTAAATGGCTTAATAAGCGCCTTTATCGCTATCTTTTTATTATTTGGACTGATAGAATGGGCAACCAGTCAATTTCCACAAATCAGAACTTTACAAGGCATTAGCACTAGTGTAATGTTATTTGGTGGCCTTATAGTATTGGGCGTGGGCATTTCGGTTTTGAGTACCTATCGCAGTGTGTTAAAATATTTAAAAATGAAACTTGACGAATTATACTAACCATAAATATTAGTACATTTAATTTTCAAATAAAAGAATATGAGTCAGAATAACAACAATAAGTCATTAGCATTTTTCGGTAAATCAAACTATATCTGGATGTTAATTGGCGCAGGTTTAATTTTAATTGGCATGCTTTTAATGTCGGGTGGAAAAAGTGCAGACCCTAACGTTTTTAATGTAAACGAAGTATATGGTTTCCGTCGTATCACTTTGGCACCAATTGTAATTATGGCAGGTTTCATTGTAGAGATTTACGCCATCTTCAAAAAATCATAACCTAAATACAAATAATCTAAAGCGATGAATTGCTCATCGCTTTTTTAATAACTAAACTTTTTCAATGAACACTTTTCAATCTATCATCATTGGTATTGTAGAAGGTATTACCGAGTTTTTACCTATTTCAAGTACAGCACATATGAAATTTGCAAACCCTTTTTTAGGCGTTAATCCAGAGGATCCTTTTGTGAATTTGTTTGAAATTGTAATTCAATTAGCAGCCATCGCATCGGTTGTGGTGGTATATTATAAAAAGTTTTTTGACTTTAAGCATTATAGTTTTTATTTAAAATTAATTGTAGCAGTAATACCAGCATTGGTTTTTGGGGCATTGTTAAAAAAACATATCGACAATGTTTTAGGTAACTTATGGATCATTGCCATGGTGATGGTGGCAGGTGGTGTTGTTTTATTATTTATTGACAAGCTCTTTACGAATAATGAAAACGAATCACAGGAGATGAGCTATAAAAAATCTTTTATTGTGGGTTGTTTTCAAGTATTATCTATTTTATTCCCAGGCTTAAGCCGAAGTGCAGCAACGATTGTAGGTGGTATGAGTCAAAAGCTAACTAAAAAAACAGCGGCTGAATTTTCTTTCTTTTTAGCAGTACCTACTATGTTGGCTGCATCCGCTAAAAGCACTTTAGATGTTTACAAGGAGCATAAGGAAGTGTTTTCTCATGACAACTTATTTATTTTATTAGTAGGCAGCGCAATTGCATTTATTGTAGCGCTTTTAAGCGTAAGATTCTTTATCAATTTTATACAGAAAAAGGGATTCGCCCTATTTGGATGGTACCGAATTTTGTTGGGCATTACCATATTAGGATTATTATTCGCTAAGGTGATTGTACCCTAATAATTAGTTACTACAGCATATTCAACATTATTTTGCTAGGTCAATTTGACAAGCTAATTATTTGTATATTTAAGCATATAAATAATTAATAATGCAGACAGCACCCAAAAAAGTAATCAATGGCTGGGCCATGTATGACTGGGCTAACAGTGTATATAATTTAGTGATTACCTCCACTATTTTCCCAGCTTATTATGAAGCAGTTACTGGAGACGGCAATGAAAACACATTAATTGATAAAATTAAAATAGGCGGTTTTGAATTTTCAAATACTGCTTTGTATAATTATGTTTTGGCTGTAGCATTTATTATAGTTGCGATCATGTCCCCTTTATTATCATCAATTGCCGACTACAGGGGTAATAAAAAACAATTTTTGCAATTCTTCTGCACCATGGGAAGTTTAGCATGCGCATCTTTATACTTTTTTGACAAGGATCATATTACAGGTGGTTTAATTTCTGTTATTATTGCTTGTATTGGATTTTGGAGCAGCTTAGTTTTTTATAACTCCTATTTACCGGAAATTGCTGCACCTGAAGACCGTGATAAGGTAAGTGCAAAAGGATTTATGATGGGTTATATTGGTTCGGTTTTATTGCAATTAATTTGTTTTGTATTTGTACTAAAGCCTGAATTATTTGGTATTACAGTTGGCAAGGCTTCACAGATATCTTTTTTATTAGTGGGCATTTGGTGGTTGGCATTTGGCTGGTTTGCCATTGGAAGATTACCTAATGGATCAGGCGTGAAAGGACCACATAGCAATAAATTAATTACGCAAGGATATAAGGAATTGCATAAGGTATGGATAGAGTTAAAAAAACTACCCACCCTTAAAAGATTCTTATGGTCATTCTTCTTTTATAATATGGGCGTACAAACAGTTATGTTGGCTGCCACTTTATATGGAAAAAGTGAACTTAATATCCCAACAACTAATTTGATTTTAGCCATTTTAATTATTCAAATTGTGGCCATACCTGGCGCTAATTTAATGGCAAGACTTGCCACTAAATGGGGCAATTTTAATACTTTAATGGTAGCAGTCACCATTTGGATTGGAGGCTGTGTAATGGGCTATTTTTTACCAAAGGGCGGAGTAGTTCCATTTTATTTATTAGCCATCGTAGTAGGGTTTATCATGGGAGGTATTCAGTCTGTAAGCCGAAGCACTTATTCAAAATTGATGCCGGACACACATGATACGACTAGCTTTTTTAGTTTCTTTGATGTAACTGAAAAAATTGCGATTGTCATTGGTATGCTTAGCTTTGGTAGAATTACTGAAATCACAGGATCACAAAGAAATTCAGTATTAGCTTTAGGCATATTTTTTATCATCGGATTTATTTTATTATACCGAACATCTAAATTGGAAAAAAATGCAACTGCATAGTATTGAAACTGGTAATTTTAAATTGGATGGTGGGGCTATGTTTGGCGTAGTTCCAAAATCTATTTGGAATAAGTTAAATCCTGCAGATGAAAATAATTTATGTACTTGGGCATTAAGATGTATGTTAATTATTGAAGGAGATAGAAAAATATTAATCGATACGGGAATGGGCATCAAGCAGGATGCAAAGTTTTTTAGTCACTACCACCCTAGTAATACAATTACTTTAAAAGATGCTTTAAGCAAATTAAATGTAAGCTGTAATGACATTACCGATGTATTACTTACGCACTTACATTTTGATCATGTAGGCGGTTCCATTGAGCAAAAGGATAATCTATTGGTTACTGTATTTCCGAATGCTACTTATTGGATTAGCGAACCACAATGGAATTTAGCAATGAACCCCAATAAAAGAGAAAAAGCTTCTTTTTTAAAAGAAAATATTCTTCCCATTAAAGAAAGTGGTCAATTAAAATTAATAAGTATTCCTGCATACCAAAGCAATGATAGCCTGCAGGAAATTCATTTTAGCGAACATATTTCTTGCTTAGTTGTGAATGGGCATACCGAAGGAATGTTATTGCCTAAGATTGAATACCATAATCATACGATTGTTTTCATGGCGGACCTTTTACCTAGTATTGGTCACATCCCTATTCCTTATGTAATGGGGTATGATATGCAGCCACTATTAACTTTGAATGAAAAGGAATTATTTTTGAATGAAGCTTTACAAAAAAATTATACCTTATTTTTTGAGCATGATGCGGTAAATGAATGTTGTAATTTACAATTAACAGAAAAGGGAGTTAGAGCAAAGGATAGCTTTACATTAAGTAGCTTGCTTACTCATTGATATTAATAAGAGCCGTTAAGGGATGTCTTAAATTTTGATATCCCACCATATCTACCTTGATACTTCCAACTACAATGGGTGTTTCAATTCGAACGGGAATATGATTTTCATCATCGGTTACCCACACAATCATTTTTTCACCCCCATTAAAAACGGTGCCCTTTACCAATAATGGCGCCAATTTAATCACTTTGAATTTGCCATAGCGCGTTGTAATTTCATCTCTCCCTAAAAACTTAAAGTAGGACGGGTATAGTTCTTTATCTAAAAAAAAGTTCAAATATACCTTATCGTTTATCTGAATATTGGTGAAGTTTATATTACGTGCAGCATAAATGGCACTAATTACATCATAAGTGCAGTCTGCTGTTTTAAAAGTACCAGGAGCAGTGGAAGTATTAACAGTTTTAGCCTTTTGGTTAAAGGTCAATAATTCTGTTTGATGAAATTTACCCTCGTTAATTTTTCTAGTAAACTGATAGGGTAGCAAAGTTTGCGCATCTACAATACTTTCATATTTATCACGCACTTTAAAAATCCAATCATATTTGCTATTGGAATTTCCCAATGCTGTAAATGTATAGGCTTCTGCTCCATTCCAATTCGTGGCTGTTGTTGTAAACGTTGCATTACCAGCATTTACATATAAACCAGCTACATTATAATAAATAGTGTATTCAATCTTTTCGCCTGATGAAAATGAAGTATTAGATTGATTACAAAGGGAGGTATCCTTTGCAATAAAAAGATTTAAAAATGGAAGGAGAAAATATATAAATAAACTTTGCATTGGAGGATGACTAATTACCGGTAAAATTATCGATTTAAACGATAACCTAACAATAAGATCGCCCCAATAATAGATGGTAATAGGAAATTAACACCCCATATTATAGAAGATAATGATATTATCATCATTTTATCATGACAGAATGGTGCTAAAATTAACAATAACAATTGTCCTCTAACTACTAATTCAGTAATACTAATGGTAGGCAAAATGCTTAAAAACAAAAAAAGAATTGACACCGAAATTGCTATGGAAATAAAATCAATATTCATTTGCAACATATAAGCAACCCAAGCATATTGGAGTAAAAAAATGAAGTACCTTAAAAAGGATAGAACCACTAAATAAATTTTAATTCGAGTTGGTATTTGTAAAATATTTAAAAATTGTAGCTTACCCTTCCATTCATATTTATAAAAAAATAAACCTACTGAAAGGATTATAATAATTGGAAGCGCAATGCTCGCTCCCATTAATAAATTTCCATTAATCCAATCGTAATGCCCCATATTCATTGCAAGCGCTATAGATCCCAGAATAATAGTAATTAATAATTGCGCATAAGAGGACCAAGCAAGCTGCGATACGCCCATTAGCTTTTTACCTTCTTCTAAATAAAGTATTCTACCTGCATATTCTCCTATTCTATTGGGTGTGAAAAATGCAAATGTTTGTCCAACCAACACGCCTTTTACTGATTTTAAAAATGAAATGGAATTGTTTGAGAATTCAGCATTATTTGAGGATACCACTATTTTCCATTTAAAAGATTCAATTAAAAAATTGAAGGCCATTAATGTTAGTAGCACACACCAATGATAAAAAGGAATTTGAAAAATGAGTTGATGCAAGATGGATTGATATTGCATCGAATTGTCATTAGTCAAAACTTGCTTGTAAATAGCATAACTGCATAAGAGGAATAATAAAAGCCCGATACTTTTTTTAGCGTAAGAAATTATGGATTGAAAGTATCCCTTTAACATAGCTTCAAAGTTCGGAATTTGATATGATATCTGTAACTTTATTCTTTATGAGTAAGACACCCATTATTTTAGGAATTGACCCTGGAACTCAAATACTTGGATACGCCCTTTTAAAAGGTGGCAGTAAACCTGTATTAATTGAAATGGATGTATTGAAACTTACTAAAGAGAAAGACATTTATGCAAGACTTCAAATGATTCATGCAAAAATTATTGAATTAATTGAATTGCATAAACCTACCGATTTTGCAATTGAAGCTCCCTTTTTTGGAAAGAATGTACAAAGCATGCTCAAACTTGGTCGAGCACAAGGGGTAGCCATTGCTGCTGCCATGCATTATCAACTTCCAGTAACTGAGTATGCTCCCAAAAAAGTAAAACAATCCATCACTGGCAATGGTAATGCGGATAAGGATATGGTATGGAAAATGTTAGAACAAATCTTGTCTATTAAAAAACAACCAAAGTACTTTGATGCGACCGATGCCCTTGGTGTTGCACTTTGCCATTTATACCAAATGAATGGACCAGTACTCCCAGTAATATCTAAAACAGGTAAAGGTTCTAAAACTGCAAAAAAATCAAATGGATGGGCTGCTTTTATGGCCAATAATCCGAGCAGAGTAAAAGTAAAATAATTTATAATTAAGCTACTAGCCTAATTTACTTACAATCAATTCCTGAATTTGCTTAAACTCCTCTTGAGTGAATTGTAATTTAGGATTTGCAAAATTCAAGTCATCCGCAGCATTAATTGGAATCAAGTGCACATGCGCGTGTGGCACTTCCAAGCCTACTGTTACCATACTTACTCGATTGCAGGGAAAGCTTGATTCTATTGATTTTGCAATAGGCTTTGCAAATTGCATGAGCTCATTTAAATAATTATCAGGTACATCAAAAATTTTATCTACTTCAATCTTGGGCACAATTAAGGTATGTCCTTTTTGAAGTGGAAAAATATCTAAAAAAGCAAAGAACAAATCGGTCTCTGCTATTTTATAAGATGGAATTTCTCCTTTAATAATTTTTGAAAAAATAGTCATAACAAATAATTACACTGTTATGTTATCTACTTTAAATTTCATGGTTCCATTAGGAGTTTGCACTTCGGCAATTTCTCCAACTTTCTTTCCAATTAATCCTTTGCCAATTGGGGAAGATGCCGATATTTTACCCGCTTTTAAATCTGCTTCTTTTTCACCAACCAATTGATAAGTAACTGTCTTTTTAGTAGCCTCATTGGTAATAGTTACTTTGGTTAAAATTGTAACCTTACTGGTATCTATTGTTTTAGTATCTACAATTTTAGCATTTGAAATAGCAGCTTCTAATTGTTTGATTTTAGATTCTAACATTCCTTGTGCTTCTTTTGCAGCATCGTATTCGGCATTTTCTTTTAAATCCCCTTTTTCTCTTGCTTCTGCAATAGCTCTTGATGCAGCAGGACGATCAATTGATTTTAACTTATGCAATTCCTCACGCATCTTATCAAATGTCTCTTGTGTAACGTATACATTAGTTTCACTCATAACCTTCGTTTTATATAAAAAAAATACAACGCCACATAATTGTAGCGTTGCAGTATACAAAGTTATTGAATTTAGGTCAAATTAGGCGCAAAGAATAGCCAAAATGGATCAAATTATGGCTAATTTTTCCAATACAATTTTGGCCATTTTATAATAAGCCTCATGGCTATAACCCGCTATATGAGGGGTTAAAATACAATTAGGGAAGGCCAATAAAGCATCCAATTGCGCTTTTTCGGTGGCATTATATTTAGCCAATTGTTCATTTTCCAAAACGTCCAAACCCACCCCTCTAACCTGTTGATTATGAAGCGCTTTTATCACAGCAGCCGTATCTGTAACCTGTCCACGACAAGTGCTTATAAAATAGGGCTTTTGTTTGCAATTGGTAAAAAAGGTATCATTCGCATAATGAAACGTGAGCTCCGTTAAAGGCAAATGTAAACTAATGACATCCGCCTGTTCCTGAATTTGCTCCAAACTTGCCGATTTTATTTGTGTGGTTTCAAAGTCTTTTTTATAAATATCGTGGGCCAATATTTTAACATCGAATCCTGCTAATACTTTTGCAAAAGCCGATCCTGTATTACCCAGTCCAATGATACCAACTGTCTTTCCGGTGAGTTCATCTGCCCTATTGGCATCACGTATCCATTCTCCATTTTGTATTTGAATATAACTACTATGAATTCGATTCATTAAACTCAAAACAAGTCCTAAGGTATGTTCTCCAACAGTAGTGCAATTTCCTTCAGGACTACTTACACATTGAATTCCTTTTTGAGTGGCATAGTTTACATCAATCAATTCCATTCCACTTCCTAATCTTCCAATCCATTTTAATTGTTGTGCTTTATCTAAAATGGATGCATCTATTTTTAATCGAGTGGTGACAATTAAGCCATGTGCATTAGGTAATATTTCAGCCAATTGTTCATAATTAATTGCAGGCTCATACACAATTTCAAAACCTTTTTGCTTAAGCGTTTCAATCAAAAAAGAATGTACTGGTGCTGTTATGATTACCATCGATGCCATATTATTTATCGTTATGCATTTTAAAAGTCAGCGCTGCATAATCATCATAGGTAAGATTTTCAGCGCGTTTAGTAAAAATCGGATCCTCCAATTGAGCCGTAGTAAAATAAGGCTTTAAAGGATTGCGCAACATTTTTCTGCGTTGACCAAATGCCATTTTTACAATATGAAAAAAACTTTTTTCAGAAGACATTTCAGGAAATTTTTCCTTTCGCTTAAACATAATCACACCACTATCCACCTTAGGGGGAGGATTAAATGCACTTGGTGGAACATCAAATAAGTAAGTGACATCATAAAAAGCTTGCGCCAATACACTCAATATTCCATAGGCTTTTGAGTGAGGTTTAGCTGCAATTCTTTCAGCCACTTCTTTTTGAAACATGCCTACCATCATGGGAACATTTTCCTTCCAGTCTAATACCTTAAAAACAATTTGTGTCGAAATATTATAAGGAAAATTACCGACCAAGGTAAAAGATTGATCAAATGGCATTTGTGTTTCTAAAAAATCTTCATTAATTAATTTGCCATTCAAATCAGGGAATGTATGCAATAGGTAGTTTACCTTTTCTGTATCCAACTCAATTGCCTTGAATTCGGAGCTAGGTAATTTGTAAATAAACTCTGTTAATGCACCCGCTCCAGGACCCACTTCAACAAGTCTTTCTATAGGCTGCTCAAGCAAATACCCTTTAATTCGCTCACAAACCGATTTATCCGTTAAAAAGTGCTGACCCAGTGATTTTTTTAGCGTGTACTGCATGAAGCAAAGTTAGGTTTTTGTGCGTACTTTTACAGCCTAATAAAAAGGATATGACACAGGAAATTAAAAGACCCATTATTGGATTTAGTTGTGGTGATTTAAATGGTGTAGGAATTGAATTAATTATCAAATCCTTGTCTGATAGTCGTGTCTTGGACTTTATGGTACCTGTGATATTTGCCAGCAATAAAAGCATTAATTTCTACAAAAAATTAAGTCCTGAATTTGCACTTAATTTTTCCTCTATTCCTGATTTAACTAAAATTAATCCAAAGCAAGTTAACCTCATAAATTGCTGGGAGGAGGAAGTGAATATTACTCCTGGTGAACTTACCGAGGAAGGTGGTAAATATGCTTTCATATCATTACAGCATGCGGTAGCCGCTTTAAAAGATAAAAAAATTGATGGTTTAGTTACTGCCCCTATTCATAAAAAAAATATTCAATCCCCTGAATTTAATTTCAGTGGGCATACCCCGTATTTACAACATGCGTTTGGCAACACCGAAAACTTAATGTTATTGGTTGCTGAAAATTTAAGAATGGCCTTAGTTACTGAGCATATCACCATTCAAGATGTTGCAAAACATATTACGAAGGATAAGATCAAACAAAAACTGCAAATCTTAAACAATAGTTTACAAAAAGACTTTGGAATTGATAAACCACGCATCGCTGTGTTGGCATTAAATCCACATGCGGGTGATGAAGGTTTAATTGGAAAAGAAGAAATTGAAATAATTCGTCCAGCCGTGAAAGAAAGTAAAAATCAAATCTTGGCTTTTGGGCCTTATTCAGCTGATGCTTTTTTTGCTAGAGGTGCGCATGAAAAATTTGATGGCGTTTTAGCAATGTATCATGACCAAGGATTGATTCCATTTAAATCATTGGCGTTTGGTGAGGGCGTTAATTTTACAGCAGGTTTACCCATTGTAAGAACGAGTCCAGATCATGGAACTGCCTTTGATATTGCAGGTAAAAACAAAGCAGACGCAGCATCTTTTACAGCAAGTATATTTGAATGTGTGCGTATTATTCATGCACGTCAAGGATACAGAGATATGCGCTTGAATCCATTGAAAAAGATGAGTGCGCGTATGTTTGCAAATGCTAAAGATGAGACTTTAGAAGAGTCTAATTATCGTTAAGCATGTACCATTAAATTGGGCATCCCTCTTTAAGTTCATTTAAACTCATATGCCCCCAAGTAGGCAAAATTGTTTGACTAGCCTGACTTTCTAATAGTTGCTTTGCTTTTATGATTAAAGGTTTTGCTTGTTTACATCCACCTCCAAAAATTCTAGGCAGATTCATTTGTAACTTAGCTTCTAAAATATAGATGCGGGGATTATTCGGATTTATTTTTTTCGCTTTATTTAAGTTATCATAAATCAAAGACTGGTACTTTACAAAACGCATCAAAGGATTTAAGGCCATTTTTGCAATATGCGCCATTGAAAAAATACAATAGGTTTCATCATTCACATTTAAACTAATAGATTTTTTTGCCCAATACAATGCTTTATCCGCATGCATTTCTGCATCTTTACTATTACTAATACTAATTCTAACATGAATTAAAGCAAGGTAATAAGATGGGATCCAATCTTTGGGATTAGCTGCATCTAATTTCTCGAGCTCTTGAATTAAACTCGAATAATCGGTATTGTTATTGGAACTGTTAAATGTAGTTACTGCATTTGCAAGACTCACATTGTAACCCGTTTTTTGTGCAAAAAGGACACTATTTAATAGGACAAATAAAATAGTTGCAAACATTCGCATAACCTAAAATTTTTTTGAAATTAATACTTTGTAATGATAATTGAGTCCCTAAAACATATTATTAGGAACCCCTTTATTGATAACATAGTTTCGATACGTAATTTCAATAGTGCCTTTTTTATTTTTTAACGCTTTTTGTTTGGCAGCGGCATCCTCATCGCCAAATTCTAAAGTAATCCCATTGGGTAATTTATAATCCTTGGTATTAAAAGCAAATATAATTTTACTCGGTAGGCCTAAATTCGCGAATTCACCATACTCCATGGTAATTTCATAACTGCCGTTTTCCTTAGTCGTGGTAAAGGTTTTATAAACCAATGCATCACTGGGATCAATCCATAGTGTTGAAATAACCCAATCTAATTTTTCATCGGTTGGCACCAGCTTTATCACCCTCAATGTTTTTCCTTTATACTCTTGTGTACCGGCAGGAAGTGCGATATATTGCTTGGTATTCAATAAGGAATTAATAGTAACCGACACCCCTCCCTTAGGCAATAAGGATATACCCCCTTCTTTTTTAACCTTCAATAAGTTGGGCTTTTTAAAATATACTTTTACTTTACCTAAACTCGCTTTGATAAAAGACACATCCGTTTTCATTATTCCTTCTGCTACATAATCATTTACCAACGCTAATTTTTGACTTACTTTTTCAATCAAAGGATCTACTTGCGCATGCACCGTATTACAAATAATTACCAACAAAAAAGCAATGCTGTATTTTATAATTTTTTTCATGATAATTAACTTAAAATGTCTTTACGCTTTGTAATAATTACTGAAGCGGTTACAAATAATATGATATGCAGCGTAAGTACAATGATGGAAGTTTTAATTTTAGCTACATTTAAAATAGTCCCATAAATCGCCTCATTGTTTTCATTTACCTTAATATCAAAAAACTCTTTCCAGTTATTCATATGGGTTGTAAACAAATAAGGCTTGATAGCCGCAAATAAAGGGATATTAAGCGTACTTAAAATGGTAAAAAACACAATGGCACTCATCGTTCCAACGATGGGACCAATAGAATTGTTGGCAATGCTTGACATTAAAAATCCAAGTGATGTTACCGTAAGCAATGCGAAACTTG
>DAIUEC010000061.1:0-13305 GCA_036845345.1 Sediminibacterium sp.
CTATAAAATAGATAATTGCGAAAATACTTATTGTAATAAGTAAATTGTTTCTTAGCCAATTTTTATCTCTACTTGCAAATTGTTTTTCAAATAATTGTATTAATAAGTTGCAAAATAAAATTACTGCAGTTAATCCTATAATTGCTATTAACCAAAAGCCAATGCTAAACTTAGAAATAAATAAAGACGGTAGTTTTTCTAAATAATTAAATAAATCAAAATAGTATAAATGCGATAAATTAAATGCAAGGTCTAGTAATATTAAACCTAAAAAAACACTCACTCTTAACCAATGTTTGTTAATTAATAGTAAAAGGGTAGGAAGTAATAAATATTCGTAATAGATAACAGGACGCTTAACTGAAATTTCTAAAAATCCAGTTAGTGCAATGTTGATGATTAATATAACCAATAATAAAAAAAGAAGCTTGCTGCCTTTCATTAATAAAATTTATTATTTAAACCTATAAGCAATCTAATATTTAATTAGATGAATATAATTACAAAAAGTTTAATCAATTTAAATTTATGTATAAATATATTTCAATTAAATAACCAATTTCTTAATTTCATATTAACTCATGAATAGGTATTTAATCTTAATTCTTTTTTTATACTGTGCCTGCAATAAACAAGAGGGTGCAAATGCCAACCTACATGTATATGTAAGTGGTTCTGAAATAAGACCTGTTGATTATCCCAATTATCTATGTATTCCTAAATATTGGGTAGATGGCAAAGCGGTTTACTTGGCAGATCCTTCATACATTAACGCTATGGCTACTGGGATTGCAGTTGTGGGTAATGATATTTATGTTGCTGTTGATTCATCGGCCTCACACACTCCTTTTTATTTAAAGAATGGGAAACCCATATCGGTTTCTGCTGGTAGTATTTTAAATGATCCAGATTTTAAAGCAGCTATAACTTCCAATAATCAGTTTTGGAAATATCCTACGGGTTTGCCTAAAGTGCTTTCAGGAACCAGTAAATTTTACAATGTTGCGGTTTATGGAGTATGCATTTCTGGTAATGATATTTATGCAGTAGGTACCGTGAATAATATTGTAGGATATAAAGGACCAGTATCAGGAACTACGCTTGCAGTGTATTGGAAGAACGGAATTTTAATTCCTTTAGAAGATTCTTTAAATGCACCTGCACCTTCCACTGCACGCGTGATTGAGGTTGTGGGTAATGATGTTTATGTTGCTGGCACGAGTGTGAATGGTGGTGTGTACTGGAAAAACGGAGTTCGAAATGCATTAAGTGGAACTTGTTATAGTATTGCTGCCATTAAGGTTCATGGCAATGATGTTTATGTTGCAGGTAGTGGACCTTCTTCACAGTCAAATGATACTGAAGTTAAATATTGGAAAAATGGAAATTTGATTGAACTTTCGGATGCTCCAGCTTATTATCAAACAAGAACTTCAACAGGTATTGATGTGGTTAATAATAATGTCTATCTATCTACTTGTGCCAATAATTATTTACCAAATACCACAGTTTTTAATATTGCAAAATATTGGGTGAATTACACTCCATATAATTTAAATAATGCCACCAGTAAATTTGAATATACTTCTGGAATCGTAGTGAAATAATAATGCTGTCCCCGCAATACTGCCAGCCTCTCTCCGTTCGGCTGTCTTCTTACCGCATTGAACAAGCTCAAAGCCTTTCAAACGAACACGATGTGTTCGTTTGGCTTTTGTATTTATCGCCAACTTATGAAAGCAAGCTTTCAACGCTGTCTCTAAATAAAAAAGCCCATCAACTTCGTTGATAGGCTTTGTGGTCCCGCCAAGAATCGAACTTGGATCTAGTGTTTAGGAAACACCTACTCCTTTTTTTGATCTTTTTGAGGGTATTTTAGATGTAAAATTACTCCAAAGTGTGTAGTAAGTGTGTAGGTAAATGGTTTTTTGCTACACACTCTGCAACACACTTTTAATACCAACTAAAAGGAATAATCCGGAAAGTTTAAAAAAATATCTCAATAATTTGGTGATATGAATACTATTGCAGATATTTGCATTCTCAATCTATCTATATGAAAGATAATAAAGCGAACGGTGTAATAATTGGTTTAACTAGCAAGGTTAGTCAGCAAGACGCTTTCCAATCATTTTTAATGAATGATAAACCTGTTTTAACCCCTAGCAATTTAGATGTAAGCATGCGCATAGAATATGATAATGTAAAGGAAGAGTTGAGCAAGGCTAAACATGATTATGAAAAGGTATTGAATAATGCAATTAATGAGTTGGAGGAATTGGCAAAAGCAGAAATTAAAATAATCCAACTCCGTTGTTTATTAAACATAGAACCCAAATTGGGCATTCTAAAACAAAAAAGAAAAGAGGGTTCTATTACTTATTTAACTGCAAGAGCAACCTTTTTTGATCCCAGCATTAAAAGAAGCGAGGTAAAAGTCTATTTAGGAGAATTAAAAAACTACGGTACTAATATAAAAGAAATTGAAAAAAAGCAAACTGTGATTGATGAAGCAAGGATTGAACTTTTTGAACTTATGAGAACTAGAATGAGAAATAAAACATCAAACCCATCTAAAGTAAAAGACTTTAAATTCTTTAGCGGAACAAAATAAAAAATTAAGGTGTAAAACCCTTTTTTTTGGCCCAAAAATAATATCACAAAAATAATGTGATATAAAAAATAAACAATTATGAATATAAAAATTAGAAGCCCAGTTAAGTGGGTGATTTCGCACGCGGTGCAGCCGCAACAAAAGGGTGCAGTAGCAGAAACTACGAACACTTATATTTTTAAACAATTAATAGTCTATATATGCAAGTATATAAAAACACGCAGGAATTAGTAAAAAAAATTCCTCAAAATTTGATGAAGATTTACGAATTCAATCTTCCATCAATGAAAGCAAACCTTAGAGAAAAAGGAATGCTCAGTCCAGTAGTGCTTTCAAAATTAGGTATTCCTATTGATGGATATACAAGATTATTGGCAGCACTAGAGTTGGGATCAGATTTTGAAGAAGTTCCCGTAATAGAAACGGAACTTGAAGCAACCGAAGAAAATAGAGCTGCTTTAAATCAACATCGTGAGAAGACTTGGAAGGACAAGAGAAGTGATTATATCATTTCGTTTAAAACATTTGGAAACCAGCAGGGTAAAAAGTATGGTGAGGGCTACAATCGTTATAAAGAAATCCATGCAAGGGTAAATGGGAAATTTAAAGACCCCGATACATTAAAGATGGTGGAGTGGATTTTAAATAATGATGAGGTGAGTATGGTAATGGCTTGGTGGCTGATTGAAAAAGGCGCTACTGTTTCATCAGTAAAGAAAATCCTAGAGTATAGAAACGAAGGAAAGTATGCTTCACTTACAAAGCAGGTTTTTGAAAAATCACTTTCTCCAGGTGCGGCTTTAAAACAAATTAAAGTTCTTGAAGCAGGCGAGCTTTTGGGTAAGAAAGCTTTTAAATTGCCAGCGAACAATAGTGAATCAATCGTGATTCATGAAGGAGATCCTGAAGAAATACTATTGGATTTAGGCGACAATAGTATTAGAACTGTATTTTACGAACCTGATAGATTTGTCTTAGCCGATGGAGATTCAATCAGACTGTATGCTATGAAAATAGTGGGTGATGTTAAACCATTTTTGGGTAAGCGATTTTCAAATATTGGTACATTTTTCTTAACAGTTAGAGATGCATACCAAAATGGTATATCCTTAAAATTGCCCTCAATGGTAATAGATATAATTGAAAAGGAAACAGGTTTAACATACAAGCAAACTATTTTTAATTCAAGCAACGATTCTCTAATTGAAAAAAAAGTAGGTAATCAACTACCAGATTCAGTTAGTCAAATTTTATGGTTTGTAAAGTTTGATAAGGAAAGAATTAATCCTAATTTATTTAGTGTTATACCTGATTTTGATGTTGATGATGCTGAGCCACTAGTTTATAAACAATGTTCTAATCATATTAATAACCAAAAACTATCGGATATGATAGTTAATATTAACGATAAAAACATTGTAGCTAATGCTTCTGCTTTAATCCCACTTTATCTTTCTACTAAAGAAAATGATTTAGTAGTTGATTTATCTATGAAAAGTGATGTTGCACCAGCAGCCGCTATTATGAATAGAAAATATATTGGAGTTTATCCTAATAGAAAATTATACGAGAAAGGGGTTAAATCAGTATCGGCAGTAGTTAAATCCTATAAAGCCGAAATGACTAAGCGATTGTTTGGAACACCATACGAAAAAGTGCAAACTAAAAAAGTGGGTACAAGAGTGTCTTCTAAATTAGAAAAAAAGTAATCACTTTAAACAACAAGGCGGTGTTTAGGCACCGCCATTTTTATACCCGAGCATTTGCTAGTAGAAATCACAGTTAATTTAGCTAGTCAGTCTGCTCCCCTAATTAATTAAATGGATCAGTACGGTAATCATATCATAACAGGAGACACAAGGGAAACTAATGTGTTGCTAAAGCAATTATTTCCTGATAATGTGATGGAAGTGCCGTTGGATAGACTTAAACTACCCAAGATAATAAAACCATTAAAATTGAGAGAGATATTAATAATTGCAGACAAGTTAGAGGCAGGTGAGATAGATGAAGAAATTACAGTTAATAAGGACTTTTTGATAATTAATGGAATTAAAAGGTATTACGCTTTGAAAAGATTACAAAAAACAAGGGTTAGAGTGAGTATTGGAGTTGGTAATTCAGTAGTGGGCAATGAATTATTCACCATTAGAAAAAAGTAAAATGTATCAATTTTTTTATATAAGAAAATCAAAAAATAACCCAAAGACGGGAACTATCTATAAAGCGGTTTATGATGACCGAACACCTATTAGCAGAGACTCTCTTAAAATTAAGATCCCGATAAGATTATGGGACGATAAAAAGCAGCAGGTAAAAGTTAGTAATGAAATAGAGTATGAAAAATACAATTTCATATTGAATCAACATAAGTCAAATTTTTTGGGTGCCAACAAAAAAGCAGTGAGAACTAATAGAGATTGTTTTATTGAGTTTGCTACGGATTATTTGGAAAAAAATTACGCTAATGAAGGAACAAAGATAAAATACACCACGGTGTTGAAGTCCCTTACCAAATATATTAATGAGGAATTAGGATTGAATGCACTACCATTTGAGGAGCTACGCAAAACTGACTTTATTAAGGGCTATAAAAAATGGGTGTTTAAAAGACAATATAAGAGTCGAGATAATTCTATTAGTAAAAGAACTAAAACGGTATTCAATTATGTAATTGTAATCCAAACCTTCGTTAAAAGATATAATGAGTTAAACCCAGAGAAAGATGAAATCAAAACTATTCATTATACAGTTGGCATTAATGAATTTGAAGATGTGGAACCCAAAATGTTATATCCCGATGAAATTGACCGATTAATAAATTATACGCACAATTCTTTAAAACTAACAGATAAGTCTATGGACGCAAAATATCAATTCCTTTTTCAGTTCTTTGCTAGTGGATTAAGGATAAGTGATATTTTATTATTGAATTACAAACATTTCACAAAAGGCAGAATTGAGTTTGTAGTAAAAAAGAGTGGTAGAAAAATAAGTATTCCTTTTTTCTACAAGGCTTGTAAGATGTTGGGATATTTTTACCCCAGTGAGTATAATGCAGCAATAAATGAGAACCCACTTGGGGATATTGATTTAATGGCATATGAGGTAGAGGAGTTGATAAATGTTAATTCATTAATGAAGCCTCTAGCGGACTTAACGATAGAGGATTTATTCCTATTTGAAAAATATTTGATTGAAGACAGGAATAATGATAATGCAAGAAGATTGAAGATTATAAAAGAAGTAATATTAAGGTTAGAGCAACAAGTAGCAAATTCTATGTGTAGGATAATGGGTGAGAAGCCAAGTGGTTTGGTTTTTGATTACCTGAATTATGAGGATTTTAGGGATTTGAGAATTATGGATAAGAAAGAACTTTCTAAAGAACAAACCTATAAACTCCATAGAGCAAGAGCCAAATATAATAGTAGGTTAAAAAGTATATCAAAAAGGATTGGAGTTGATAAAATTACCTCGCATGTAAGTCGTCATAGTTTCGCTTATTATATGTTGAGCACTGGTGCAACAGTAGAGGAGATTAGTTTTGCACTTGGGCATGCCTCCATAGAAATAACACAGTCTTATATTAAACAGTTGCCAAGTAGGTACAGTGATGAAGCAATAGGTAGGTTTGGTGCAAGTTTTAATATATAATACACTACCACCCCTGCCGGCAGGGAGAGCTGCAAGAGTAGCTGCCGTGCCCCCTCTTATATATACATATATATTGAATAGGGGTAAGGAGGACGATACTGTCTTAAAAATCTGCGCAGAAATTCTCCAAAAATTTGAAATTATTTGTTGCTAATGAAATTGTAAAATTGCTAGTATGTTCCATGCGGAGCATTTGTTAGCTCAAACATTCAGGATACTTAAGTTTGTATAGTTCAAATAAAGATTCACGGACAATATCTGATTTTTGGCGACGAGTTATTGAGCAGAGTTTCTCTAATCTATCTTTCTCAACCGTATCAATTCTTAATCTAACGAACTCGTTTTTGGTATTTTCTTTTTTGGTTCTCATTTATCTTCTTTATATATAAATATTACAGATTAGTCAAAACTCGTAGCACTTGCCATATTTTTTGTGGGTACAATGGATTTAGGTAGTTCTTGAAGTATTTATTAATAAATGGAATACAATGGAAAACACAAACAAGCTAATTAAAGAAGTAATAAACGAAATTGAATTATCTGAAGCAGAGCTTTTGGAAATAGAATCTCTACAACCGCCAAACATATTGATTAAGGTTTCACTATCAAAGGATTTAAAATTTCTATCTAATGACGATAAAGCTGCGATCTTTACCAATATGTTTAATTATCATACAGGCACAGAACTAGTTGATATGTCAAATATAGCGGAGATGTTTTTTAGTAGATTAGTTGAGGTATTTGAATATAATATTTACACTTACCAAGAGGTTGTAAAAAAAAACCGCAAAAATGGAAGAAAAGGAGGCAGACCAATTAAGAAAACCCAAAATAACCCAACGGTTATTTCAGAAAACCCAAATAACCTAAAAGATAGAGATATAGTAAATGTAAATGTAAAAGGGATAGATATACCAAATGCTACAGATATAACAAATTCAAATGCTACAACAATAGGAACTGCAGAAACAAAGCAATATCAAGAAAAATTCAGAAAACTAATTGATATAGATTTTAGAAATATCCCAGATTTGGAATCAAAGCATTTCTGTTATGATGTTATTGATTTAAATGAGAAGCTAGGTTGGTCTAGATTTGATGTATTGATTTTTGGAACTAGTAAAAAAGAAGTTCCAGCAGTTTTGGCAGAGTATAACTTCCCGGAACTAGAAGCGGGTGTAATGGGTATAAAAAGAAGCTATAATTATTTTCTTAATAAACTAATAAATTAACCCTCAACGAAGGGGTGAGTGGAACGAACCATAGACGAAGTCTCACGACTTCAAAACTCATCACCCCTCGTTCCGTCGTCCCCTCTTCTCTTAAAATAACAAAACGGAATATTCCCGGAAGTGGTTAATTCCTGTACCTTTTTATCGTGAGAACTGAAGGATATTGAAATTGAACGAAAAATACACAAAATATTTTCTTTGTATTTCAGCCCTACCGATAGGAGTATTACAAACCTAAAATCAACTAAACGGAATATCCCGTAAAGTGAGCAGTGGGAACTAGTTAAAGATTGAGCTATTCGTGAATACCGAGCACTTTAAAATTAATTTCAAAATCGGTGTATTAATGTATCACATCGTAGTATTTATAATAAACTATTATTATGAAATTAACCCAACTTATTAAAGAACATTATACTGAAAGAAAATGTAAGATTTTATTAAGGGAAGATCAATTCCGACGATTAACAACAAGAATTATTTTAGAAGAAGGACAAAAAAATAAAAAAATCAATTCAAACAAATCAAATTAATATGGCAAGAAGAAATAGAATAAAACCAGAAATCAAATATCCCGAAATTGCTGTATTTGCATTATCAAAGGGATCTCAAATGAATGAAAATGTCCCCAAAAGTGAATCCTACTATTTTATGTTAGATAAGATTGAGCAAATTATGAGAATGAATAATGTTAAGAGTAGTAAGTTTGGAATATCAGGATATAAAGAAGATGTTGCTGCCTATCTTGCTTTTTATCTTGCAGTTTATCAAAATAAGGATCTTGAGGTAAGACTTATGGACGATATTAATGAATATGATCCTGATATTGTGCCAGACAACTATCGCAAGGCATCTTTTAACTGATCTTCCAAATTTTTCTGGCACAATTTTAATTGAAGTTTGCATGGTTCCCTTTTATACAAAGAAGGAGCTAATAAAACGCTAAAAATCAATTGATTTCTACTTTATCCATTGCCGGTAGTGCCAAAAGCCGTAGCATAGCAAAAAAAAGGAACTATGACTACCAAAATCAAATCCGCTGAACATTTAGAAGAGATTGAGTTAAACAAGCTCTTAAAGTACTTACACCAAAATAAATTATGGGTCTATTACCTGTTTGTTAGGTTGGGTGTATCAGTTGCACTTCGATACTCTGATTTATCCCAAATCACTTGGGAAATGGTATTAGGAAAGACCACCTTGATACTTAAAGAAAAGAAGACAGGTAAGGTTAGAGATATTCCATTACATATTGAATTGACTGACACCATTGCAAATGTATATTCTCAAATGGGATGTCCTGAAAGGAACAATTGTATTATTCCTTTACACATCCGTACTATCAATAAACAAATCAAGTTATATGCAGCAAAGGCGGGTATTCGTGGTAAGAGGATTAGTAGCCACACAATGAGAAAGACATTTGGACGACTTTGCTGGGACAGAAATAACCAAAGTGAGGCATGTTTAGTCCGTTTATCTTCTTTATTCAATCACTCATCGGTACAGACAACAAGGATTTACCTTTCTTTGAGACAAGAAGAAATACAGAACCTTTATATGTTGCAGGATATGTTTGTTTATTGAGAATTTAATAAAAATCATTATATTAGTTAAAACTAATATAATGAGGAATAAGAAAATCATATTTTTTTTTATTATAGTATCCATTTTATATAATAAAAAAGTTTTATCTCAAAGTATTGATGGTGCTTTATCTAACTACAATTACAAACTACCTCAAGAAAAATTGTATTTACAATATGATAATAATAATTATACAAATGGGCAAACTATTTGGTATAAAGCATATCTAATGAATGGGTTTCAACCATCTCAAATTTCAAAAAATTTATATGTGGATTGGTATGATGATAATGGTATATTATTAAGTTCAACAGCTACTCCCATTGCATATAGTTATGCTGCAGGTCATTTTAAAGTCCCTGATAATTACACAGGCAATTCTTTACATTCAATTGCTTACACTAAATGGATGCGGAATTTTGATTCAGCATATTTTTTCCAACAACATTTCAAAATTGTAAATAATAAAAATCAGCCAACATTACAACAAAAAAATATAAAAGAATCTAGTATTCAATTTTTACCCGAGTCTGGCAATTTAATTAATAATAAAATTAATGTAATTGCATTTAAATCAATTAATGGACTTGGGTTTCCAGAAAATTTAAGTGGCGTAGTTAAAAATGATAAGGGAGACTCTGTTACTTCTTTTAAAACATTACACGATGGTATGGGTAAGTTTCAGTTTGTACCATTGACTGGTCAAAAATATATTGCATTTTGGGTTGATATTTTGGGTAATAAACACATTACGCCATTGCCTAGTGCAGAAGAAGTTGGTGTTAATTTAAGTGTAGAGCCTGGTAGGTCAAATAGAATATTTCATATTCAAAGAACAAAGAATATACCAACTTCAATGCAGCAATTGAACTTAGTAGGTCAAATGAACGGGTCTATTTTGTTTATGGCAAAAATAAATTTAACAGATAAGGAATCCATCACTAGTACCTTGCCCTTGAATAAAATGCTTACTGGTATTTTAAGTTTAACTTTATTTGATGAGAACAATACACCCCTTTGTGAAAGACAGTTATTTGTAAAGAATGATGATTATAAGTTAAATACAGCATTAAGTATAGACACTTTAAATACTTTGAAAAGAGGGAAAAATGTCTATGAAATTGAATTAAAGGATACTACTTATGCTAGTTATTCATTAGCAATAACAGATGCAAATACCAATCAATTTAACGACAATAATATTATTTCACATTTATTACTTAATGGAGATTTAATTGGGCATGTGAATAATCCAGCATATTATTTTTCTTCTAATGCAGATAGTGTTTATAATCATTTAGATTTAGTGATGCTCACAAATGGGTGGAGTAGATACAATTGGAAGACAATTTTAAGTAATTCTTTGCCAGAGATAAGATATGTAAGAGATTCTATGTATCAAACTTTGAATGGAAAAATCACTGATTATGGCATAAAGAAACTTAAAAAGTCTGAAACCATTAATTTGATTTTTGTTGCGAAGGACTCAAGTAATAATATGATTACTTTACCAATATTTGATGATGGATCTTTTACAAGTTCAAATGCGATGCTGTATGATACTACTAAAATTTTTTATAAAATAAATGGTTCTACTACGGTTTCAAATAAAAATTTAATTATAGAGAGTAATTTGTTTAAGCCTGATGCAAAGGTAGTTCTTGATTTTTCAAAATCAAATCTAGATACTGCTGGACTAAGTAATTTACAGGCAATCGTAAAAGAGCAATTAAAATTTGATGCTTTAAATAAAAACAATTCATTAAAAGAGGTTACAGTTTTTTCAAAACAGAAAGCAAGAATAAAAGAATTGGACAAAAAATATACATTCGGGATATTTTCAGGGGAAGCAACTGCAGCATTTGATATGAGCACACTAGAAAATGCAAGTCATACCATTGATATTTTTGATTTTTTATCTGGAAAAGTACCAGGATTGGAAGTAGGTAATAATATTGGGGGTACAGCCTCATTAGGTGTTTTAACATATCGGGGTGGGTCTCCATCTTTTTATTTAGACGAAACTCCAATTCAGGCAACAGATCTTTATAATATTGATGTTAAAAGTTTGGCTTATGTAAAAGTATTTACCAATAATTTTGTGGGTGGATTGAATCCAAGTGGAGGAATTATTGCAAGTAATGCAAATGGTGGAATGATTGCTAGTAGTGCTGCAATTGTTATGTATAAAAAAAGAGGGTTAGATCTTATTAGTCTTAATAAAAATTTCAACACTAGCGGAATGGATTATAATACTTATATCGGTTATATATCAAATAAAGAATTTTATAGTCCTAATTATGCTGAAAAATTACAAGATAATTTGAAAGATCTGCGTACAACTTTACTTTGGAATCCCTGGATTACATTGGATAAAACACATCAAAAAATAAAAATTGAATTTTATAATAATGATGTGACTAATAATTTTAGACTTGTTCTTGAAGGAATGGATAGTAAAGGTAAATTGGTTTCAATTCAAAAAGTATTAAAGTAAATCACTTAACAATCAATATACTATGAAATATATATTTTTCTCACTTTTACTAATAATCTCTATTTATACTACTGCTCAAACTAAATTGATTGGAAGAGTTATTGATAGTGAAACTAAAAAACCTTTGGAAGGAATAAGTATTTTTTTAAGTCATACTACGAATGGAACAATAACTAATGTGAAGGGAGATTTTCAATTAGATCATTTAAAGCCCGGTAAGTATGAATTAGTGGCTACATCATTAAATTATGAGGATAATATCAGCGTAATTCAAGTAAGTATATCAAATGATCCTCTAATTATTTCTATGAATCCAACTGCGAACCAATTAAAAGAAGTGGTAGTTGAATCCTATGATGAAAATGGATGGGAGCGCTGGGGAGATAGTTTTAAATCTTATTTTATTGGAAGCCCGGTGTTAGCAATAAATTGCCTATTTAAAAATCCTGAAGTTCTAAAATTTAAATTTGGTGCAAACTCGAATAAATTAAGGGCCTTTACAAATGAAAAATTGATTTTCGAAAATACAGAACTTGGTTACAAAATCATTTATTTGCTTTCTAAATTCGAGATTGATTTTAACAATAATACCTTCTCATTCAAGGGCTACCCTTATTTTGAAGAGATGAAGTCCAATAAGCCTAAGCAAATTGCAGAATGGAATAAGGCAAGATCTGAAACTTATAAGGGCTCTTTACGTCATTTTATAAGAAGCCTATATAATAATAGTTTTATTAAAGATGGATTTGAGGTAAGAACAGTAATAAATGTTAGTAAAGACGAAATTGTAAGGGTAAAAGAACTTTACAAAGGAGGAAATTATAATTTAAATCAGGATAGTTTGGACTATTACAATAAAGTGCGAAATATAGGATTTGAGGAAACTAAAGTAACACTTGATCCATTAATTACAAGAGATATGTTAGTCTCAAATGCAACCGAATCTAATGCAAAAACATTCTATTTTAAGAATGGATTACAAGTATTGAATTTGAACAAGAAAATTCCAAACGAATACGCCAAAACGCTTCCTGTTTATAGAGGAAATGAGTTTATAAGAACAGATCTTAGTTTAAGAACCAATAGCCCCATTTTCATTTATCCCAATGGTGATTTTTATAATGGCCTTGAATTATTAACCGATGGCTTCTGGGCATGGTCTGAAAAAGTATGTACCATGCTTCCAAGTGATTATCTGCCGATTAAATAAATGATTTTCTATTTATTCCCGAAAGTCTATTAAATAAAAAACCCCTGCTATGATGCAAGGGTTTTTTAATGTCGTCCCAGCAAGAATCGAACTTGCATCTGGAATTTAGGAAATTCTTATTTTATCCATTAAACTATGGGACGAATATGTTATATCACTCTCTGCTACACACTTTTACTACACACTTTCCATTTTCTCAAAACACTAATTTTACCAAAATCAAACCAGTCCTACATTTCCTTAAAACAGACTACCCTAAATTGAATATCCCTTTAGGAAACATCCGTTCCCACTTTGTAGGATTACCACCGATTTCAAAAATACCAATTTGCTACACACTTTTGCTACACACTTTTCATTTTCAAAAAATCCCAAACCTCTAAAACTCAATCCAGTTCTACATTTCTATAATTCAAATATCCCAAAATAGGTAGTTCCTTTAGGAAACACCTATTCTATCCATTGAACTACGGGACCCCCTTTTAGCTAGCGCAAAGGCTAGTCCTTA
>DAIUEC010000062.1:0-10529 GCA_036845345.1 Sediminibacterium sp.
GTGGGTACCGAGTGGTTAATACAACAAAGCAAGGAACTAAAAGCTGCAGGGGTACCTGTGTTACATTATTACACTTTAGGAAAACCACAGGTGATTAAAAATGTAGTAGCGGGTGTCTTTTAATAAGGACTTTTAATTTTAGTTACTATTTTGATTTATTGATAGTGGATTGTAAAAAATCATTAAACTGTTCAATCGATAAATTCTTGGCAACAATCTTTTTGTTTTTATCTAATAAATAAAAAGTAGGCGTTTTGTAAACATCATACAATTGTCTAATAGTAGTTGGTTTGCCTTCTTTCACTTCTCTATTTAAATCCTCTTCGGTTTGGTATCCATTTAACCAATCTTCCAACTGATGTTCTTTTATAAAATTCTTCCAAGCGCTAATCTCTTTAAAATTAATGTTCACCGAAACTACTTTTACATCCAATGCTTTCCAGGATGCTTTGTAAATAGAATCTAATTTAGGAATCTCTATTTTACAGTGGCTACAGGTTGGATCCCAAAAAGCCACAAAGGTATACTGGGCCTTGACATTGTGTAAAGCAAAACGTTTATCATTCACATCATTTAATACTAAAATAGGAGCTGGCAATCCCAATTGATTGGCCATTAAACTATAAGCTCTATCACGAAGCGATTTTTTAGAAGCTTCATTTAAAAGTATGGTATCACCCTTCGCAAAAAAGTTTTGATAGATGTGTAGGAATACTTTGTCCTGTCCCATAAATTCAGGACTGATGTATTTATTCGTGAACTTAAAAAGTAAAAAAGGATAAATTTCTTTTCCAGTTTTTGCAACCGTAAGCATGTATTGAACTTCTTCAATCACAGAGTCGGGTTCTCTTGAAACAAAGTTTTTAAAATAATCGTCTAATTTTTTTTCAAAAAACGGAGTGCGCAATAATCGGTTATCATTAAACACAACATTATCCCAATAATGATTCTTTACATATCTATATGGATACAGGGAATCCGCTTTGCCATTGACTATTGGAACGGCAGGCGCTTCGGGAACTTCCATGGTATTCAATAAAAAACTCATCATTGAATTTGGATTCGCTTGTATAAATGACTTTCTTTTTTGTTTAATTTCTTTATCCTTATTTAAGTAGGCTTCTTTAAAGTTTGCAGAATCTTTAGCAGTAGTTGCTCCTTTAAAGTTTTTTTCTATTGCTCCTAATTGAACAAATAAATCATTTATGGATTTAGAATAGTTTTGAAATAAAATGTTTTCATTTGAGCCGGTAATGGTAATATTTTTTAAGTCCAAGGTATCTGCAACAATTTTAAAATGTTGTTTATCATCTACTATAAAATCAAATAAAATGCTCATTTTAGGAGACACCACAAAATAAATACCTGGCGTCAATTTTTGCTTTGATTCAAAAACCCCTTCACTTTTATTATTCAAAACGCAGGAATCGGCGAATGTGCGCGCATTTCCATAGTTGGTGCCGAGGTATATTTTTGTATCCTGATAGGGTTTAAGTATAATTTGGATTTGATGACCTAAATCGGCAGTAGCTGTCTTTGAATTAGGTTTATTTGTTTGTGCCAATAAGCAAACTGGCAGTATAAAAAGTGCAAAAAATAGCTGTTTCATTTTGTAAAAATATAAATTAAATGAACAAGTTAAATTATAGGTTCATTTACTTTAAATATACCCCTTGTTGAGTACCTTTGTTCCCGTGAGAAAAATAAAGCAAAAACCAATATTGGAAAAAGTCCTCATTGAGGATTATGCAGCTGAGGGAAAGTCCTTAGCAAGGGTAGATGGTAAAGTTGTATTTGTAGAAGGAGCGGTACCGGGAGATGTGGTGGATATACAATTGCAAAAAAATAAGGCAGATTGGGCCGAAGGGTTTGCCAAGCATTTTCATAGTTATTCTGAAATGAGGGTGAAGCCTTTTTGTTCGCATTTTGGTGTGTGCGGTGGATGTCAGTGGCAGATGCTTCCTTATGAGCAACAATTAAAATACAAGCACAAGCAGGTAGTTGATAATTTAACGAGAATTGCCAAGGTGGAGTTGCCGGAAATACAACCTATTATGGGTGCCCCAGCAACGGAAGGCTATCGCAATAAAGTAGAATATACATTTGCCACCGAAAAATTTATTCCATTTGATGAATTCAAAGTAATGAAGGCCAATGGAGAAGCCCCACAAAAATTACCAGGAGCCGGTGGTTTTCATGCGCGCGGATTTTTTGAAAAAGTGGTAGAAATTGATACTTGTTATTTGCAAATTGAACCTACTAACTTAATGCGCAAAGCAGTTGTGAATTTTGCGATCGAAAATGAAATGCCATTTTATAATATCAAACAACATCAGGGTTGGTTAAGAAATATGTTTGTGCGTAATACTACGGATGGACAATGGATGGTGAATTTAATATTAGGTTATGAGGATGTAGAAAAACGTGAAGCGCTTTTAAATTTATTATTAAAACAGTTTCCGCAGATCACTACCTTGTTATACACGATCAATACAAAGCGTAATGATAGTATGCAGGACTTAGTGCCGCAGGTGTTTTTTGGAAAAGGATATATTACAGAAATGTTGGAAGATTTTGCATTTAAAATAAGTCCAAAATCTTTTTTCCAAACCAACTCCAAACAAGCAGAACGCTTGTATCAAGTAACAAGAGACTTTGCCGAGTTAACAGGAAAGGAAGTGGTTTATGATTTGTATTGTGGTACCGGAAGTATTGGTATTTTTTGTAGCAAGCAAGCTAAAAAGATTGTGGGTGTTGAGTTTGTGGCTGATGCCATTGAGGATGCCAAGGAAAATGCAAGCATGAATAATTTAACGGACACTGCATTTTTTGCAGGAGATGTGATTGATATTTGTGATGATGCATTTTTTGAAACACACGGAAAACCAGATGTAATTATTACGGATCCTCCACGCGCAGGTATGCATGAAAAATTAGTAAGAAAGCTTTTAGAAATGGAAGCACCTACTATTGTTTATGTAAGTTGTAATCCTGCAACACAAGCAAGAGACCTTGCTTTGTTAGATGAAAAATATAAAGTAACAAAAATTCAACCTGTAGATATGTTCCCACATACCTTACATATTGAAAACGTTGTTCAATTAAAAAGAAAGTAAACATAATATAGCATGACGCAATTCAGACCTACAGGATACAATAGTTTACCCACTATTATTAAAAACTTGCTCATTATAAATGGGTTAATGTTTTTTGCACAAAACACATTTGGTGGTCCAACAAGTGCTTTTAATTTTGAAGATATTTTTGCATTGCATGCTTTTCAAAGTGATTTGTTTAGACCTTGGCAATTAATTACGCATATGTTTTTGCATGGTGACCTTGGGCATATTTTTGGAAACATGCTTGCGTTGTGGATGTTTGGTTCGATACTTGAAAACATTTGGGGTCCGAAACAATTTTTATTATTCTATTTTTTATGTGGTGTTGGTGCTGCCATGATTCATTTAGGAATTCTTTCTTTTGAATTGATGGATGCTACAAAGTATTATCATCAATTAATTTTGTCTGGAGCACATTCAGCAGAAGCTACTGACTTTATCAATTTGTATAAAGCCAAGGTAGACGTTGCCACTTTAGGCGCAAGTGGAGCAGTGTTTGGTATCTTAATTGCATTTGTGTATTTATTTCCCAATACCTATATCTACATTTATTTCTTTATTCCTATGAAGGCAAAGTGGTTAGGTATTTTATACTTCTCTTATGAATTATTTTTTGCCTTAAGAAATTCGGCAGGGGATAATGTAGCAAGATGGGCGCATGTGGGTGGTGCCATTGTAGGATTTATATTGGTATATATCTGGAAGAAAAATAACAGAAGATTTTAAATAGCATTCCATGCAAACAGAAAATAATGAAAAGCCACTTTTAGGTGCTGATAACAATGCATTAGTGGCTTTATTGGCGGTGAATTTGGTGGTGTATGTGATTTTGGGATTGATCAAAGTGGTTTACTATTTAGAAAGTTTACCCTTGGAACAATATGCCGCTCAAATTTTTCAACCATTGACGCTAACTGAAAAATGGATAAGCAGTCCTTGGTCATTGCTTACTTATAATTGGGTGCATGATGGTTTTTGGATCTTATTGGGGAATATGATTTGGCTAAGTATATTCAGTAATACATTACAAGTGAAAGGAGCAAACAAACACATTTTTCCTATTTACTTTTATGGAGGTATTCTGGGAGCAATTTCATATATCATTGTTGGGTCTAATCAAGCTTTATTGGGTGCGGGGGTAAGCGTTACTGCTATTGTTACGGCTTCCATTGCATTGATTCCTAATTACAAATTATTACCAAATGTAGCGGGCGGCATACCTGTTTGGATTTTAGGTATTGTTTTTTTATTAATACAAGGGTACGGCTTAGTAGATGCAAATATGGCTACTGATATTGCTATTATATGTGGTGGTATTGCTGGCTTTGTTTATGTAATGTTATTAAAAAGAGGAAAGGATTTAGGAAAATGGATGCATCAACTATTACATTTGTTAAATAACAGTTTAGCTCCTAAAAATTAATGCCAAAAAAATCACGCATAAGAATATTTGGAAAGAGGATTCTCCTTTTTTTAAACCTGCTGATTTCTTTAATATTACTTTATCCTTTATTGTTCTCACCACTTAGCTTTATTTGGTTGAATGGTTTTATAGGATTGCTTACTCCCTACTTATTAATCGCTGAAGTATTGTTTTTATTTTTTTGGTTAATTGTAAAACCCATAGTGTCTATTCCTTCCTTGTTAAGTTTAATATTATCATGGAAACTGTTAATAGTTATAGTGGGATTACATCCTGGACTATCCTTCCCTAAAAATAAAAAGGAAAATAACCTAAGAATTATTAGTTGGAATGTGAGAGGTTTTAATGGTATCATGTCAAAATCTACCATGAAATTAAGAACGCAGGAGATTGCGTATTCAATTCAAAAATGGAATCCAGATATTATTTGTATGCAGGAATATAATACCAATGAACGCAAGGGAGATATAGCCAATCATGCACAATATTTCGAAAAAAATTATCCATTCTCTTTTTTCTCTAAAGATTATCAAACCAAGGAAGCGGCTTATTATTCAGGTTGTATTATCTATTCAAAATATAAAATAGTACACAGTGAAAGATTTCCGTATACCAATAAAGAAAGTTTAATTGCTTGTACCATTGTTAAAGGAGATGATACCATTCAGGTTTTTACAACGCACTTGGCATCATATCGTTTTAAGCAAGATGATTTTGAAGCCATTGATGATGCAAGTAAGAATAAATTTGGTGTCATAAAAAAAATGAAAAATGCGTTTCAACAAAGAGCTGTTCAAGCAGCAATAGTTTCCAAGCAAATTAATCAAAGTCCCTATCCAACAATCATAACTGGTGATTTTAATGATGTGCCTAGCTCCTACACTTATCGTACCATTGCAACTGGCTGGAAGGATGCATTTTTAGAAAAAGGATTTGGTATTGGGGTAACTTATATGGGACTGTCTCCGACCCTAAGAATCGATTATATTTTAACGAACCCTTCATGGGATGTAAAAGCATTTGAACAAGTGGATGAAAATTTAAGTGATCACCACATGATGATGGCGGACTTATTGTTAAAAAAACAATAATCGGTTACCTAAAATAAAATATCTTTGTGTCTACATTATGGCACTTAAAATATACAACTCCCTAACACGTCAAAAAGAAGTTTTCGTACCTATTAATACCCCTTATGTGGGTATGTATGTTTGTGGACCAACTGTAAGTGGAGAAAGCCATTTGGGGCATGCACGTCCTTTTATCACTTTTGATGTGGTGTACCGCTATTTATTGCATAAAGGATACAAGGTTCGTTATGTTCGAAATATCACCGATGCTGGGCATTTTGAAGAAGAAGGTAAACAAGCAGAAGATAAAATTGCATCCAAAGCTATTTTAGAAAAATTGGAGCCGATGGAGTTGGTGCAAAAGTATACGCACTTGTATCATTGGGCAATGGAGCAATTTAATAATATGCCTCCAAGCATTGAACCAACAGCTACTGGACATATTGTAGAGCAAATTGAAATGATTAAAACCATCATGAAAGACGGCTATGCTTATGAAAGTAATGGTTCTGTTTATTTTGATGTGGTAAAATATAATGATGATTTTTCGAAAAAAAATCAGCCCTATGGAATTTTAAGTGGTCGTAATTTAGAAGAGCAATTAGAGACTACAAGAGAGTTAGAGAATCAGGAAGAAAAAAGAAATAAGGTAGACTTTGCTTTATGGAAAAAAGCGCCTATTGAACATATCATGCGCTGGCAAAGCCCATGGGGAGAAGGTTTCCCAGGTTGGCATATTGAGTGTTCTGCAATGGCTACTAAATATTTAGGAAAGCGATTTGATATACACGGAGGTGGAATGGACTTACAATTCCCCCACCATGAATGTGAGATTGCACAAAGCAATGTTTGTAATCATGAAATTCCTGCACGTTATTGGATGCATAATAATATGATCACCATTAACGGTCGTAAAATGGGTAAGAGCTACAATAATGTGATTAAGTTAAGTGAATTGTTTACGGGCAATCACCATGAATTAACACAGGCTTATGCTCCAATGACGGTTCGCTTTTTTATTCTACAAAGTCAGTATCGTGGCACATTAGATTTTAGCAATGAAGCATTGCAAGCATCTGAAAAAGCTTTAAAGCGTTTACTTGAAGGATATGAGTGGTTAAAGGCGCAAAGCTTTACTGCTGGTACTTTAGCGACGGATATGAATTTAGATACCCAACTTAAAACATGGGCAACCGAACTTGAACAATTCATGGATGACGATATGAATACGGCTAAGGTAATTGCGAATATGTTTGAAATGTTACCTAGTATCAATTCATTAAAAGATAAACATATTGCAGCAGATGCTGTGAGTGGAGACAGTTGGTTATTTGTACAAAATCAAATGACATTGTTTATCGAAAACATTATGGGTATTAAGATGGAAGCCGGTGCCAATCGTGAACAATTAAAAGGGGTGATTGATTTATTAATTGAAATTCGTAAGGATGCAAAAACAAGAAAAGACTTTGCAACCAGCGATAAAATTAGAAATCAATTAACGGCAATGGGTATTCAGTTAAAGGATGAAAAGGATGGCTCAATGAGTTATACTTTCGCTTAGAAGGCAAAACCCGCTTTTCAAAAACATATTTACAAACTATTTGTCAATTCACTAGTGATCACAGTCATCAGCGTGTGCATGATTGTGCACTCTACAACGCATATGGTTATTGACATGTGCGTAAATGATTAAAATGGCTGCCGGAAATAATAAATACAATTCAATTTCTCTAAATATCATTCTCGAAAACATAATCGCGATTCCGATACTAAATAATATGATTGGCTTAAAGGAATGATGGTGTTTTTTATAACCATGGTAAAGTGAGTAAGCGCCAATGGCAAAAGAAACAAGGATCATCCCAAATTCAAATTGGTAATTGTGCAGGATATTGATTCCTAATAATGGAAGGGAACTAAAAAACAAAGGCAGTAAAGCACAATGAATGGCACAGGCCAATGAGGCACTGATTCCGATTGCATCCCAATTCCAATTTTTAAACATATCGCAAAGATAGGGCAACCAAAATAATATTACCTTTATGTCTCAAAGTATTGCTGGGCAATTAAATTTAATCTTATGTCAAAAAAAATGGTTGGTTATTTAGTATTTTTTACGGTGTTGCTAGCTGGCTTTTTTTACTTTGTATTTAGAGGAACCGATAACTGGAAGGTAAAGCTGCCTACCTTAAGCTATGTAAAACCTTTTCATTTTACCAATCAAGATGGTCAACCCGTAACCGAGGCCGACCTTACCAATAAAATCACGGTGGTTGAATACTTTTTCACCACTTGCAAAGGCATTTGTCCCAAGTTAAATACCAACATGAAGGATATTTACAATCAGTTTAAGAATGAACCAGATTTTCAAATATTCTCACATACCTGTAATCCAGGCACCGATTCTGTAGCAGTTTTAAAACATTATGCCGATTCTTTGCAGGTGGATACTAAAAAATGGATTTTTATTACCGGCCGTAAGGATAGTTTATACCAAATGGCAAGAAGCTCCTATTTGTTGGATGATCCAAAAAATAATGTAGAAAAAATAGAGGATCAATTTATACATACCCAATTTTTTGCACTCGTAGACCGTAATGGAAAAGTACGCGGTAAAATATATGACGGTTTAAAAGCACTTGAAGTACAACAGTTAAAAAGAGACCTTGCAAGGTTATTAAAAGATAAATAATTAACTATGAATTTTGTAACGGGTGCAAGTGGTTTAGTGGGAAGTCATTTAATTCAATCTTTGGTTTCAAAGGGCGAAGCAGTTCGTGCTTTGTATAGAAAAAGTATTCCTCAATTTAAGGGATCCGAAAAAGTAGAATGGGTCAAAGGAGATATTTTAGAGGTGACTTCATTGGATCATGCAATGACAGGTATAACAAAGGTTTATCATTGTGCGGCTATTGTATCTTTCTCTCCAAAGCAAGCTGGCGTTATGTTACAGGCTAATATCGAAGGCACTGCCAATATTGTAAATGCATGTATTGAAAATAAAATTCAAAAATTAGTGTATGTAAGTTCGGTTGCAGCACTCGGAAGAATTAGAGAAGATGCTCCCGTAGATGAGACGATGAATTGGACACCAGAAACGAGTAATAGCGTGTATGGTAAATCAAAATATTTAGCCGAGATGGAAGTGTGGAGAGGAATGGGCGAAGGATTAAATGTAGCCATTGTCAATCCGGTAATTATTTTAGGAGCGGGAGATTGGAATAAGGGATCTTCAGAAATTTTTAAATCGGCTTATGATGAATTTCCTTGGTATACAAATGGAGTGAGTGGATTTGTGGATGTAATGGATGTGATTGATGCAATGCAATTATTAATGCATAGCGATGTACAAGGACAAAGATTTATTATTAGCGGAAGCAATGTTCAATACAAGGAAGTATTTACATATATTGCAAAAGCATTTGGTAAAAAACCACCACATAAACAAGTAACTCCATTATTAGCAGCGATTGTGTGGAGGTTAGAGGCAGTGAAAGGAATGATCACGGGGAAAACTCCTTTATTAACTAAAGAAACTGCTGCAACTGCGCAGGCGGTAGTTCATTTTGACAATACTAAATTTTTGAAAGAATTCCCTTCCTTTCATTACCGAAACTTGGAAGAAACGATCAATAGATCTTGTGCAGAATTAAAGGAACTACATCAGCTGCCTTAAAATATAAAAGCGCTGCGCTAACAGCGTTTATTTATCTTCCATCACTTTTTTCCAAAGTTCAGGAATGCGTTTAATCCAAACATATTCTCTACGCTTTATACTTGCATCTTCTGCCGGGAATCCCATATAAACTTTATTGCCTTTAATGGAGCTTGGTACACCCGCTTGTGCTAGTACTACCGCATTTTCTCCTATCGTTAGGGTTTTACCAACGCCCACTTGACCCCATAAAGTAACGCCGGCTTCTAATTTTACGCCACCTGCAATACCTACCTGAGCAGCAATCAAGCAATTTTCGGCTGTTTGGGTATCATGTCCAATATGAACCATATTATCAATCTTGGTTCCCATGCCAATCTTGGTATCCCCGCTCACCCCTCTATCAATAGTACAACCACAACCAATTTCTACCTTATCTTCTAATACCACTCTCCCACAACTCAACATTTTTTTATACCAAGCAGGTCGATTCTTTTTAGTGTTATAATAAAAAGCGTCACCTCCAATAACGGTATTGGCTTGTATAATTACATCGTCGCCAATAAGGGTATCGGACAAAATAGTTACACCAGGATAAATGGTACAATGCTTTCCAATTTGCACATTATTGCCAATAAAAACATTGGGCATAATAATAGTCCCTTCACCAATAATTGCATCCTCACTAATTGCTTTTTCATTCACAATCAAAGGTTTAAAATGCTTTACAATTGTCAAATAAGCTTCAAAAGGATCAGCGCAAAACAATAATGCTTTTCCTTCTGGAATATTCACTTCTTTATTGTTGATAATGATACATGAAGCAGCACTATTTAAGCAAGTATCATAATATTTTGGATGATCAACAAACACAACATCCCCTTTTTCAACTTGATGAATTTCATTTACTCCGGCAATTTCTAATTGATCATTTCCAACAATTTCTGCTCCAATTAAATTTGATAACCATTTGATAGAAACGGGTGCGATAAGCTTCATAATTGTGTTTTTTGGCCTAAATCAAAGGTAACGAGCCTTTTTTGTAAAAAATTTTTTTTGTCCATAATCTGTGAAAAATTGTTGCAGATAGTACATAAAAATTTACAGCAAACAATGAATGTAATGAGTACATCATAAAAAATTCATTCTTTTGTAATCCTTTGTTTACAAGTGTTACAGCGTTTTATAAAAAAATATAAATCAATAAAATGATTTTAAAATCATAAATAAATAAAATATCGTCCGGCAGCTACCACATG
>DAIUEC010000062.1:10539-13038 GCA_036845345.1 Sediminibacterium sp.
AATTTAGAATGAGCAGTTATAAAACATGCTATTGTGGATAAACCCAAAAAATTTGTTTAAAAAATTTTTTGAATTAGGATAAAGTATAATTAATATTGTGATGGGAATTCAATTCCCGTACTTACTAACCCATCTATATACGAGGTCCCACAACAGTGGGACTTTGTTTTTTTAGACAATATTTCGGATGCAATATTATCTTTTATACAAACCTTTTCAAGTGCTTTCTCAATTCACATCAAGCGATGGAAAATTGTGTTTGAAAGATATTATAGAAGTGGAAAATGATGTTTATCCAGTAGGAAGATTAGATTATGATAGTGAAGGATTACTCTTATTAACGAATGATAAAAGTGTTAATCATCAATTGCTGCATCCAATTTTTGAGCATCAACGAACCTATTGGGTGCAAGTGGATGGCGCTATTACACAGGAAGCGGCTGATGCATTATCAAAAGGTGTTACCATTAATATTGATGGTCAACAATATAAGACCAAAAAGGCGGTTGTAAAATTATTGCCAGATACCATTGAAGTACCTGATCGCAATCCACCGATTCGTTTTAGAAAATCCATTCCAGCAACTTGGGCTTCCATTCAATTAACGGAGGGAAAAAATAGACAGGTGCGTAAGATGTTTGCATCCGTTGGATTTCCGGTTTTAAGATTGATTCGTGCGCAAATGGGAACTTACACCATTTCTAAAATGCAACCAGGTGATTTACTTTCTTTAACCGAACAAGAAGTAAAAGCAGGCTTCTTTCGCTAATTGCTCCTTAAGTTTTACTTTTGCGGTATTAATACTATATAAATGAGTCAAGATTTATCAGAACAAGAGATTATTAGAAGAGAAAAGCTCCAAAATTTAGAGGCTGCGGGTATCAACCCTTATCCAGCTCCATTATACCCAGTTTCTCATTATTCTGCTGAAATAAAGCAAAACTTTTCCGAGGAAACCAAGGATAACTATGCGAATGTGTGTGTTGCCGGTAGAATTATGAGTGTAAATGATAAGGGCAAGGTTTTATTTGTGAAGATTCAAGATAATGACGGCATCTTTCAGTTATACATAAAAAGAGATGAAATTTGTCCAGATGAGGACAAGACTTATTGGGATGTACTAACTAAGAACGGAATGGATCTTGGTGATATCATTGGTGCAACTGGTTATGTATTTATTACTAAAACTGGCGAGACTTCCTTACATGCCAACACGGTTACTTTATTGGCGAAGTCCTTAAAGCCGTTGCCGGTTGTAAAGAGAGATGAGGAAGGAAATACTTTTGATGCAGTAACGGATCCAGAATTTAGATATCGTCAACGCTATGCCGATTTAATTATCAATCCAGATGTAAAAGAAACATTTGCGAAGCGTACTGTGTTAATGAATACGATTCGTGAGTTTTTAAATACAAGAGGTGCATTAGAAGTAGATACACCTGTATTACAAGCCATTCCGGGTGGTGCAGCAGCAAGACCCTTTATTACGCATCATAATGCATTGGATGTACCCTTTTACTTGCGTATTGCCAATGAATTGTATTTAAAGCGTTTGATTGTAGGTGGATTTGATTGGGTATATGAGTTTAGCCGCAATTTCCGTAACGAAGGAATGGACAGAACGCATAATCCAGAGTTCACCGTATTAGAATGGTATACTGCTTACAAGGATTATTTCTGGATGATGGAAATTACCGAGCAGTTGTTTGAAAAAATTGCTTTGACTTTACATGGTACCACTGTTTTAACTGTGGGAGATAAGACCATTGATTTTAAAGCCCCTTATCGTCGTGTGAGTATTATTGATGCGATTAAAGAAAATACAGGTATTGATATTACAGGAATGGATGAAGCAGGATTAAGAAACGTTTGTAAGACTTTAAAGATAGATGTAGCGCCAACAATTGGTAAAGGAAAATTGATTGATGAAATATTCGGTTCAACCAGTGAGCATACTTATACGCAACCTACTTTTATTATTGACTACCCAGTGGAAATGAGTCCATTGACCAAGAAACACCGTAGCAAGGAAGGTTTGGTAGAGCGTTTTGAATTGATGGTGAATGGTAAAGAATTAGCCAATGCTTATTCTGAATTAAATGATCCAATTGATCAAAGAAAACGTTTTGAAGATCAGTTGGCTTTAATGGAAAGAGGTGATGACGAAGCTATGTTTATTGATCATGACTTTTTAAGAGCATTGGAATATGGTATGCCACCAACTTCGGGTATTGGCATTGGAATAGATCGTTTATGTATGATGATGTTAAATCAACCTTCGATACAAGACGTATTGTTCTTCCCACAAATGCGCCCCGAAGCATTTGGAGATTTAAAAAAATAATCAATAAAATTAATTTTTTTAAATCCTCCCTTTTATGATTTTTTCAATGCACCCCATAAACGGGTGCATTGATTTAGATAAAACTAAAAAGGCCACTCGATGGACTGCCCCCAAAAAGTTAGACACTTAATGGGGGCATTTTTATGAATAAACGA
>DAIUEC010000063.1:0-12673 GCA_036845345.1 Sediminibacterium sp.
TCTGCCTTGGTTCTTTAGGTAATGCCATCTAAAAATATTTTTATTTGAATTTGCTATTAAATTATTTTCCTTTGATTGCAGAGATCATATTTGTATACACAGCATTCAATTCTGTTAAATTGTTAGCCAATGCATTTAATTGATCTTTTGTACGCGCTGCGTCACCCACTGAACTTGTCATTGATTCAGATAAAGTTTTAACGCTACCATAAAAATGATTTAATTCATCCAATGTTTTACCCATTGATTCAAACTTTGCATTTAAGTTTTTCAAACCTTCTGTTTGAGCACTGATTGCACCAATATTTGTATTTGTATTTTCAATTGAAGTCTTAACATCATTTAAAGCCTTGATTAATTCTGAGCTATCTAATGTAGCAGTACCACCTGCAGCATGCGAATGATCCTGAGGATCTGAAGGAAGATAAGCATACACTAAAAAAATAATTGCTTCTGTAAACATACCAACAATCAAAAAGGTATTTGCAAATGGCCAGTGCAAAATTTTAAATAATGCACCTACAATTACAACCGCAGCTCCTACTGATACTGCTTTATCTACCCAATATTTGAAATCTTTTTTTACTTCAGGTTTGTTAACTTGACTCATAAATTTTTTTTATGTTTTAATGAATGGTTTTTTATTTTTTCTGATGAATGCTTTGTGAATTAATATTTAGGAGTTGTGTACAATACACATCTGAATCCTATATAAGATTTTGCATTAAACTGATACTCAAAATTTCTTGTACTCACTTGACAATTGTAAGCATTGTCTTTCCAAGATCCACCTCTAATTGATTTTCTTGCACGAGGATCTCTTTTTTCTTTTAACTCGTCTTTATCATCCACATCATATTGATAGTTTGGATTAAAATCCGAAGGGCCACCTGCTTCATCATACACTGTACTTGTCCACTCTGCTACGTTTCCTGCCATATCGTATAAACCAAATCCATTTTCGGTATATGATTTTACTTTAACAGGAGTGATACCATCTACTTTTGTATCCCCACCAAAATAGTCTCCTCTTCCTGGCTTGAAATTAGCCATCAAGCGACCTTCTCTAGTACGCGCATATGGAGCACCCCAAGGAAACATCGCATTGATTTTTGAATTTCCTCTCGCAGCATATTCCCATTCAGCTTCGGATGGTAAACGATACACACCATCAATCATGATATCCTTTTTACCAGGGCGTCCTTGATAGTAATCGCTATGCTCTGTTCTCCAATGACAAAAAGCAGTGGCTTGTTTCCAAGACACTCCTACCACAGGATACTCATTGTATGATTTATGAGAGAAATACATAATCATTAAAGGATCATTTTCAGAATAAGAAAAATCTCTTCCCCAAACTAAAGAGTCAGGATAAATAGCAACTTCTTTTTTAATTACAAAAAGACGCTTTTCATTTTTCAAACCCTTACTTGAATTAGATAATTCAGCTGCTTTTTTTAGATCGACAAAATTATAGCTGTAAATCATTTTATTCGGATCCAATTGTAATGGATGTCCTTTTAATCTATTAGGTTGTTGCAGTACCACTTCAGTTAATTTTGAAGACAATAAACCTTCAATATCCTTTTGTGTTTTAGCGTTTGCAATAAACTTATTCATGGTAGCTACTTTTCCCCAATCTACTTTCAAGGTATCATCATTAGGAATATTAGTAGTCTTTAAATAATAATTTAAATATTTTAATGAATCCGCAACATAGCTTACAAAGCGACGATATTGCTCATTCGTGATTTCAGTTTTGTCCATCCAAAAGCTTGAAACAGAAACTAATTTTTTATGATTCATTAATGAATTGTCAATTTGCTCATCACTAGCTCCCATGTAATATGAACCACCAGGAATGTATGCCATTTGTGCATCCGTTCTTAGTCTTGTATTTCTTAAAACACTCTTAGACTCAAATGCAAAAAACAATAATGAACTTAATAAGACCGTCAATAGCATCAACGGAAATTTAAGTTTTGCAATTTTCAAATTCTTAACCATAATTATTATTTAGAATAATGCTTGGAAGTACCAAGATTATAATATTTAAATTTTTTTTAATATCTACTGCACACACTCTTTTGAAAGTATGGATAAAGTTACTAATTCCATGCTTTACAAGTGTTGCAAATTAATAATTTAGTTGATTGATATATGTTAAAAAATCCTTCATATTTGAAAAAGGAGGCAAACAGGTACTATTTATGCATATATAGTATTGATTATCAATAGTTTGTTTAAAACTTGTTAGGCTTAATGCGGCGTCGAGATTATTCGTAAATACGGTCATTCTATGGGGCAAAAATGGCTTTAATACCGATAATTGCAAATCTTTGGCTTTTGAGCCAACATTTACTAGCTCCACAAAGCCCAAATGAAGGATGGTAAAACTCTGCGCCCATACACTAAATGAAGCTGGATATTGGAGGATCATTTTGCGCATGGTGAACACCATTTTCCTTGCTTGAAGGCTCCATTCAGGAATTGAAAACATATTGGACAAGTACAATAAGTTATAACACATCATTGCATTCCCACTTGGCTGCGCCCCATCATAATTTTCTTTTTTACGAATCACTAAATCCTTTTGATATGCAGGAGTGAAATAATAAAAGGTTTTTTCTTCATCTACAAAATGAGTTTGAACATATAGTGTCCATTGTTTTGCTTTATGCAAATACTGCGTGTCCCCTGTTATTTCTTGCAAATGAATATATGCTTGTATCAAACTTGCATAATCATCTAAAAAAGCAGGTGTGCTATTTTTCCCATTGGTATTTACATGGTAAAAATAACCTTCGGCTTCATTAAACATATTTTGTTCTATCCACTGCATTACTTTAACAGCCTTCGTTACAAGCCCAGTATCACTTAATGCTGCAGCAGCTTTACAAAGTGCAACAATCATTAAATTGTTCCAGGATAAAATAATTTTATGATCTAAACCTGGTCTAATTCTTTTTTCACGTACCGCAAGCAACTGTTGTTTGATTGTTTTAAAATTTTCAGCTTCACTTATTGAATAATCATGCTGGGTCCATAAAATATTCGTATGCTCCCAGTTTCCTGTTGCTTGTATTTGATAATAAGCACAAAAAGAATCAAAGCTATTTTCAGGAACTACTGTTTTTAATTCATCGTAGCTCCAAGTATAATATTTTCCTTCTACTCCTTCACTATCTGCATCCAAGGCTGCATAAAAAGCTCCTTCTTTATTGGATAACTCACGCTCTAAAAATTGTAATGTTTGTTCAATAACAATTTTATAATTTTCCTTTTGGGTAACCTGATAAGTTTCGCATAAAATAGAAATGAGCAATGCATTGTCGTACAACATTTTTTCAAAGTGTGGCGCCTGCCAATGCCCATCGGTACTGTATCTTGAAAACCCACCTCCTAAATGATCGTAAATGCCTCCTTGAATCATTTTATCCAAGGATAAAGTAACTTGATTTAATGAATTGATATTTTTTGAAACGTAATAATGCCTCAACAACATTTGTAAAGCAAAAGTTTGAGGAAACTTTGGTGCATTTCCAAATCCGCCCCATTGTGTATCGGCAGATTGCATAATTCGTCCTGCGATAATTTCTAAATCTTCCTTAGTAGCAATTGGCTCCGCATCTAATTCATTTGTTGCAGTATTCATTTTAATATTGGCTTGCACTAAATGATTAGATAAATTAATAGCTTGTTCAGCTAATTTATCATAGTTCTTTTCAAAAGCTTCTTGTACAGATTTTAAAACATCCATCCAAGATGCCCTATTTTGCATGGCAATCGGAGGAAAGTAAGTTCCCCCATAAAACGGCTTTCCATTGGGCAATAAAAAAATATTCAATGGCCAACCACCACTTCCCGTCATGGCCTGTAAAGCATCCATGTAAATATGATCAATGTCGGGACGTTCCTCTCTATCTACTTTTACATTAATGAAATATTCATTCATATAAGTAGCTACCTCGATAGACTCAAAACTTTCTCGCTCCATTACATGACACCAATGACATGCAGCATATCCAATACTTAATAAAATGGGTTTGTTATTTTTTGCAGCTAGCTCAAAAAGATTTTCAGACCAAGCAATCCAATTGACAGGATTATGGGCATGCTGAAGCAAGTAGGGACTTGTTTCATGAATAAGTTCATTGGTAAAAGGAGACATTGCATTCATTGATGCAATTTATTTCTTTTTGCTTAGTTGGCTTAAATATAAATCTAAACCAGCCATCATACTTGGTGTTTGAGGACTAGGAACACGAATATGTAAGGTTAAACCTGCATCTTCAACCGCTTTGCAAGTGTTAGATCCGAATGCACAAATGGCAGTGCCATTTTGTATAAAACCAGGTTTGTTTTCGTATAAACTTTTTAATCCACTTGGCGTAAATAAACAAATAACATCAAATTCATGCTGGTCAAAAACATGCTTTAAGTCACTGCTTACCGAACGGTACATATAACCTAAATCAAACTCACAATTATGGTCTTTTAGCCAGTTTACAATTTCATTGTCCTGTTGATTTTCACTACAAACATATAAGAAACGTTCAGCAGCTTTATGCTTGTTTAAAACATCAAATAATTTTTTATTAGAGCCATCTGAACCAAAGAAAACTTTACGCTTTCTATACATAATAAATTTCTGCAAGAACAAAGCAACTGACTCTGTAATACAAAAATATTTAGTGTCTTGACTTACGTTAACTTTTAACTCATCACAGGTTCTAAAGAAATGTTCAATTGCATTTTTACTTGTAAAAATAACTGCAGTATAAGTAGCAATATCTATTTTAGATTTTCTAAACTCTTTGGATGGGATAGAAACTAATTCAATAAGGGGATGAAAATGCAATTCTACTTTGTGCTTAGTAGCCAACTCAAAATAAGGCGATCTTTCACTTTCAGGTCGCGCTTGTGAGATAAAAATTTTCTTAATGGACTTATTTGTCGCCGTCTTTTTTTCTACACTAGTTGCTTTTGCCATTTTTCACAATTCTTCTTTAATAAGTTCCTCCTAAATATTGAACGATAAATTTGTACAATATCAAAAGAGGCAATATTTCGAAAGCACAAAGGTAAAGAAAAAAATGAAAGGAAGATATATGTAATTTGTTCCTAACAGACGTTAATGAGAATAAATATCGATATAAGAATAGCAAAATTGTCAAAATAGCAGCCCCTCCTATGGCAATTGTGTAGTAGGCCGGCTTTGAAAATGCCAGCATAAGAATAAATGGCAGCAATAGTATCCCTAATACCTTATTAATTAAAAATACAACAAAAACATAGGTACTTACTAAGTCTTTTACATTAAAAATATAGCCCACTAATTGAAGGATAATATACTTTCCTAAATAAAGTATTAAAAAGAAGATACACACGTACAAGTATGCCTGCCAAAAGGATATAGGCAATAGATGTCTGTTAAAAATGAGCAGCGTAGACATCAATGAAAAAGATAAAACAAAATTAATATTTGAGGTTAAAGAGGCCACTGTATTTTGTACCAATTGCTCCCTATTTTGTAGCATCCTCAATGAAGATTGACTAAATTGGCTAAACAATTTTGGAAAATATTGTGGGAATAAATTATTAATGAGCCCATACAATAAAATAATTCCAACCAATAAGTAATACAGTAGGTCCTTATCTGGCAGTGAATATCTTTGTTCAATTTTATAAATTATTTGACCCCCATTTGCTTTAACAGTATTTTTCAAATACAATTGAAATGCTGTATTTTTTTGAGCATAATAGTTTTTATAATCTCTGAGGATATCAATATTTGTATCTGCAATATTGGTGTGTAAATTTTGAATAAACCAAGCATCTTGGTGTTGGTAGGTTTTGGGTAAAACCTGAATGTACTTGATTAATAGCGTATCTTTTTTTGTAGCAGAATCCACTAACTTATTGGATGTATCCATTTTGAGCATGGAAGTATCTTTTTGCCCAAATGCGGTTAGCATCAATAAGCAAATTCCACCCAATAAAAAGCTTTTGAATAAAGACATCATCTTTGCAAAAATAAGTATACTCTATTAGAATTAGTAACTAATAGTTAGCTTTGTTCACTAATCATAATTATGTCAGGCATTTATATACATATTCCCTTTTGCAGAAAAGCCTGTCATTACTGTAATTTTCACTTTTCTACACAAATAGAACAAATTGATAGCTTCGTCAATAGCTTAGTAAAAGAAATTGAGATTCAAAAAGGCTACTTGAATGAAAAAGTGGAAACCCTGTATTTTGGCGGTGGTACCCCTTCTCTTTTGAGTGCCGAACATATTGATAAAGTACTAAATGCAATTCACAAAAACTTCCAAGTAGACCCCAATTTTGAATTCACCTTAGAGGCCAACCCCGATGATATTGATTTAGCAAAAACTACCATGTGGGCATCAAATGGTATCAATCGCTTAAGTATTGGTATTCAAAGTTTTCAGGACGAGGCACTTGCTTGGATGAACCGTGCACATAATACAGCACAATCTCATAATGCAATTCAATTTGCCCAAGCAGCAGGCATCTATAATTTGAGCACAGATTTAATTTATGGTACGCCTCATTTAACCGATGAGGCATTGTTAAAAGATATAGCCCTACTTCATCAATATCAGATTCCACATATTTCTTGTTATGCTTTAACAGTGGAAGAAAAAACAGCACTCCATCATTTAATTCAACAAAATAAAATTGAAAATATTGATGGGGAAAAACAGGCAAGACATTTTGAAATTGTTGTGGACAGCCTTACTAAATTGGGTTTTGAACATTATGAAATTTCAAATTTCGCTTTGCCTGGACATCAAAGCAAACACAATAGCAGTTATTGGAAAGGCAAGCCCTACTTAGGTTTGGGGCCATCGGCACATTCATTTAATGGACATTCAAGACAATGGAATATTGCTAATAATGGACTCTATATAAAATCATTAGAAGAAAATAAAGTGCCTTTTGAAATAGAACATTTAGAAATTGTCACGCAATACAATGAATACATGATGATTTCGTTGAGACTACAGATTGGCGTTTCCTTGACTGAGATTGAAAAACGTTTTGGCATTGCTTATTTGGAACACACAAATACAATTGCAAAATCTTTACTCGATGAAGGAAAAATAGAAACTACTCCTCAAGGATTCACCATTACAAAAAATGCGAGGTTCTTAGCAGATGGAATTGCAAGCGACTTTTTTATTGTTGATTAATATTTCAACTACTAGATAAGGATTTTTTCAATTTCCTTAAAAGTATTACCTGGATCAGCACCTTCCCAAAGAATTTTATAGATGGCTGTAATAATAGGAAGTGGCGCATTGATATTTTCATTGATCGCCAAAATACATTTACATGCATTGTATCCTTCGGCAACCATATTCATTTCAAGTTCTGCAGCACGCACAGAATAACCTTTACCAATCATGTTTCCAAAAGTTCTATTACGGCTATGTAGCGAATAACAAGTCACTAATAAATCACCTAAATATACCGATGCCGAATAATTAACCTTATCACATTGATGCCCTGTTTTTTCCATGATAGCTGTTAGCAACAACTTCATTTCACGACCACAATTGGCAATATAAACACTCAAGAAATTATCACCATATTCAAGTCCATGGGCAATTCCTGCTCCCAATGCATAAATATTTTTTACCACACTTGCATACTGAACACCATACACATCGTTGTTTACAATCGTGTTGATATATTCATTTTTAAAACAAGTGGCAATTTGATTGGTGGCTTCGGTATCTACTCCTGAAAAAGTTAAATATGAAAGTTGTTCCGACGCTACTTCCTCTGCATGACTAGGACCTAATAAAGTAAAGTAATCCTCGATAGGCACCTGAAATTTTTGAGCTAGGTACTCATTCAATAATATATTCAATTTAGGAACAACTCCTTTAACAGCAGAGACCACTTTTTTCCCTTTAAAAGCATTTTCGTTTAAAGGAGCTAAAGAAGATTCTAGGTGAATAGAAGGTACAGCTATGACCACGATATCTGCCCCTTCAACCACCTTACATACATCATCAGAAAATTCAATTTTGGATACGTCAAAATACGCATTTCTTAAATAGTGCGGATTGTGATGACGCTTTTGGAAATACTCAATATTACTATCCTGTCTAACCCACCAATTGATTGTAAAACCATTGTCGGTTACCATTTTAGCAATCGCAGTAGCCCAACTTCCACTCCCAATGATACCAATACGTTTTGTAGTCATGGAACAAAGATACAAAAACATAAAAAAAGGGACACATTTTTTAGATGTGCCCCTTTGGGATCCAATTATCCTAGTTTTACGATTCTATTTCTTTTCTTCAAATAATTTGTCCTTAGCGACCACTTTCACCAAGGTACCGTCTTTTAATAACTTACTAACGGTGCTATAAGGGCCTGTGATTACTTCCTCACCTACTTTTAATCCACTCACTTCGATATAGTTAAGGTCTTGAATAGCAGTTTTTACTTTTACCATTTTAACCTTATTGTCCTTTTGTAAAACAAAAACAACTTCATTTAAATCATCTTCCTTGCTAGCTGCAGCTGGTGCCGCTTTATCATCTGTTTTAGTAGACACTTTGGTATCTTTTCCATTTCCTTCCTTATCTCTTGTAGTAACCGCATTTAATGGAATAGAAATAACACTTGCTTTTGATTTAGTTTGAATATCTGCACTAGCAGTCATTCCTGGACGGAAAGGGAACTTGCTGTTTTCTTTAATTAAGTCTTCATAGCTTGAAGGCTCTAAACGAATATGCACTTTGTAATTAGCAACCTCGGTAGAAGACGTAGTTGCAGTTGCAGCAGTTACCGGATTAGCAATTTTATAAACTACCCCTTTAAATTTTCTGTTATTATAAGCATCCACTTCTACTAAAGCAGTATCACCAATTTTCACTTTAGTAATATCATTCTCACCCACATCCACTCTTACTTCAATACTTTTCATATCTGCAACACGCATCATTTCGGTACCAGCCATTTGAGCAGTACCCACAACACGCTCTCCTTTCTTAACACTCATTGAACTAATGATACCGTCCATTGGAGCAGTAATAGTAGTACGTGCTAAATCCTTTTCGGCACGAGACAATTGCGCTCTCACACCTTGAATTTGTGCAGCACCACTTTTAATAGTTTGTAAAGCACCTAAATAGCTAGACTCTGCAGAACGATACGCTTGCTCAGTTTGCTCGAATTCTGATCTTGAAACAATTTTATCGTCTAATAATTTTTTGTAACGATCATAAGTAGTTTTTGCATTATCATAGCTTGTTTTTAAGCCACTTAATGAAGCTTTAATATTTTCATACTGCGCTTGAAATTGATTCACACTCGCATTTGCTTGATCTCTTTGTGTTGAATAAATATCGGCATAAATTTTAGCAAGCACTTGACCTTTGGTTACTTTATCTCCTTCCTCCACAAACAAGTTTACGATTTCCCCAGAGATATCCGGACTTACTTTTACTTCAATTTCAGGGTAAATTTTACCACTCGCATTTACGGACTCAGTGATGGTACGTAATTGTACTTTTTCAGAAGTTACTTCCTCTCCTGTTTCTTTTCCAATAACACCTGCTTTCTTTAATCCTACTAAAAGAATAATTACTGCAGCTATTCCAACCAGTACCCAAATTAATTTCTTATTCATAACGCGCTATTTATTTTATGCTTATATATTTATAGTGAAAGAGATTCTCCTTTATAAAATTCTAATAATTTAATTCTGAAAACATACTCATATTGAGCAGCTTTAAAATTCATTTTTGCTTTAAGGAAATTATTTTGATTGTTTAACAATTCAATAGTTCCTAATAAACCTAATTCGTAACGCTTGGTTGCGAATAAATATGTTTTTTCAGCAGAAGCAGTTGCTTTTTGATTAGCCACCAACTTATTAAAGGCAATCACTGCATTGTTATACGCTGTATAGATATCTTGCTTTAATTTAAGATTGGTATTTTCTTGTTGCAAGCTAGCATTGCGATAATTTAATATAGATTGCTTATAAGTGATCTTAGATTGATTGCCATTGAAAATAGGAATAGACATTTGCAGTCCAAAACTTTGACCAAAGTTATTATTCACTTGATCGCCCCAGCCATTCCAAATATTGCCCCAATTTCTTTGTGTAGTAACTGGTGTAAATACTGGACTTTGGATATAGTATTTAGCACTATTCACGGTTACAAATGGAGTAGTTACATTTGGAGTGCTTACTCCTGTTAAGTTATAGCCACTCACATAATTAAATACATTTGAAAAGTTAGAACTCAAATTATACCCAAAACTTAAGGTTGGATAAAAATTAGCCTTAGCTACTAATTTATTTTTTTCTGCAGCTTTCACTCTTAAATTAGCCGCTTTTACACTTGGTAAATTTTGAGCTGCTACCGTGTAAATATAATCTGGTTGTAAATCGGCAAAAGACTGCAATTTAATTTGATCAACTGCTTGCACTTGAATATCAAATGGCTGACTAGCATCTAAATTTAATAAAGCCTTCATTGACATTTTACTTTGTTCCACATTTGCATTTGCAGAAATGTAAGTACTACTATCGTTCGCCAATTGCGTCTCTAATTCTAATAAATTTAATTCCGGCAACAATCCAACTTCTACTCTTTTTTTAGTAGCAGCTAATTGTTGTGTTGTTTGTCCTATTTGAATTTTAGCGATTTCAGCTTGCTCTATAGCAGATAATACTTGTAAATAATAAGTAGCCACACTTAACGAAATATCATTAGAAGTGTTTTGCTTATCTGCTTCAGAAGCTTGCCAACTTAAATTAGCAGCATCTGCATTGTTTTTAAGTTTACCCGCATTAAATATTTGTACCCCACCATTCATTCCAAAGTTATTGTATAAGAATTGAGTGTTGGTAAATCCATTGGTGGTTGGATCAATTGAACGACCTAATCTTAAACCCATACCAGTTGAACCATTTAAAGTTGGCAACTGATTTGATTTAGCCAATTCAGATTGTAGCTTAGCCAATCGCGCTTGAATATCTGCTTGTTGAACAGATATATTGTGTTGAATAGCATACTCCACACAGGTTTTTAAATCCCATTGTTGAGGAGTTTGAGCAGTTGCACTCAGCGATATTGTTATAAAAAGTAAATATAATATGTATTTCATGTGATTATTTTAGAACGCATTTATTACAATACAAAAATAGGCTAATAAAGCCTACTTGTCTAATTTTTAGACAAACGGAAACCCAACTATATTAAACAAGTATTTATATAGATGAAAGGCTAAAATCCCGTTTAGTTTACTGATTTGGGCGATTTTTCATAGTAGAATAATCTGTACAAGATGAGGACTATGATAATTAATATGACTGCGGTTAGCGCAGCATAAGGCTTATCTATAACTACTGCGATGGCTACAAAAGCATAGGATAATACAAAAACGGCGCAAAATATAGGTGTCCATTTTTTAAGGTACCCTGTAACGGAACTATCCCCCTGCCCTTTATTTCTTAAAATGAATAAGGTTGCTGCTGAAGTACTCATCCCCATACAATCTAAAAAGATACTAAAGCTTAAAACATCGTCTACTCCTTTACCAAAAAAAGTAATTAAGATCGTAGTGATTGCAAATACGGTTAAACCTGGAACCAATGCTTCGGTTTTAGGATGTTTTTGTTGGAATAATTTTGGCAATACTTTATCCTCACTCATGGCAAACATCACACGAGGATTGCTCATTAAAATAACATTCACATATGCAAGCACACTTAATACCATGGCAAAGTCAAATGCCTTTGCACCATATTTACCAAACCAAGCTTCAAATAATAAAGATCCAATAGCATTGGCATTTTTCATGTGCTCAAAACCAATTACTTTAATATAGGTATAGTTTATTGCTAAATATAAAAACAATACAATCAAGATACCTAATACAATTCCTCGCTGCATTGTTTTTGCAGATTTAATTTCAGAACCAAAATTGATAGTTTGCTGATAGCCTCCATAAGTAAAAAATACGGACACCAAACTCACCAACAATAATAAATAACCATTACTTCCATCATATACACGAATGGTACCTTCATTTACACCATGAATAGGAACTGTTACACCTTTAAACAATGAAGAAATTAATAAAAGAATCAAACTGATTTTTACTATCATTAAAATATTCTGCGTTCTACTACTTGTTTTTAATCCTAATAAATTAACAATATAAAATAGACCTACCGACAAGGAAGCAATACATACATTAAAGAAAGTGCTTGAAGGATGACCAAACACTAAATCACTTACATAGTCAGCTCCAATCAACGCCACCACCGCAAGGGAAGCTGCGTTACTAATTAAGATGAGTACATTAATCGTAAATCCTACACCAGGATGATAACAATGTGCAAATACTTTATAATAACCACCCATAACTGGTAAGCGCTGTCCAATTTCGGCATAAGTAAGTGCTCCAAATAATGCAATGACACCCCCAATAATCCAAGCCGTAAAAAATATAAGTTCGGTTCCCGATTTTGCAGCAATGGTTGCTGGCGTTTTGAAAATTCCCATGCCAATCACCAAACTCACCACAATCATGGTAAGACTAAAAAAATTAATGCCTTGTTTTTCTTTCATTTAGTATCTATTTAAGAACATTCGGTTTGTTA
>DAIUEC010000064.1:0-12519 GCA_036845345.1 Sediminibacterium sp.
CAATTATTTGGTGTGAATAATTGTCGAAATGATGCTTCATTTAAGATCATATTTTTTGAAAAATAAGCCGGGAAGTACCCATCATTTGCCCATTTTTCGAGCAAATTGCCATAAAAAGGACTTTTGGGATCTCCTGATTGACCTGGGGTGTTTATCATTAAAGTACGATCCCAATCCTTGGTGTCCATTAATACCCTAAAACTTGCACCACTTTGTTGGTTTTCGGCACTTCCGGTGGAACCAACTGTGTAGCCATTTCCTCCTCGAGGATACGCTTCTAAATTTAATTTTTTTCTTGTTACCGAATCGGTGAACGCCGCAAGTGGGTGTTCAAATTGAATATGCTTGTAATTTTTTTGTCCATAAGCCCATTGTCTAAAATCTGAAAATTGTTGTTGATCTTTAAATTTCGATTTCATTTTTTCAAAAGCTTGATCAAAACATTTTATTAAAAATGCATCTCGATTTTCAAGTGCAGGAGCTTGAAAATAATTTTCGGGATGCTGTATATGTTCAATCACTTTAGATAATGGCATAGAGACCAGTCCTCTAATATTTTCTGGTACAAATAATTTATTGGCTTCGTTTAAAATTTCTTTTTCCCACATTACATAGAATCCTGCAGCAACACTTTCTTTATTTAATTTATAATCCCAATTTGTTAAATAATTTTTTATTGATTTTTTTTCAGCTGTAGATTCAAAATTGATTTTTGAAAAAATAGGAACCAAAATACTTGCAGGTACAGAATAATAATCTGTTTGTAATGCTGCCATGTCTTGCATGCTTACTTTATTTTTTGATTCCAATACGCTGTTGATTCTATTCGCTCTAAAAGGATCAGCCCAGGTATATCCTACTGCATCCCAACGTGTGTAATTGTTTGGCGTTACATTATTATTAGCTGTTGCAAAAAATCCTTTGGCAGGATTTAATAAATGTGGTCTTTCTTTAATAGGTAAATATCCTTCCCATTCATACCTACCATCACCTGGCACTGGTACATAACCACTAAAGTTTTTTCTGATTGGAATAATGCCAACTGCTTGCCAACCTATATTGCCTTTTTTATCTGCCCATATCATATTCTCACCAGGAATATGACTATAACTACATGCATCTCTAAAACTATTCCAATCCTTTGCTTGATCAATTCTTAATGATGCTAAATAAGGAGAACCTCCTGGTTCCATCCAAGCACATTTCATTGCATAGGCTTTATGATGCATACTATCAACATACATTACAGGACCATGAACTGAATATTGTAATTGTACAAATGCGTCAGCCTTATTTTTTATTTTAATAGTATCACCAATGTTTTGAAAATTTTTCCAAGCACCTTTATACCAATATTGTTGATGATTTTTAGGATTCAAATTATATACAAAAATGTCTTCGCCATCAGTTTCAAAAATAGTTAAGCCCCAGGCTCCAAATTCATTATGACCAATGGAAACGCCTGGTATGGTTGGCTCTCCACCACCAATTACATTCCATCCTGGTGCATTTAAATGTACAATATACCTTAAGGAAGGAACTGCAATTTTACGATGTGGATCATTGGCAAGCATTGGAAATCCACTTTCAGATTTTGCAGCACTAACAATCCAATTATTACTTCCTTCTGTTTCTTGATCAGATAAATAAGGTTCTAATTTTTTTCGTTGATTTAAAATGGGTAAAGCCATTGCATCGTCTTCATCAAATTCAGCCAAATCATTTTTTGTAAATTCAACCTCGTTTCTATAGGCATTATACAATCCCAAAATATCCTCTTTTAATAAACTTGCATTAATCGAACTATCTAATCTTATATTGGGTTCTTTGGGGTGAAACCACATCACTTCTTTTACTTTTTTAGCTCCTACTTTAGCAACAGCTCTTCCAATGTTTAATTCCTGGGTGCTATTACCCAACAATCCTTGATGTCTTGAAATTACAATAGCTGCAGTCCAAGGTTTTGGTTGAATATTTAAAATTTTAAACTCAATTGGTAATAAGGAAGGATTGGATATAACCTCATTGATATATGCATTTACACCATCTACATAGGATTGAATAATGGAAGCGCCGCGTGGATGATAATGATTTAATTCTTTTTGCATATCACCCCTGAACTTAAAAAGTCTTGTACCCAAATCTCTTTTAAATTCGCGCGCTCCTAAAATTTCAGATAGTGTTCCTGTAGCCTGTCTTCTCCATAATTCAAATTGAAACAATCTGTCTTTTGCCGCACAATATCCCTGTGTGAAAAATAAATCATGTTCATTGTTTGCATAAATATGATTCACTCCCCAGTTATCTCTTATCACTTCTACACTTTCTTTAATCCCATTTACTTTTAATTTTGATGCAGCAGCTTTTGTTATTAAATCTTGTGCATTCAAAGTAAAATAATCTGCTAAACAAAAAAGAGAAAAAACAACAAGAAATGATTTTTTCATTCTTTAAATTTTATAGTAAAAATGTAGTAGGGGTAGTGAATTCTGTTATACTTAATTTTCCATTTTCTTTGATGGCTGCAAAACCTCCTTGCACATCAATTAAATTTTCAAAGCCTCTTGCTTTTAAAATCGAAATGAAAATCATGGAACGATATCCTCCAGCACAATGCACAAAACAAGTTTTGTTTTTATCTATCAAATTCATACTATCATTGATAAAATCTAAAGGAGCATTGATGGCCGACTTTACATGTTCGCTTTTATATTCAGAAGCTTTACGTACATCAATAATAGAAGCTTTAGCATCATTTTCTTTTAACTGAGCAAGTTCATCAGCAGTAATAGATTTTATATGATCAACTTCCTTGCCCGCTTTTATCCATGAATCCATTCCACCTTGTAAATATCCAATTGTAAAATCATAACCAACTCTTGCCAATCTAGTAATCACTTCTAGTTCTTTGCCATCCTCCGTTACTAATAATATTTGTTGTTTAATGTCAGGAATCATTGCGCCTACCCAAGGAGCAAAGCTTCCATCAATTCCAATATTGATAGCATTTGGTATAAACGCTTTTGCAAATACTTGTGCCGATCTAGTATCTAATATAAGCGCATTGGTTTCATTGGCAGCAGCTTCAAATGCATCAGGTGATAATGCATGCTGTCCACGTTCTAATACTTTGTCAATACTTTCATAGCCTTGAATATTCATCATTACATTTAAAGGAAAATATCCAGGAGGTGCCACCAATCCATCTAATACGGCTTCAATAAATTCTGGCTTTGTCATATTGGGTGCTAAGGCATAATTAGTTGCTTTTTGATGTCCTAAAGTATCTTGGGTTTCTTTACTCATTTTTTTACCGCATGCACTACCAGCACCATGTGCAGGATAAATTATAATGTCATCTGATAATGTCATTATTTTATTGCGTAAAGAATCGTATAAATGTCCCGCTAAAATTTCCTGAGTTAATTCGGCCTTTACTTTCTGTGCTAAATCTGGACGACCCACATCACCAATAAATAATGTATCTCCACTAAATAAGGCCACTTCTTTTCCTAATTCATCCATTAATAAATAACAAGTGCTTTCCATGGTATGACCAGGAGTATGAATCACTTTTATTTTTACTTTTCCTAATGAAAGCTCTTCACCATCTTTTGCAGCATAAAAATCAAATTCAGGTGCTGCGGTTGGACCATAAACAATTTTTGCGCCTGTTTTTTTCGCTAAGTCTAAATGTCCGGAAACGAAGTCGGCATGAAAATGTGTTTCTAAAACATATTTGATACTTGCCTTATCAGCAAAAGCCCTTTGGGTATATGCTTCAATTTCTCTCAAAGGATCAATAATTGCAACCTCACCATCACTCATAATATAGTAGGCACCTTGTGCAAGACAACCCGTATATATTTGTTCAATCTTCATAGAATATTTATTTATTTCCATCCACAATTTCAAGTATAAATTTAGCTTTTTAAGTGACAATAATCACTTTGTATCAAATTTATTAATTAAGTGACAAATAGTACATAAAATGTAAATGATTAACCCGAAGTTTGCATAAATATTAAAAATGGAGTGGGTGGGCTATATCGCAGCAATTTTAATTGGAATTTCACTTGGGCTCATTGGTAGTGGTGGCTCCATATTAACAGTGCCTGTTTTGGTATACCTTTTTCATATTGATCCTGTGTTAGCAACAACCTATTCATTGTGCATTGTTGGGGTAAGTAGTATCGCCGGCGTAATTTCTCGCTTAAGACAAAAATTATTAGACTTAAAAGTGATCCTTGTTTTTGGAGCACCTTCCATCCTTGGTGTTTTTGTTGCACGTAAATTTATTTTACATAATATCCCAGATCATTTTTCAATTGCATCAAATCCTATAAGCAAAAGTAGTTTTATTATGTTGTTTTTTGCAACACTCATGTTAGCTTCTGCATTTTCTATGATATTAGGTAAAAAACAAGAAAAGGAAATTGAACAAAAACCGGTATATGGCGCAACGCTAATGGTAGTAGGCCTTTTAGAAGGTATGGTTACAGGCATTGTAGGTGCAGGTGGTGGATTTTTAATCATCCCTGCATTGGTTATTTTGGGCAAGCTTCCAATGAAAAAAGCAATTGCATCTTCTTTGTTTATCATTACCATTAAATCATTAGTAGGATTTAGTGGTGACTTGATGCATGTAACTGTTCAGTGGAATTTTTTATTCAGCATCATTGCTTTGGCTACACTTGGAATTATTACCGGTAATTATCTGAACAAAACAATCGACGGAGCAAAACTTAAAAAAGGCTTTGGATGGTTTGTTTTAGGTATGTCTCTATTTATATTTTGCAAGCAATTTTTCTTCTAGCTCATTTATAAAGAAAATATTTTTTGCATCATCACCCACTTTTCACCTGGATTTGCAATTGGTAATGCTTGCTGATATTCCCACATTGTATTTTCCCATTGTTGAACAATTTCATTTTTAGCATCCATTACAGCTTTTTGTTCAAAACTAAAATCCGCATCTGCTTCAATAATCATAAATAGACGATTTGAAACCCTATATATTTCAAGTAATTTGATACCAGAAGATTTTATGGAATCAATTATTTCAGGCCATACAGATTGATGGTATTCATCATATGCAGCAATTAGTTGTGGGTCATCTTTTAAGTCTAAGGCTAAACAATAACGCATAGTTTTCATTTTTATTTTTATAAATTAGGACCATACACAAAGGCTTCCATCACACGCATTGATTGAATTGCCTCTTTGGCCGAACATGGATTAGGTCCTTTATCTAAAAAATAATTTACGATTTTTTCAATCATGGGTTGTTGAATATGAGCAGGAGGCTCAAAATGTATAACTTCCTTTTGTCTTTCTTTTTCAATTACTATTTGTTGGCCAAATACGGCAAACTGTATACTTCCTTTTGTTCCTTGAATAATAAATTCATCTTTTTCTGTATCCGTTTCAGCAGCAAAACACCAGTCTCCATTAAACTCAATACCGTTTTGTAATTGCATCTTTCCTGTAACCGTATCTTCAACCTCATATAAACCTGCTTTGTTAGTTGCTATTCCGTTATAGTTAATTGCTTCACCAAAAAAGTAGATTACTAAATCTAATTGATGGGGCGCCAAGTCATAAAATAAACCCCCACCGGCAGCGGCTTTGTTGACTCTCCAATTATTGGAATAATAGGGGGCAGGTGCTGCATTTTTTTGCATATTTATTTTTACGGTATTCACTTTACCTATTTCATTTTGCTGAAGCAATTCCTTTACTTTTAAAAATAGGGGGAGTGCTCTTCTATAATGTGCAATTACCAATTTTCCATCCAATTCATTTGCAAGTTCCTGCATACGCATACAAGCTGCAACCGTTGTTGACATTGGCTTTTCAACATATACTTTCTTTTTTGCGCGCAATGCTTCCATCACATATTGTTCATGGACTCCAGGAGGTGTTGCTATATATACAGCATCCACTTCGGGATGTTGAATTAAATCGGAAGCATTGTTAAAAGTATAAGGCACTTTATGTCTTAAAGCATAATCTTGTAATAATGCTTTATCTCTTCGCATAACGGCCAATAGACTGGAATTGGGCACTTTATTAAAAGCCGGTCCGCTCTTTACTTCGGTAACATTTCCACAACCAATAATACCCCATCTAATTGCTTGCATATCCTCTTAATTAGTTCAAATATTTTTTAAACCAATCCAAATGACTATTGTATCTATGCACCAAATAACTAGGAACACGGATACCATGATTTTGATTTGGATAAATGATAAGTTGAGTAGGTATTCCCACCGATTTAAATGCTTGATACATTTGTTCAGCGCCCACAACAGGTACATTAAAGTCTGCTTGACTCGCCATAAATAAGGTAGGTGTTTTAATTTCTTTTACTTTAAAGAAGGGATAAGAAACATCTAACCACTTTTGAATGTTTTCCCATGGCTTCCCAAGTTCAGGCTCATATTGACTAATGTATTGATCAGTTCCGTAAAAAGAAAGCATTAATGAACTACCCGCTCCACTTACTGCAGCTTTAAATCGTTTATCCGTAGCGATGGTATAATTAGTTAAAATGCCACCATAACTCCATCCCGCGATTGCCATTTTATTAGCATCTGCAATGCCTGTACTAATTAAATAATCGGCTACACCAATTATATCTTTTACTTCCTTATTACCCCAATCGCCATAAATGCATTTTGTATAATTTGCACCACGACCACTGCTTCCTCTATAATTTACTGCCGCAACAGCATAACCAGCAGCTGCATAGATTTGTCTTGTTAAATCAAATGAATATTCATCTTGAGCAACAGGGCCTCCATGAATAAATAAAATCAATGGTAAATTTTTAGCATTGCTATCTGGTAAATATAAAATTCCATTTACTTTATTGTTGTCACTCGCAGTTGCCGAAAAACCTTTCACAAATACTTTCTGTATGCTATTCACAAAATCATCTTGTACATGCGTCAATTTTTTAAATCCAGCACCTTCATTTAAATATATTTCGAATGGATTATTGGGAGTGCTAAATAAAGCTGCTATTTTTCCTTTACTATTTATATTTAAATTACTATAAACACCCAACTCGTTGGTAACTGATTTTACTTCGCCGTTGACAACATTAACCTGAATGATATTTTGTTTTCTATCGTCCTCTGATGTTGCTATTATTGACTTTCCGTCGATTGACCATACAATATTATCAATAGAGAGATCATATTTTTTAGTAATTACATTTTCCGTATTTGTTTTAATATCAATGATACCCAATTGTTGAATATCATACATTCCATAGGGGTCTTCAGAACTACTTCTTAAAAAAGCAATCTTTGTATTGTCAGGACTAAATATAGGATGACGATCCGATCCTTTATATTTAGTTAATTGAACCGCTTTCGCATTTTTTTCATTGGCAATTATAAAAATGTCTGTATTATCATTTTGATCAAAATTGCTTGTTACATTACTAGCATAGGTAATGAATTTACCATCGCTACTTACCGAAGCATCTGTTTCATTATTATTACCCCTTGTTAAAGTGTCTAATTTTTTCTGTTTCACATCAAATAGATAAAGATGCGTTTTTCGATTGTCTAAATAACCCTCATAATCTGCTTTAAAATGATATCGATCAATTTCATAGGGTTGGCGAATTTTAGTTTTAGCCGTATCTGCAAAACTTGGATCCTTTATTTCAAATAAAATTTTACTAGCGTCTTTAAACCATTGATAATTTGAAATTTCCCCTTTGATATGTGTAATTTGAATAGGCTCTCCTCCACGACGATCCATTAGATACAATTGATTATCCTCTTCCTCCTCTTTGCCTGATGTTAAATAAGAAATGTATTTTCCGTCAGGACTCCAATTGTAATTAGAAACCCCCTTGGTTTGTTCTGTTAAAGTAAGCGTCTCTGTACCTTCTTTATTAATCATATACAATTTAGCAACCTGTTTGTCTTTTTTAGCATCTGCTTTAGCTACTGAAAATAATACCCAGTCGCCCTCTGGTGATACTATGGGATTCCCAAATGTGCTTATATCATATATAGAAACTGGACTTAGTTTTTGTTTTGCCTTTGTGATAGATTGGGCATTAAGATGTAAACTCGACAATACAGCCAAAAACATCAAATTTGAGAATATACGCATAGAAATTATTTTACTAAATGTACGAACATATTTAAAACAAAAAGGCGAACTAGTGATTACTAATTCGCCTTACTTTAATTATATATTCGATTACTTAAATGTAAAATGCAATGAAATTACATTTGAATTTAAATCGGTGGTTTGTACATAATGCCCAAATCTTAATTCTAAAGCAGATAGATAGGTATTATTAAATCCACCAGGAGGGGCGCTTCTTAATCCAACACCTACATAATTACTACTAAATGCCGATGACGCATAGTTGCTAGTATAGTAAGTGTCTATTGGATTTCCAACTGCATCTACTTTATGTCCATATAAAGGAGCAAAATATTTGGTAGCAGTTTGGGTATAGTATCTATAAAATGGCGATACCGAAAAGAATGGCGTTATTTTATATGGCACTTCAATACTTGCGGTGTGAGAAGTTAATCCCCAATCATCCGTATAATATCTGTAATAAGATCTTATAATAACATCATCCCCCATAAAATAATTTAACCTCAAGCCAATTGGCAGTTTGGTTCTAGATGATGGTAATTTTTCAATTCTTTCTAAATGATTTTCAAAAATTACACGATGGAAAGGCAGTCCTAAATAACCATCCTGCTTTACCAAATCAAATAATACTGCCATTTGAAGTGACTTATTAATTACTTGACTATACGTTAAAGAAGTGGTGTAGGTATTTCTTGGTGAAGTAGGGATTGAAGACTCACCTGTACCACTACCACCATAATAGGCTACTCCCCCTCCCAAGCCACTTGCATAAGTTTTAATTACCATTTGGTCTAGTGGGGTTGTAATTGAATTAGTTCCGGTTTTATATTTAGTGGAATCATCTGTAGGATATATCAACGAAACCTGATCAAAATAAGCAGATACTTTGGCGCCAAACTCACCACCTGTTTTATTTTTATACCCTACATGTCCATCGAGTGCAAATGAAGTGTAGTTATATTCATGTGAATAATAAGTACCTAATCCAAATTCTGTTCCTTCATTTAAATTTTCAACCGTCCAATTTAAAGATGGATAAACCCTTGTTCCACCTGGGTTAGAAGCACCTGTTGGAGAAATGTATTTTTGAGAAGCGGCAGTATGATGATCAATACCTAATCCTGCAGTAATGGTATGTTTATTTCCTGTCTCACCATATCCTACCAATTTTAATTCTAAGAAATTGGAAAAATCATTTAATTGTTCTGATCCAGGTAATGTAATTGCATTTGCTCCTGTACCTAATATTGCAGTTCCACCACCTGTTACTGCTGAATGAGAACCATTTTGAGAATAGTAACTCGTAACTAAATTTATTTCTTCAATTTTTAATGGTCTAGATTGAAAAATGTCTTGATATTTTTGAGTTATTTGAGAATAACCATGCAGAAACAATAAATACAACCCTATTAGCGTAAGCGATAATTTTTTCATTTAATGCGTATATCGATTAGTAAAAAAGTATTTAATTAATTACAACCACAACCTCCACCTGTCTTACCACCATTCGCACCAGATGCACCCTCTTTATAAGATTGGAAATTCATTTCATTTTTTTCCACTTTTCGAGTGGATAAAGCCATCTCGGCATCATTCAATTTATTTTTTTGATATTCCTTTACGGTCTCACATGAGCTTGCTAAAACAATCAACAATAAAGAAAGGAATGCGTAAAAATTTCGTTTCATTTTGTATTTAATTTAAGTAGTTAGTTTAATATTTTTTGTTGCGTACAAAACATTGTTATCATCAATCACAATCGCTTCTATGTCTTTTATTTGATTGATCATATCAAGTCCTGCTTCAATACCCATAATCATTACAGGTGTCGCCATGGCGTCTGCTATTTCAGCATTGGTGGAAACAATGGTAACACTTTTGATGCCCGTAACTGGTAAGCCAGTTTTTGGATTAATTGTATGTGAATATTTTACACCGTCAATCATAATATATTTTTCATAATTGCCTGAAGTAGCCACCGATAATCCACTTACATTCATGTATGAAAAAACACTGGAGGCCATTTCAGGGTTCACAATTCCAATAGTCCATTTATTTCCATCCGGCATTAATCCCCAGGTCGTTAAATCTCCCGAAGCGTTGACAACACCACTTTCTACACCGGCCGCGCGCATTACATTTTTTGCTTGCTCTGCTGCATAGCCTTTGCCAATACCTCCAAAACCAATACGCATGCCCTGTTGTTTTAAAAAAACCGTAGACGCGTCTTTATCAATAATGATATTTTTATAATTAATGAGTCGAACACTTTGTTTTGCAATCTCTCTACTTGGTAAACTTGTCATGGTAGTATCGAAATTCCACAATGACTTATCAACCGATCCATAACTTATATCAAAAGCCCCTTGCGTAACATTTGAAATTCTTAAAGCCCGCTCAATTAATAAAATAATTTCTTCAGAAACTTTTACGGGTGCTATACCCGCATTCGCATTGATTAAATTGGTTTCGCTGTTCTCGGCATAAGTAGTTAAAAGCTTTTCAATTCTTTGAATTTCTTTAACGCCTATATCAATTTTTTCATTTGCCCATTGTTCATCGGCTCCCACTACCGTAATCTCAAAATGGTTTCCCATTAAGCGCATTGATTTTTTATGTAGTGTTAATGCAGACATTATTATTGATGATCTTGAATGGTTTGTTGAATGTCCGCAATAAATTCAGTTGGCGATGCAGGAAATCCTTCCCAACTTTTTATTACAACACCATTTTGATCCACCAAAACGGTTAATGGAAAAGACCCTTTCGAATTATATTTTTCTGCTAGGTCGTCATTTAACTTTTGTTGTGCTGCTGTCAATTGATTTTTTTTAGCTCTTGGGAAATCTGCATTTAATAAAATCAACTTTTCATTCGCCACTTTTGTAAAGTCAGACATTACAAAAACTTCTTTGTGTAATCTTATACAAGGTCCACACCAATCAGAACCAGAAAAATTAACAAAAATAAACTTATGTTCTTTTTGTGCTTTTTGTAAAGCCTCATTATAATTATGTCCCCATTCTGGAGTAGGTGACATAAACGCTGATGAAATAATTAATAGTAAAGCGATTGCTAATCTCATATCAAATTCAATTTAACTAAAAGATATTTATCAAATATCGTTTAAAACCAATGTTATAACACCTATTAGTTTTGATTTTAACCATTTTATAAAGGAATTAAGTTGTTATTAAGGCAATAAAAAAGGGCAGTATAGAAATACCGCCCGACTTAACGATTGCTTGGCTATATATATGATCTAGCTGTCATAGATGGGATCGAACCATCGTTGAGGGTTTTGCTGACCCCTGCCTCTCCACTCGGCCACATGACAATATTTTTATTAAAAAAGGGAATTTGTATATGCGCATATCTTTTATTTTGACTTTGTCCTCATCGTTTTACCACCGCGGAGTTAGGCTCTCTCGGTTGGCACCCATTCAAGGATTCTTGATGACAGGACAAAGATAGTAAAATATTTCATATTGTCTACTATTTTTATAGACTTATTATTAATTATTTTTCATAATTTATTTATATATTGATTATCATTTATTTATATATATGTAAAATCTGCTTATAGACGAAAATTATTGCTAATTAATACTATTGAGGGTATAAAAGCGTTATTTAAGTACTTGGTTTATAGAAAACTAAGGCTTAATAACATGTACATCAACTCACCAATTTTAAGAATACTGCTAGTATGCACTTTTATTGTGTTTAGTGCGCAGCTTAGTTTATGCCAGGTTTTAAATACAGATAAAACTGCTGCATTGGATTCTACTAAAAAATTTCAAAGTTCAGTTTCATTAGCAATTGCAACAGATCAACAAAAAAAAACATTAGTAGACTTGTTTTATGCTGGTGATTTTACATTGATAACAAAAAATAATTCAACAACTTTATATACTAAAATTGATCGTGTTACAAATGCTGGAATATCTATTCAGGATGTAGGTACCTTTCAATTAAAGAACAATCATCGAATTGGTAAAAAATTATTTTTAGAAAGTTTTGTACAATACCAATGGGATGGAGGATTAGGTCTTGATCGAAGAGCGTTAGCAGGAATGAATATAGTGCATCAATTTAAAAATACAGAGACGGAAGATTTTTTTATGGGGGCTGGAATTTTTATGGAAAATGAACTATGGAACTATTCTCAAGTAAACGATTTAACATTGGTCAATAATGCAGATATAAACGTTACCCATCCTAAATTAAATTTAACAGCGAAGTATTCTGTTGTAAATCCAACTACAAATTATGAGGTTATATTAAGGGCTTTCAATCAATCAGGTTTTTTTGAAAATAAAATTTGTAATCGAACAACATTATTTACAACATTACAATTTCCAATAAGTAAAAAATTAA
>DAIUEC010000065.1:0-12236 GCA_036845345.1 Sediminibacterium sp.
AGTTTTATTCATAAAAATGCCCCCATTAAGTGTCTAACTTTTTGGGGGCAGTCTAATCTTCGAGGGCTTTTTTTATTTATTAGAAAATTAATCTTTCAAATTCAACATAAAGGCGTAGTTGCCATAATAACCAGGGTAGAAACCTGATAGCTTAACAGATCCACCAGATTTCTTTAAGGCTTCATAAAAATCTTCTACATTTTTCACTTCCTCATCATTAACGCTGGTAATTACAAAACCTTTTTCAACACGGCTCTTGCTTAAAACTCCTGATCCTAATTCCTTTACAATTACACCACCTTCAATATCATTTTTTTGAGCAATAGCTTTATCAATAGTTTCTAATTTACCACCTAATTTTTCGGCTAGTTTGCTACTCTTAGCTAAATCAGTGGTTCCTAATTTTGCTTTTAATATTACATCAATCGCCACATCCTTTCCATTTCTTTTCACAGTCATAGAAACTTTATCGCCTGGCTTAAATCTTGAAACCTGCTCTTGTAATTCAGGAGCTGTTTTAATAGTTGCGCCATTAAATTTAGTTACTACATCGCCAGGTTTTAATCCTGCGGTTTTAGCAGCACCTCCGTCTAATACACTAGTGATTAGTACACCTTCACCCGCTTTATATTTTACATTTAAATCTCCCTCTAACTTTTTGATTTGTTCATCTGACAATTCTTCTTGTGCCATAGACACACCTAAGTAAGCTCTTTGTACGGTGCCAAATTTTACAATATCAGTTACCACTTTCTTAACAATATTTACAGGAATTGCATAAGAATAACCAGCGTAGGATCCAGTAGGGGACATGATTGCAGAGTTGATTCCAACTAATTCGCCATTGGTATTTACTAATGCACCACCACTATTGCCTTGGTTAACGGCAGCATCTGTTTGTAAGAAGGATTCCAATGGTTTATCTGATTGTCTAGAGTTAATATCAATGCTTCTATTTTTTGCACTAATAATACCTGCAGTAATTGTTACGTCTAAATTCAGCGGGTAACCAATTGCCAATACCCATTGTCCTAATTTTACATCATCACTATTTCCATATATTAAATAAGGAAGACTGCTTTCGTCAATTTTAATTACCGCTAAATCGCTACTTGCATCAGCTCCTATTACTTTTGCTTTGTAGGTTTTTTTATTGGTTAGTGTAACGGTGATTTCGTCCGCTCCATTAACCACGTGATTATTCGTAACAATATATCCATCGGCTGTAATTAAAACACCGCTACCACTTGCTCTTTGCTCAGGTATAATTCTTGGACCTCCAAAAAAGTCTCCAAAATTATCATCACCAAAAAAGTCAAAGAATGGATTTCTTTGTCTTGGTTGATTGCTATTGTCTACTTTTTTTGCGTTGGTTTTAGTTTTAATATGCACAACAGCAGGAGAGGCAGCATTTGCGGCTGGTGTAAAATCAACAGTTGCCGTTGGGGCTGACCCGTGTATGAAACTTGCATAATTACCCGGAAGCTTATTGTTATTGTCAAAACTATTGCCTGTGTTATTCCATCTAGTAAAGCCCCAAACGCTCACTAGAGTTGTACAAGCACTGATGCCAATTATGGCCAACACATTTTTAAAATTCAGGTTCATAATTTATTATTTTGATGGTTTACTTTTATAATTTTTACAATTTATATACCAATACCAGCACAAAATAACAAAGCCGAAACTTTGTCACAAAATCATTTTCAAGCTTTAACAAAATATTTACGAAAATGTTCGTTTATGACAGAATTTCGCTCTTCATTAGCCCAATGTTGACAAAAATGCAAGTGTGTCCACACCGTCTGCATATTGACTAATGGAAGGCTTCTGCAAACTTCCAAATGGCAATCCTGATTTACCCACTACACACTGAATATCTATAGGATTTAAATTAGGGGTAGTGCCTGGTTCATAATATTGATAATGTATCTGAGAAATAGCTGCAAAAGGGGATGGATTTTCGCTCATTAATATCCCGCCTGCATCCATATAATATTGACGATTCATCATTAAAAGGGCTAATTGATAATCGTAATTGTGTTTGAATTTATGTTGATCCGCTAAGTAGCTATATTTTTTTAAAGCATTGATTAAAGGAATAAAATCATAGCCTATTGGTACCCATACCTGGGTTACATTTCGGCATCCCATTCCAAAATAGAGCATCATATCATCGACAAGTAAGTCCAACTCATCCTGTGTTTCAGAACCCTCTAAAATGGCTACAGATGTTTTGTTTTTTCGAATGATATTGGGGTATTTGCCAAAATACTGATCAAAAAATTGTCCCGCATTATTACTACCTGTAGCTATATAAGCGTCACAGTTTTTTAGTTGTTCTTGAACGATAATGAGGGATTCAAATTCAGAATTAATTTCTTTCAAAGCATCTATCACATATTGTATTAGCACCGTATCTTTTGAAGAAAGTTTCACTATGGCAGTGTGCCCTGCAATGAGAACACTTAATAAGTCGTGAAAGCCAACCATGGGGATATTGCCAGCCATTACGATACCCACTTTGATATTTGAATTTTCATTTGAAATATTAGGGTATAAATGGGTCCATGCTGTCAAGATATCCTTTTGCAAAAACTGTTCTACAATTTGTTTTGTGGATTGGTCAATAAATTCAGGTAAAAACCAAGCATTTTGATTGTTGGCCTTCCATTTTGCGTCCAAAAACGAAGCGTTTTGGTCCGTTAAATATTTATCTCCAAGGCTAAAAAAAGCGTCTATTCTTGCTTGTATGTTCATTTGAGTACTTTATATTTGTAAGGCAAAAGTACGTCACTAATTTTTAAATTATTTTTATGGCATTAAAAATCACCGATGAATGTATCAACTGTGGAGCCTGCGAACCAGAATGTCCTAATAACGCTATCTATGAAGGTGGTGTTGAATGGGCTGTCGCTGATGGCACAACAGTAAAAGGAAGTTTTAATTTATTAGATGGAACAGCTGTGGATGCAGATGCAAGACTCGCTCCTTTAGCAACTGACACCTACTATATTACTGCTAACAAGTGTACCGAATGTCAAGGTTTTCACGAAGAGCCACAATGTGCTGCAGTTTGTCCTGTAGACTGTTGTGTGCACGATGAGTTATACCAAGAAACGGTAGACGCATTGCTTGCGAAAAAAGAAAAACTACACGCTTAGTTTACTAATAAAAAAAGGGAAGTTTTTCCCTTTTTTTATTTATTCAAATTGTAAAGTTATAATCGTACAATAGTTGAAAATGAAAAAGAAAGTTGCATTAGTGACAGGAGGGTTAAGTTCGGAAGCTCAGATAAGTTATAAGAGTGCTAAGACCGTAATGAATGCATTGGATAAAAATGTGTATGATGTTTATTTAATTGATATTCATCCTACGGGTTGGTGGTATGAAAATATTGTAGGCGAGGAAGTAGCGGTGAATAAAGCTGATTTTAGTATTGAAGAGGGTGGAGAAAAAATAACATTTGATGTTGCCTTAATGTGCATACATGGCACCCCGGGTGAGGATGGAAAATTACAAGGATATTTTGATATGATTGGTTTGCCTTACACAAGTTGTGATACGGCAACATCAGCATTGACTTTTAATAAAAGATATACAGTGGCTGTTGCAGGATTTGGTGGCGTAAATGTTGCAAAGTCTTTGCATTTATTTGCAGAAGCACCTACTAGTCCAGCACAAATTTTAGCACAATTAAAATTACCTGTATTTGTAAAGCCAAATAATGGAGGAAGTAGTTTGGGGATTAGTAAAGTGAATACAGAAGCTGAGCTAGCTCCTGCATTGGAGAAAGCTTTTAAAGAAGATACACAAGTACTTGTTGAAGAATTTATTAGTGGTAGAGAATTTACAATTGGAGTTTTTAAATCAAAAGGGACGCTTACTGTTTTGCCAATCACTGAAATTCAAACTGAAAATGAATTTTTTGATTTCGAAGCAAAGTATCAAGGAAAGAGTAAAGAAATAACACCAGCTCAAATATCAGAAACGATGCTTGCAGATTTAACTTCGGCTGCAAAAAAAGTATATGCTACTTTGAATTGTAGAGGCGTAGTAAGAATTGATTTTATTTATGATGAGGCTGCAAGTAAGGCATATATGTTAGAGGTAAATACGGTGCCGGGTCAAAGTGAAGCAAGTGTTATTCCGCAACAAGTAAAAGCGATGGGTTGGAACTTGACAGATTTTTACGGAACAATTGTGGAGGATGCGATTTCGAAAAATAATTAATTTAAAATTGTACTAATGGAACTGATTGATAAATTATTGAAAAAGCCATTGTGGTATAATATCTTAGTTGGTATTGCTGCATTGTTGGTGGTGAGTATCATTTTTTTCTTTTCATTAGGATGGATAACAAGTAATGGGGAAACTGCTAAAGTGCCTAATGTAATAGGATTAGATGTAACAGCTGCAAAAAAGAATTTATCAAATTTAGGTTTCAATGTGGTGTTACAGGATTCTATATATGTAGATACTTTAGCTAGAAACGGGGTTTTAAGACAAACTCCAGATCCTGATGAAGTAGTAAAAAAAGGAAGAACAGTTTATTTAACTATCAATAGAGTGTTAGCTCCTCAAATTGATATGCCAAATTTGATTGGCTTTTCTTTACAAAGTGCTGAGACCTATCTAAAAGTTTTAGGATTAAGATTAGGTACAATTACGATGGTGCCGGATAGAAATAAAAATGTTATTCTAGATCAATTATCCAACGGAACGAATATTGCGCCGGGTTCAAAAATACCTTCAGGAACAGTGATTAGTTTTTTAGTGGGAGATGGAGCTGCTAGTGGTGCAATTGAAGTACCTGATTTAATTGGATTAACAGTGCCAATGGCGAAAGAAAAAATTCTTTCTTTAGGATTGCTAGTAGGTAATTTTTCTTCTAATTCACCCATTCAAGATTCTGCAAATGCATTTGTAATTGGACAAGATCCTAATCCATTTTTAATGCAATTGGATTCTGCAGGAATGCCAATGAAAAATAAAACAACACCTGGAGCTACTATACATTTAGTGATAGATAAAACTGCTCCAGTGCGCACTAAAATAGATTCAATTAAGTAAAATAAAATTTTATGAAAACAATTTCAGTAGCTGATTTAAAAGCTAAAATTGATGCAGGTGAAAAAATAAATTTAGTGGATGTGCGTGAGCCACATGAGCATGCTGCTTTTAATATTGGTGGTCAATTATTGCCATTGGGATTAGTACAAGCATTACAAGTAGATGAGATTGAACACTTAAAAGACGAAACTGTTTACATTTATTGTCGTAGTGGAAATAGAAGCGGACAAGCTTGTTTAATGTTGGAGCCCTTTGGATTTACGGATGTAATTAATGTAACGGGTGGAATGTTGGCTTGGCAGGAACAATTTCCTGGGTAGGCGCAAAATTGGTTCAACAAAAACTTTAATGAATTAGATTGTATATTATATTTAGGTATAATAAATAATCTATGAGAATTACAACTTTGTTTTTTGCATGCTGCATTTTATTATTGAGTGCTTGTAATAATGGCACATCTAATAATAAATCAAGTTACCATGATACCACAGGACGAAAAGATATTTTGTCTGGTGGTGTTCAAATGATTCCTGTTCAAACACCAAAGGGGACTTTTAATGTTTGGACTAAACGCGTAGGGAATAATCCAAAAATTAAAGTATTGCTTTTGCATGGTGGTCCTGGTGCAACCCATGAATATTTTGAATGCTTTGATTCATTTTTCCCTCAGGAAGGGTTTGAGTATTATTATTATGATCAGTTAGGTTCGGCTTATTCTGACAATCCAAAGGATTCTACCTTATGGACAATTGATCATTTTGTAGAGGAAGTGGAGACTGTAAGAAAGGCCCTAAATATGGATTCCTCTAATTTTATTTTATTAGGACATTCATGGGGAGGAATTTTAGCAACTGAATATGCTTTAAAATACCAGAAAAATTTAAAGGGATTAGTTATTTCAAATATGGTGCCATCGGTTCCTGAGTATAATGCATATGCAAATAATGTATTGGGGCCAAAATTGCCAGCAGCTGTTTTAGCAAGCATTAGATCCTATGAAGCAAAAGGGGATTATACCAATCCTGTTTATTTAAAATTAATTGAAGACAATTATTATCCTGAACATATTTTGAGAATGCCACCTGCAAACTGGCCTGATCCAGTGAAGCGTGCATTTGCGAAATTAAATTTCCCATTGTATTTGCAAATGCAAGGCCCATCTGAATTTGGTATTGTTGGCAATGCAAGTTTAAGAGATTGGAATCGTAAGCCTGATTTACATTTAATTAAAGTTCCGGTATTAAGTATCGGAGGGGAGTTTGATACAATGGATCCAAAAGCAATGGAAGAAATTGCAAAATTGGTTCCCAACGGTCAATACTTATATTGCTCAAAAGGTTCACATATGTCTATGTATGATGATCAACAAACTTACTTTACAGGTTTAATTAAATTTATTAAAGGATTAGATAAATAATAACTGTTACATAAAAATAGCAGTGTGCAAAATTAAAAAAGGAGAACGATTTCGTTCTCCTTTTTTATGTGTTATTATTTTAAATCAATTTTTAAGCTAGCTAAAAAGTTCCTGCCAGCCATTGGGAAGTAATTATTAGAAGTGGTCGTGGTGCCTCCGTAAATATAACTATAAGTATATCCATTAGGCTCGTATTTAACATCTAATAAATTAAGTGCATAAAACTGTAAAGTTGCATTCCATGTTTTTCTACTAACTATTTTATAAGAAGCGTTTAAATCATTTAAAAAATAGGCTTTCAATACTCTCGATTCATTTTGTGTATTGTCTAGATATTGTTTTGAAACATATTTACTAGTGAAAGCAATAGAGAAGTTTTTATTTGCTTGATAAGTTAAACTATGTGAGGCTGTTGCATTTGGAGATAAGGTAATATCAGTGTTCTGATGTTTGATGGAAGCCTGTCCGCCATTATCGTAGTCATCAAAATATTCAGTAAAGTCTGCTATTTTATTTTTACTCAATGTGATATTTCCATTGCTTGAAAAATGTTTGTTTATTTTCCAGCTTTCTTCAATTTCAATACCTGCTCTGTAACTATTAGGCACATTGGTTCTTGTATAGGAACCCACGTCATTAATTTTACCAGTTAAAACCAATTGGTCTTTATAGTTCATGTAATATACATTCACTCCCCAATTAAAATTAGCAAGCTTGGTATTAAATCCAGTTTCCCAATCATACAAAACTTCTTGCTTAGGTTGTTGAGTAGTGCCTGCTTCAAAATCATCTCTATTCGGTTCTTTATGTGCAATGGCAATACTTGAATAATAAGTTGTGTTTCCTGATTTATAGCTTAATCCCGCTTTAGGGTTTGCAAAGTCAAATTTTCTATCTACAATTAATTCAGGATTGGCATCAAACCCATTCATAGTATGTTGTACATGTCTAAATTGCAAATCAATAAAACTTGTTAATTGACTACTTAGTTGATGTTCCCATTTGATATAACTATTGTAGTCTTTCTTAGTGCCATTATTATTGTAATATACTTTTCCAACAACATTCAAGCTACTAATGGAAGGAATGCCATATGGGATATTGCCAAAGTGTTGTCCTTCATATATATTCCATCCGCCTCCAAATGTTATTTTATTTTTATCTTCCTCGTATGACAAAGAAGCGATTTGACCGTAAAAATTATTATCTAACCATCTTCTTCTTATTAAATCAACTTCATTTCCAATATTTAAATTAATACCATAATCAGCTAAGCTCACGTCTGCTTTGTATTCTTCGTAATATCCACGACCCTTTGTGAAAAATGCGGCAGTATTCCATTTTAAATTTTTACTAATGGTCTGATTGAAAAATAATTGATAATGTGATTGGGTATAATTATCTGTTTGATTATTATAAGGACTGCCTTGTTTTTCAGTACCTGCAGGATTATAAGTTCTATGCGTCAAAAGACTGTCTTCGGGAACACCATACCATGCTTGATAGGTTTTCTCTGATCCAGAAAAAACATTTAATCTTAACGAAGAATTTGTTCCCCAATAAGTACTACTTACATAAAAAGATTTAAGATCAGATTTTGCACGATCAATATATCCGTCACTTGTGATATTGCTTACGCGTCCGTCAATTGTGATATGATCGTTAATTAAACCAGTTCCAAATACAAGACTATTTTTATTGGTATTGAAAGAGCCAATACTGTTTTGAAGACTCAGGTATTTATTTGGACGATAATCATTAGTCGCTAAATTAATAGTAGCGCCAAATGCACCGGCTCCATTCGTGGAAGTGCCCACACCTCTTTGAATTTGAATGCTATTGGCACTTGAGCTAAAATCGGGAAGGTCCACAAAGTATGTGCCCATACTCTCCGCGTCATTATAAGGGATACCATTTAATGTCACATTGATTCTTGTAGCATCTGTTCCTCTAATTCTAATACCTGTATACCCGATGCCTGTTCCTGCATCTGCGTTCACAACCACAGACGGCGTGTTTTGAATTAAGAAAGGAAGATCCTGTCCTAAATTCACTTGTGCAATACTAGTAGCACTTACATTGCTTTTTGCAAATGGACTGTTGTCGCTCACTCTTAAAGATCTAATTTCCAATGGGGGAAGGGTTCTGATGCTATCTGTAAAATGTTGAATACTATCCTTTTTTGATAAGGACTTGTTTGTTTGCTGCCCAAATACGGGTGCAAGCAATAAAAATGTGGCAATTGTTCCCAATAACTTAGTCATAACTAAATTTTAATGATTAATAAATTAATACTGGGAACAGGAATAATAAGCTATGAGAAGTGCATGAAAACTGCGGTACCTTCCCTTCGCAGGAATTACCCTGTTCAGGTTCAACGGGTTTTATCTCAGCTTTTTACAGCACCCCGAGGACGGCGCGAAATTAATACGTATAATTTAATATACCAACTGTAACTTTAAGGTACTTGTTTCGTTATACGATATATAAAACCAATACAATGAAAAGAGGCCTACTTTTGATGCTAGTTTTTGCTACTAGTTTATTAAGCGCACAAAAAACAGCAGTCATTCATGATGATCATGCTCAATTAAGACGCGTAACTGAATTTACTGCTATCAAAGTATCTAGTGCGATCGATTTATATTTAACTCAATCCAATTCAAATGAAGTAGCGGTGAGTGCTAAAGATGTGGAGAGTAGGGATAAGATAGTAACCGAAGTTTCAGGCGGCACATTAATCATAAGAATGTCAGATCAAGATGGATGGTGGTCTTGGAAAAAATGGGGTGACATTAAAGCGAAGGCATATGTGAGTGTTAAAGATGTAGAAGCGATCACTGGTTCAGGAGCATCTAATATTCATTTGGTGAATAAAATTCAATCGCCAAAAATTAAGATAAAATTATCTGGCGCGAGTGATTTAAAAGGAGATATTGATGGGGGTGTTATTGCAATTAATTTAACTGGAGCATCTGAGTGCAAAGGTCAAATTGTAGCAAAGTCTATTTCAATAGATGGCTCTGGAGCTAGCAATGCTGAGCTTTCTGGAACATCCGACGATTTAAGTGTAGAAGTATCCGGAGCAAGTAAAGCTAAGTTATATAACCTGAATGTGAAAGGTGCAGTTGTACACGCTTCGGGCGCAAGTAATGCAAATGTAACAGTTAGCCAATTATTAAAGGCAGAGGCTTCAGGTGCAAGTAACATTAATTACAAGGGAGAGCCTACTGTTCGTGAAAACAATAGTTCAGGAGCATCAAATATTAGACATAGGAATTAAATAGTAAAACTTTAGAGGGCAGGGGGAGTTTAGATTACTTTAGTTTGTAAAGCAGTTTGATACCAGCGATGCTCCAATTGTTAGCAGCGCCTGTATTTAAATTGGTTGAAGTATAATGTGCTACTAATTCATACTTATCAAAACTATAACCAACTTGAGGGCTATACGTAAAACCTCCAGTGCTTGAGCCACCAGCAGTTGAACTACCATAACCAATACCCAAACCTGGGGTAAAGCCGGATAGTTTTAAATTCACACCAACTAGCATAGGGATATAAGCCACATTGTATCCATTGCTTAAAAAAGCACTGTAACCAGTTTGAGCGAATCCTTGAACGTTTTCAGAAAAATCAGTTCTTACTGTCAAGTCAGCGCCTAAACCTAAAGAAGATTTAGCATTATTGTTCGCACTAAAATTAGATAAGCCAGCGCCTAGGCTTAAGGAGAAAGCTTGTGTTTGAGCAGATGCACCAATAGTTAATAATATAAAAGAGGCTAGGGTAAATAGTTTTAATGACTTCATAAGACTTGTTTGTGCCTCAAAATTAGTAATTAATTGATAAGTGCTGTGATTATTCCAGTTTCTTCCTAATAAACTTGGATAACTCGTAATATTGGCGTAACTTTGCCGTCCAAACATCGCGAGGTAGAGCAGCGGTAGCTCGTCGGGCTCATAAGGTTGATTAAAGGAAAAAATAATTAGTATAACTTATTGATATCAAACCACTTGAAACATAATCAAGTGGTTTTTTTGTGTCTGTGCTAGAATTCTGTGCTAGATAATTAACCAAATATTTTAACACTTAAAGCAGCAGTTTCTACAGTACTTAATACTTGTGGGTCAAGGTAGTGGTCGCGTAAGACTTTGATGCCCGAATGAGAAGTAATCCTTCCTGTATTCTCACCCATTGCCTGGTAAGTCCATGTAAGGTAAGTTTTGCGAAGGTGTTTGAGGGTAATGTCTTTGGTTATACCAGCACATTTTCTGTAATGGGTAAATGCATCACTAACCTTCTCCATTAAAGTTCCAAGTGTGAAATAGTCTGCTTCCTCAATGATATTACAATCGGTATCCTTCTTTTGATCCCAACCCATTTGGTAGAGCAAGTCCTCAAGATCACTATTGATGGGAACTAATTTAGCGCTTACATCTACCTCGTTGGTAATCCTCTCTACTTTTAGGTTCCTAATCATAAAGAACTTGGTACCGTAATCACTTACAAATATATCGTTCCATTTCAAACTCAAAACCTCTTCTCTTCTTCCGCCAATGAATAGGAACAACTTAAAGATATTCTTTAGACCCGACATATTCATCTTATCAAACCTTCCCGCTTTGGTAGTTTGGTAGAGTGGGGTACAAGTGTCTATGGCATCCAAAATACTATCAAATTCATTTTTGGTAATGATGTTAATTTGGGACTTTGGGACACTCATCTTGATACACTCTTTAAAGTAGTTTTTCATGACTATGTCTTCTATATCAATTAAAAAATTAAAGAAAGTAGTAAGGGTTTGAATGATTTTATTGATGGTCTTAGGTTTGTATCTGTTGGTAATTATGCCATAGAAATAGGAGACATCTGCGCGTCCAATCATATTAGGCTTAATCCACTTTACCCTCCTATTCTTTTTAACGCTGTCGTGAAATTGGGTTAGATAGTTAAGTACCTCTGTTTTGTGTTTACTGCTTACCTTTTTCTTGAGGTGGTTGTATATGCTTTCCCCCTGTAAGTAGTCGTCATATTTAAGGATTGCTTCGGCCAGGGTGTAATCATTGCCAACCTCAACCACAGTTTCTACTTTTTTGATGGCATTGTTTTTTACATCTTTTTTAAAAGTCAGCGCTTCTGCGATGGCGTCATCATAATTTTTTGATTTGAGAATTTTACTGCTGTGTTTGAAAGTTATAGGGTCTATCAAGTTCATCCGGTAGGAGTGGTTCTCATAATTCTTACAGCCGCAATTATTTTTTCTACATTGCCTGCACCAGACTTTTAGTCCGTTGCGCTGATTCTTTGGTAATTTAAGTTTCATCACGAGTTTAATCGTTTTAATAGTTCTTCTTGTTGTTTGTTCTTGGGTTTAATTCTTGTGGTTGGCGCAGAAATTGAATGCTCGTTATCCATCTCAATTAGAAATAGCTCGCATAGCTGGTTATTCCCATCACAAAGGATTTTAAGTTTGTCTTTCCATAAGTGCGGGTACCTTTTTTTACAGTCAAGCACCAATGGTTTTAGATACTGCATTTGAACCTCTAACTGAAATACATAATGGTGCTTTTCTGTATAGATTTTTACATCATTATTGTTCAACCAAGAAAGAATAGCGTCTCGGTCTTTTTTCCTGATGATAACACCAGCTTCCATTATTGTTATTCTTGAAAGGTCTTTTATTTTTAACATAAATTCAGTCCTAATTTTTTTTGTCAGCGAGATTTTTTATACAAGTTAACAGCATTCC
>DAIUEC010000066.1:0-3364 GCA_036845345.1 Sediminibacterium sp.
TTCTCTTATAATTACTTTTTTATTTAATAATTCAATGATTGTTTTCTTTACAGTTGGAAGTGGGATATCTAACTTGATCGAAATATCTCCTGAACTACATCCTGCATGATTTTGTATATAGAAATTAATTCTTTGTTCACGAGGAGTGAGTGCTTCACTTGCTTTTCTGCTTTCTTCTAATTTCAACATTAAATTACTTTGAATATTATTTATGCAGCTGGTAAAAAAAATAAGCCAATTTGTTACGTTTTCCCCAGGTCTATTTTTTTGTGCATCCATTAAGACTTTGTAGTATTCTGATTTTCTATTTTCAATTTCATGTTCGAAACTTACATATTGTATCCAAGAATATCCATTCTTCAATAAAAGTAAACTAGCTAATAATCTGCTTAATCTACCATTACCATCTTGAAATGGATGGATGCTTAAAAATTCATAAACAAACAAAGCATCTTTTACTAAAGGCAATGTTTCTCTATCATTATTATACCATTCAATTAAACGTATCATTGCGTCCTGTGTTTGAAGTCCAGGTTCAGTTGTTTTGAAGATGGTTTGTTTTGTGCCGTCAGGTAAATTGGCTTCAACCTCATTACTAATTTGTTTGTATTCACCTTTATGCCATGCATCTTTTACACTGTGTTTCATTAAGAGATTATGTAAGCTCTTGATTTGACTTTCTGTAATACCAATTGATGTATAATTTTCAGCAATTGTATCTAAGGTTTCAAAGTAGCCCACCACTTCCTGTTGGTCTCTTTCTTCAAAAGAAGATTTGTTTATGTTTTCAATTAATACACTTACTTCGTCATCGGTCATTTTGGAACCTTCAATTCTTGTAGAAGCGCCTACACTTTTAACCGTTGCTATGCTTTTTAATTGGATTAATGTGCTACCTTCTCTTTTTTCAATACTAGCCCAAGTCGCATCAAAACGATCAATTTTTGACAATTCGGACATGATTTTCATGCCTAAGTCAAGTTGTAGGTTGTTTATTATTATACTCATTATATCCGTATTTATCTGTAAATATACGAAAACATATCTGATAATTGTAAATATTTATATCCGTATTTATCCGTAAATATCTGATTGGGTATTTGTAATGAAAATACCATGTAAACTATATATTGGTATTTAAAATTGATACCCCTTTAAAAGGTATTTTGTAAAAAATGCTTTGTGGTGCAAATTGTATGCAAATCATAAAAAAGGGTCCCAGCTTTAATTCACTGAAACCCTCTATTGTATTGAGTGGGCCCAGTCCGGCATGATCGGACGACCCCCCTGATTATGAGCTTTTAAATATGGATTCTATTCGTTTTCATTTATTGATAATCAATAGGATACAAGATTGAAATAGATTTATTTTTCTCATATTTCACCTATTTTAACCCGTTTTTCGTGAAAACCTGGCAGAGAACCTTGCAGAAATGTTTATAGTTTTACCACTATATGTTGTAAAAGAAAGTGTACCGTTTAATTTTAGAGATTTTCGTTGTTTGATTAAGTTCTGAGTAGATTGTTTTGGATTCTGTTCCATGTCATTTTTTGTTTAATTGTTAATGATGGAAACACTCTACTAATTTAGACTATATTTTGTCCACTACATGCTGACGATTTATAACCTATAAGCTAAATGATTTAATAGAACCTTTAGAATCGGCTCTAAAAAAACAAGCACAAGAAATGAGTAATGCAAAACCAATAACTGATAAAGATGCTCTAGCAAAAATGCGATTGGATTTTATTATTATATGAATAAAGACAATATTTTTCAGTTTGGTTATACCAATGTATATCAGCAATTAAGTGCTAAAAATAAATTTTCTAATTTAGATATTATTAGAATTTCAATTTTCAATAATATTGATTTTAGAAATAAATCTGCAAAATCTTTCGAATAGAATAAATAAGTTTCAGTTGTAAACAATCAGCGTCCTTAAAAATTATTTAGTGTAAATAGTTTTTCCAGTTTTTGCTGATTGTTTGGCTGCTTCTAAAATTCGATTTACCACAATATTATTTTCGATCGAGTACAATCCAAAGGGTTCTATTTTTTCATAGCCTCTTAGCACAGCATGTAAATAAGAAAATGGGTCTGTATATACGTGAATGTCTTTATCGGTTAAATTTCTTTCATATTCTGGCAAAGCTTCTTTGTTTCTAAAGCGCATTCTATTGGCATTCACTGCAATTATATAAGCGCTATCTCCATATACTTCCATATCTTTTCTTGCAAAAGTCCAATCCCAAGACGCTTGCAAAATGGCTTGTGTTTTTGCGTAGTTTAAAATAATGGTAGCATTGTCATCCACCTTTGGATACAATTTGGGTTTGAATTGATTGGTCACTGCTGTGACAGATACAGGCATCTGACCATGCATTAAATAAGTAATTAAATTGGCACCATAACAGCCAAAGTCAACAATTGCACCGCCACCATTTTTGATAGGATCGCTTAACCAATTGTAAAACTCATCACTCACCCCAATTTCTTTTGGTCCTTGATGTCCATGATGAAATACTACTTTTCTTATTTGTCCTACATAATTACTATCCTTTATCATTCTAAAAGTTTCGTAGGTAGATGGATACCAAGAAGTTTCAAAATTGGTTAACAGTGTAACATGATATTTTTTTGCTAAAGCTTCCATTTGCAATGCATCTGATAAGCTTGCTCCTAAAGGTTTTTCTACCATAATATGAATACCTTTTGGTGCAGCTTCTTGCACGACCAATAAATGCTCTTTAATGGAACCAAATGCCACCACTGCTTCTGGTTTTTTTGCATCCAATACTTTACCTAAATTGTTATAAAACAAAGCAGGATCCAAATGGTATTTTTTTGCATTTTTTTCGGCGATGGTTTTATCGGGTTCGTAAATACCCACAATTTCCATTTCGGGACGATTGGGTTTATTTAATATCCATGCAGCATGTCCATGGGAAGTGCCAGCTACTACTACTCTTACTGCACCAGTTTTACCTGTTTGTGCTTGACCAGTGCTGTTTAAAAATAAGGAAACGGCAATAAGCCATGTTGATAGAACATTCGTTTTCATAGTTCTTAGTTTATACTTTCAATTTAAGCTAATTTATTATCTTTAATTAGTTTTGACAATAAAAATACATGAATGAAAAAATATTTTTCTCCACCTGGATTTATATGGCCTGTAAAATCAAACAATCCCTCCCCATAAGCATTTGTATTAATCTGTTGTACAAATTTTGTTGATTGGGCAACTGTTTCATTATGATAAAAACATAAAATACCCAAAGCAAAGATTACTCTTTTCATAAAAATAATATTTAACATACCCTCAAAAAGTATTTATTTAATTATCGAAATTTATCAACTTAA
>DAIUEC010000066.1:3374-12035 GCA_036845345.1 Sediminibacterium sp.
AGCAAATAATTCATTCATTCATTTTTTTCTATTGATTTTTTAAATTATTATTACTTTTTATAGTAAGCAATGTTTTTGCACAAACACAACCACTATGGATGCGCTACCCCGCAATATCGCCCGATGGTAGAAAAATTGCTTTTGGATACAAAGGTGATATTTATGTTGTTGATGCAATTGGCGGGATTGCACAGCCATTGACTATACATGAAGCACATGATATGATGCCTGTTTGGAGCCATGATAGTAAGACTATTGCTTTTGCTAGTGATCGTTATGGCAATTTTGATATTTTCACTGTGCCATCTATTGGTGGGACAGCTACAAGAATTACATTTAATTCTGCTAATGATTACCCTTTTGATTTTTCAATAGACGATAAAAAAATAATTTTTGGAAGCGCAAGAAATGTGGCTTCTAATAATATTCGTTTTTATAGTCCTAGACTTTTTCAAAATACTTATGAAGTTTCAGTTACAGGAGGGAAACCAGTATTGATTTCGGCTGCAGGAATGGAAAATGCACATTATAATGAAAATGGCAATCAAATTGTATTTCAAGATAGAAAAGGATATGAAGATCCTTGGCGCAAACACCATACTTCTTCAGTAACTAGAGATATTTGGATTATGGATATAGCTAAAAACGAGTACAAGAAAGTAAGTAATTACGAAGGGGAAGACAGAGAGCCAGTTTTTGGAAATGATGATCAAGCCATTTTTTATTTAAGTGAAAAAAACGGGAATCAAAATATATTTAAATTATCATTGAATGGAGGTAATGAAAAGCAATTAACCAATTTAAAAGATAATCCTGTCAGACATTTAAGTGTGAGCAAAAACAATACTTTATGTTTTACCTATGATGGTGAAATTTATACTTTAAAAGAAAATGAGTCTCCTAAAAAAGTAAATATTCAAATAGCAAATGAAAGTAGACAAACATTAGAAAAAAATATTGCCATCAATGGTAATGTTAGTGAGTTTGCTTTATCTCCTAATGGCAAAGAAATTGCATTTGTATCTCGAGGTGAAATATTTGTAACAAGTGTTGAAGGAACTCAAACAAAAAGAATTACTAATACACCACAACAAGAAAGAATGGTGAAATGGTCTCCAGACGGAAAAACATTAATTTATGCTGCTGAGCGTAATGATAATTGGGATATTTATACTAGCACTATTGTTAGAAAAGAAGAAGCATATTTTTATGCAGCCACAACACTTAGAGAAGAAGTGTTGTTAAATACACCTGCTGAGGAATTTTTACCAAAATATTCTCCTGACGGGAAGGAAGTAGCTTATTTAGAAAATAGAAATAGTTTAAAAGTTTTAAACTTGGCAACTAAAAAGACAAGAATATTGTTGCCACTTGGTCGAAATTATAGTTATGCGGATGGGGACATTGATTTTAATTGGAGCCCTGATAGTAAATACCTTATTACTTCAGATAATTATTTTGGATTTGGCGCTGCTCATGCAGCAGTCATTAAAGCTGATGGTACTGGCGAAATTATGCACCCAATTAATAGTGGTTTTGGTGAAGGAAATCCAATGTGGGCAATGGATGGTAAATTAATTACTTGGGAAAATAATAAAGACGGCAGAAGATCTTTGGCTTATCAAGGAAGTAGGGAAGTTGATATTTATGGTGCATTTTTAGATCCTGCTGCTTTTGATGAATTTAAATTATCTAAAGAGGAATATGCTCTATTAAAAGATCAATCAGCTAATAATAAAAAAGATTCTACATTAAAAAAATGGAGTCCAGTTTTTAGTGATTTAGAAAATAGAAAAGTGAGATTAACCATCAATAGTGCTACCATTAGCGATTATGCTTTAAGTAATGATGGAAGTAAAATATATTATTTAGCTTCATTTGAAAAAGGGTTTGATTTATGGGTTAGTGATACTAGAACAAAGGAGACAAAAATATTAGCAAAAATAGGTGCAGGTCGAAGTAGTTTAGAAATTTCAAAGGATGGGAAATCAGTTTTTGTAAATAACAATGGTTCTTTACTCAAAATAGATGATGCTGGAAAATCAACTCCAATTGGTATTTCCGGAGAAATGGTTTTAAATGCAGCAGAAGAACGTGCTTATATTTTTGAACATTGTTGGAGACAAGTAAAAGAAAAATTTTATGATCCAACTATTCATGGGATTAATTGGGAAATGTACAAAGATACATACCAAAAATTCTTACCACATGTGAGTAACAATTATGATTTTCAAGAATTGTTAAGTGAGCTTTTGGGTGAATTAAATGGTTCCCATACAGGAGGTAGATATTCACCACAAAATATGAATGGGGACGCTACTGCCGTCTTAGGTCTTTTGTATGATGAAACATATGCAGGCATCGGTTTGAAAGTTTCAGAAGTTTTAGAAGGCGGCCCTTTTAGCAAAGCAAGTACAGCCATTAAGCAAGGAGTAATTATTGAAAAAATAGATGGAGAATTGATTAGCAGTAATGATGACTGGGCTAAGTTATTAAATAGAAAAGTGGGAAAAAATGTATTAATTTCTGGAATAGATCCTAAAACTAAAACATCATTTGAAGAGTCTGTAAAGCCAATCTCATTTGGAGATGAATCTAATTTAATGTACAAGAGATGGACCAATTTAATGTACAATATGGTTGATAAATTAAGTAATGGTCAAGTAGGGTATGTTCATATTCAAGGAATGAATGATGGAAGCTACCGATCTGTGATTGATGAAGTGATGGGAAAAAATAGAAATAAAAAAGCTTTGATTATTGATACTCGTTTTAATGGAGGTGGCTGGTTGCACAATGATTTAAGCACATTGTTTAGTGGAAAATCTTATTTGCAATTTGCACCTCAAGGCAATTTAGTTCCTGCCACAGAACCTATGGACCGTTGGCAAAAACCAAGTTGTGTACTTATGAGCGAGGGCAATTACAGCGATGCTTTTATTTTTCCTTACATTTATAAAGACAATGGCATAGGAAAATTGATTGGAATGCCAGTACCAGGAACTGGTACTGCTGTTTGGTGGGAAACGCAAATTGATCCAACTATTGTTTTTGGAATTCCTATGGTTGCTACCATTGGCAAAGAAAAAAGACCTACTGAAAATTTACAGTTGGAACCAGATATTAAAGTGCCTTTAAAATATGAAGATTTCTTGAATGGAAAAGATACCCAAATCGAAGCAGCGGTTCTAGAAATGCTAAAGACTATTAAAAATTAAAACTTTAAAAAACAATATCAAATACCACTTGCCTAGGAGTAAGTGGTATTTTTTTGCCTATTAATTTCCAGATATTTTAAAAAAGAATTAATTTATTCTTAAACCATATGATTATTCATCTATTCCTAATTGATGACAAATGCAAATAAGTTTATTAATTTATTTGCCTGATACTTAATTTTTAGAGTATTTATAGAGTGCTCTTTTTTTATTAACTTGTATCACAATTAAAAAAATATTCATGAGAATTTCGATCTTCAAGGCAGCTCTTTTATTGTTACCAATTAGTGTAATAGCACAAAAAAAAGTTTTGATTACAAAACCAGCAGTCAACACCGTTAATGAAACGAGTTATTACAAACCATTAATTTGGCGAAATATTGGACCCATGCGCGGTGGAAGATCTGTAACATCCACTGGAGTTATTGGGCAACCTTATACCTATTATATGGGAACTGCAGGTGGCGGTTTATGGAAGACAGATGATGGAGGTGATAGTTGGGAAAATATTTCTGATGGTTATTTTAAAACAGGTTCAGTTGGGGCTGTTGCAGTTGCAGCATCAGATCCTAATATCGTTTATGTAGGCATGGGAGAACACCCACCTAGAGGAGTAATGACATCGTATGGAGATGGAGTATATAAATCAACAGATGCTGGAAAAACATGGAAGCATTTAGGATTAGAATTAACAAGACATACTGCGAATATTCGTATTCATCCTACAAATCCAGACATTGTTTATGTGGCTGCACAAGGAGCATTGCATGGTCCGAATGAAGAAAGAGGCGTTTATAAATCTATTGATGGAGGAAAATCTTTTATAAAAACTTTATATGTTGATGAAAATACTGGCTGTGTTGATTTAAGTATGGATTTAAACAATCCTAGGATTTTATATGCAGCTATGTGGGATTACAGACGTCTACCTTGGGAAGTAAGAAGTGGAGGTAAAGGAAGTGGATTATATAAGAGTACAAATGGTGGAGATACTTGGGAAAAGATTCAAAATGGGTTACCCAAAGAACTAGGTAAAATGAGTGTATCTGTTTCTAAAGCAAATTCAGATATTGTTTATGCATTAGTAGAGAGTGACTCACAAAAAGAACAAGGCGGATTATTTGTTTCAAATGATGCAGGAAAATCTTGGGATAGAATTAGTAAGGATCATCGTTTAGTTCAAAGAGCCTGGTACTATATAGAATGTATTGCAGATCCGGTAGACGAAAATACAGTTTATGTATTAAGTTCACCTGCTTTGAAATCGACAGATGGAGGTAAAACATGGCAATCATTTAGAGCACCTCATGGAGATTTTCATCAGTTATGGATTAATCCAAGTAACAATAAAAACATGATAGTTTCAAATGATGGTGGCGCATCGGTTTCTTTTAATGGTGGCAAATCATGGAGTTCTCAGAATAATCAACCAACTGCACAATTTTATAGAGTCAATGCGGATAATCTTTTTCCCTTTAATGTATACGGAGGACAACAAGATAATTCAAGTGTTAAGATTCCTAACCAAACTACTTCTTGGGGCGGCATTACAGAAAGGGATTGGTCTTATAGTGCAGGAGGCGAATCAGCTTTTTTAGCATTTGATCCTAATAATCCAAGATATGTTCTTGGAGGTTCTTACCAAGGAACAATTGGTGTATTAGATACTAAGAACAATGAAGAGGTAGGTGTAATGGTTGCTCCAATTCAGTATCAATCCTTGCAACCAAAAGATATGAAATATCGATTTAATTGGAATGCACCTATTGTACGCTCTATGCATGAAGATGCTTATTATCATGCAGGAAATATTTTATTTAAAACCACTGATTTAGGAAAATCTTGGAAAGCAATTTCTCCAGACCTTACTACACATGATACTACAAAGATGGGAATGAGTGGGACACCTTATACCAATGAGGGTGCAGGTGGTGAAAACTATTGTACTATAACTTACGTGATTGAATCACCTCATGAAAAAGGATTGATTTACACAGGATCTGATGATGGTTTAGTATATATAACTAAAGATAATGGAGCAACTTGGACTAATATTACTCCAGAAGGAGTTAAAGGAAATTTAGTAAATTCTATTGAAGTTTCCCCTTTTGACAAGGGTACTGTTTATATTGCTGTAAATAAATACAAGTTCAATGATTTTACTCCGATAATATATAAATCCACTGACTATGGAAAAACATGGTCAAAAATAACTGACGGAATTCCTTATGGTGCTTTTGCCAGAGTTGTCAGAGAAGATACAGAAGTGAAAGGTTTATTATATGCAGGCACCGAAACTGGATTTTATATTTCTTATGATGCAGGAGCTCATTGGAGACAATTACAATTAAATTTGCCTATTGTCCCAATTACAGATTTAAAATTACATCAAAATAAATTATTGGCATCCACACAAGGAAGAGCTTTTTGGATTTTAGACGACATGGCTCCTTTAAGAAAAGTAGCTTCTACCATTACTGCAGCCTATAGTCTAATGCCAGTTAATAATGTATATAGAATATCTGGCTCTAGTTCATTAGACAGACAGTTTAAAGAAAAAGAAGATAAAATAAGCACAATTATGGGAAACCCTGCAACAGGTGCTGTTGTTTATTATCATATTCAAAACAAAGATTCAGTAAAATCTCTAAGTTTAGAATTCTTGGATGCTTCTAATCATTTAATAAGAACCTATTATAAAGATAAACCTACTGCAGCCACAAGTAATAATAGTATTTCAGATGATCCCTCAATTGAAGTTAGATCGGGTTTAAATAGGTTTGTTTGGGATTTGCATTATGCAAATTTACCAACTATTGAAAATGTTTATATCGAGGGTAGTAATGCAGGAAGAAAAGTAATTCCTGGCAATTACAGTGTTAGATTGAAAATTAATGATACTACTTTAACTACTTCATTTAAAGTATTAGCAGATCCAAGATTAAATTATACAGATGCGGGTTATGAATTACAAGATAAATATTCAAAATTGGCATCTGATGATGTGGAAGCGATTCATGTATCTGTTGTGCAGATGAGAAAAGTGCAAAATCAATTAAATGATTTCGTAAAAAGAGCAGAAAATCGAAAAGACCTAGATAGTTTAACTGTAAAAGCAAAATCAATTTTGTCATCGATTAAAACTTGGGAAGAAGCACTGATACAATCTAAATCTCAGTCTAATGATGATGTAATTAATTTCGTAAATAAATTAAGTGCAAATATCATTTTTGTAAAAGGAGAAATTGATGGATCTGGATCTTCTGCTTTTGTTACTGAAGGACAAATTAAAAGGTACAATGAATTGCATGCAGAATGGTTAAAATATGAAGCAGAAAAAAATAATTTATTGTCTAAAGAAATCAAGGAATTTAATGAAACATGTCGAAAGGCAAATTGGAATTTTATAGGCTTTGAAAATTAAATTTAAATACAATGCTTAATTTGGTAGAGTGCTTGTTATTGATAAAATAACAAGCACTTTTAAGTTTCAGAACTCTTTATATATTTTAGAGTTGCCGTATTTGCAGTGTTTAACTGTAATGTATCACATAATTATAAGAAAGTATAAGAAAGCAGATAGGGATATGCTAGTACAATTATCCATGAAATACCCTTCATCTACAAGGGCATTGTTGGGATTGATTTTCGAACATGAAAAGATAATGGGTCCTTTGGATAAAATAAGGGAATCCTTAAATCCTATTAGTAAGTATAATCTGACTTTATCGAAATATGGTAATTTTGTAAAGTAAAATTGGCATATTAAATAGTTTCGAGTAAAACAATCTAGTAGATTTGTAAAAAACTAAAACACTATGGAAAATAAAACCTGGCACCAGAAGCATAAAGAGAAAATGAAATTTGGAGATAAATTGGCAGATTCTGTAGCCAATGGTATGGGGTCATGGAAATTCATCATATGGCAAACAATAATAGTACTATTTTGGATGGCATTAAACGTAGTTGGTTTTGTAAAACATTGGGACGTTTATCCATTTATTTTATTGAATCTTATTTTTTCGACACAAGCAGCTTATGCTGCACCTATTATTATGATGTCCCAAAACCGACAAAACCAAAGGGATCGTGAACAGGCACAGCATGACTATCAAACCAATATTGATGCAAAGAAGGAAATAGAAGCATTGCAATTGCAATTAAGTAAAATAGAGATGGATAAACTCGACAGGATTCTCGAAATATTAAATAAAACGAAAGTCTAACATGTATAGTCAAGAACTCAAGAATAAGTGGCACGACGATTCGAAAAACTGGAAACTAGGTATTTTCTACTTCAATAAAGAGGATAAACGAATTATTATCAGCAAGAGACTAAAGTTATTTGGTTGGACCCTGAATTTTGCAAATCCACTTAGTTATATCATAATGATTGGGCTACTTTTTACATTATTTTATTTAAGAAAGCAAAATGTGAATGTCAATTATCCACTTGGACATCGATAAATTACCTGCTAGTGATTCGAATCTGAAAATAATTAATTGTCGAAAAAGCTTCGAGTTTTTCTAAAAATGAGGATTTATTGAATAAGTATAGGCACTGATAAGCTAAAATCAAATCGTATAGATTTTTTAGCCTCAAATCTGGCTTCAAATTTCAGAACAATAATGATGTTAGGAAAGAGGCCAGGGTCAAAATTTTTCGACTCAAAATCAATTTTTCAAAAATGTTCGAAGCTATTGTTTTTGGAAATAATTATTTTTAAAAACATCATTGTATGTTGTCAAAGAATGTGGACAGTTTAGTTGTAGAGAGTTTCTTTGTTTAAATCTAAGATTTTTTCTTTTAAAAATAGTTGTTTTCGTCTTTTTAGTGACTGTTGTTTAATGAGTGCTCTTTTTTAGAGTATTTGTTCTTGTCTTCCATAATATACATCTGAAGGGGTTATATTTTGCAGTGATTCATGGTAGTATTGATGTTTATTATACTCCACAAAGTCCTCGATAGCATTAATTGATTGTTCGGGATGGAAACCCTCTACTAATTTAGATTATATTTTGTCCACTTTATGCTGATGATTTACAGTTTAGACAATTGTCAAATAGAAAGAAGTAATTAAAAATTTTAGATTTAAAAAACAGATAAACTCATATCTAATTCTTTAAATTTTCCATTGACTAAAGCTTCTAATTCATCCAAAACGGACAGTTCTGTTTCATATTGTGGTGTTCGAGCAGTAGATATTTGTTTGATTATAATATTTTTTAGATTTTCATCTTTAGTAGATAAGTAATTTAATAATTGTGTACTTATGGTTATTAAATTTTCAGCATGTTTTTGAATTATAGATAGATTATTCATTTTTTTATTATTACTTGATAGACCTTCCCATGTTTTTAATGTTTGCTCTATAGAAATTCTGTTTTCTTCTGTTGGATTTTCCAGATATTTTTTCACTTTTTTTCTAAATAACCATTTACC
>DAIUEC010000067.1:0-11898 GCA_036845345.1 Sediminibacterium sp.
CGATTGTATTCTGCAATGTATATGTATTCTTCATAAAATTCCACACATATGGGGAACTCAGGAAGGTCATGGTCATACAATCTCCAGCAAGTCAAGTTTAAACGCTTGGCTTGTTTAATTCGGTGCTTATAATTTTTAAGCAACCTATTTTCAAACATTTGAAATTTCTCTGGCGTCACTATTTTAATTTGGCTAATGCCTCCTTAATTCTAGCCCATGCTTTTTCGATATTAGGCATGCTGTTTGCAAATGAGAAACGTACACAATTTGGTTCACCAAATGCATCACCCATTACAGATGAAACGTGTGCAGTGTTTAACAAGTACATGCTAAAGTCAGCAGCGTTGGCAATAGTTTGAGTACCATCTGATTTACCATAATAAGAGCTTACATCAGGGAAAACATAAAACGCACCTTCTGGAGCATAACATTTAAATCCTGGCATTTCACTCACTAATTTTAAAGTGGTTGTACGACGACGTGTAAATTCTTCCGTCATTTCTAAAGAAGGTTTTAAATCACCTACCAAAGCAGTTACCGCTGCTTTTTGAGTGATAGAACAAGTTCCTGAAGTAAACTGACCTTGTAATTTTTCCATTGCTTTTGCAATTTCAACTGAAGATGCAGTGTAACCTAATCTCCAGCCAGTCATTGCAAAACCTTTACTCAAACCATTGATTACCACAATTTGATCTTTGATTTCATCAAACTGAGCAATGCTTTCATGCTTGCCTACAAAGTTGATGTATTCATAAATCTCATCAGATAAGATGGTGATTTGAGGATATTTTTTAAATAAATCTGCTAATGCTTTTAATTCTTCTTTGCTATATACAGCTCCACTTGGATTACAAGGGCTAGAGAACATAAATACTTTAGTCTTAGGCGTAATTGCTGCTTCAATTTGTGCAGGAGTTGCTTTAAAACCAGCTTCAGTGCTTGTTCTAATTTCAACTACTTTACCTCTTGCAATTTTAACTAACTCAGAATAAGTTACCCAATATGGAGTAGGGATAATTACTTCATCACCATCATCCACCAATGCTAAAATGGCGTTTGCTAAACTTTGCTTAGCACCAGTTGAAGTAACAATTTGTTCTGGTTTATAATCCAAGTTATTATCTCTTTTTAATTTAGCACATACCGCTTCTCTTAAATCTAAGAAACCTGCTACTGGTGTATAGTGTGACCAGTTATCATTGATGGCTTTGATCGCTGCATCTTTAATATGTTGAGGGGTATCAAAATCAGGCTCACCTAAGCTCAAGTCAATTACGTCAATTCCTTGCGCTCTTAATTCACGACCTAACTTAGCCATTTTCAAAGTTTCTGGCTCACTAAAACGATTTAATAAAGAAGATAATATCATAGTATTTAATTTGGTATTGCAAATTTCGTAAATTATTCGCAAACGCATGTAAGTTTTGAGGTTTTCAGGACATTTAATTATCCAACCATTGTTAATATCTCGCTATTTGCGAAGGTTCTGGCTTTCGGGTTGACCGACTAAGGTAAAATTGCATCAAATTTAGGCAGGTAGTCCTTTTTTCGCTTTAATTCATAATCATAAATCAAGTGCCCTAAGTTTTTGTAAAAGGGGTAGCCGATATTGTCATAATCGTATTTGCTGTCATTGATGATGCCATCATTATTGCAATAAATTACACCACTTAACATGAATTCAACTTTGTTTACTGTATCCACGATATAACTGATGTCTAGTAAGAATCCATAGGCATCACCCACTTTATTGTATATTTTGATATTAGATGGGATGGGCCCTTTTTCTGCCCCCATAAACATAAACTTACAATAGGATGGCCAATATTCAGTGGTATCATAAGTAGGATAGGTAGACTCTGTTGGTAAAGTATGCATCCATTTTAATAGAAAATCACGGTCTGTTTTTGTGAGATTAAATCTATGTTGAACTGGCGTTTGATCATAAAAAATAACAGACTGTAAAATATGGTGTAAGTCATTTAAATAAATTCTGTTTTTAACTGAAAAATCCATGGGTTGCATGATTAAAGAATCATTGCTATTGTAATATCCTTTGCCTAAAAATGCATTATAGTAAGGAAGCAGTTGTTTATTGTATTGAGGTGCTTGATGATAAATTAATTTTCCATTGTCATCATAAAAATCAATGGCCTGCGTTTGTCGGCTTTCCTCTTGGGTTCTACCTAGCTCCAATCTATTACGTATATAAGCATCTCTATATCCTTTTTCTGCTAATTTCTCATGAATGGATTCTTGACCAATGAACTCAAATAATCTATTGGCAGCATTGTTATCACTCACTAAAAATATTTCCCTTATTGCTTGCTCAATGGTTTGTTTGCCGTTTTGTGCATAGGGATTATTGTAAATCGTTTCTTGTCTTGCACCAACACTATCATAATACAGCATGGTCGATTTATCTAGTCCTGGAATTTTCAAGCTATTTATTTTATCCAATGCCATAATAGCTAAAGGCATTTTTACGGTACTTGCTGGATAAAAATATTCCGATGGGTTTAAACGATAGCTATATTCTTTAAAATGTGGGACATTATTTTTATCTCTATTAATTTGAGTGTAAAATATTTGTACTCTATATTGATCTGGATGATTTAAGATTTCTCCAAATGCTTCGGGCTTTTGCTTCATTAATTTTTCAAGCAATTCTGTATTTACTTGAGCATTTAATGAACTAACATAAAATCCTATTAGGATAATTTGGATCAGCTTTTTCATAATCAAATGTATCAAAAACTAACATACATTTGCATAAGATTATGGAAAAATTTATATCTGTATTTGACATGTTTAAAATTGGGGTTGGCCCTTCAAGTTCTCATACTTTGGGACCTTGGAAAGCAGCCTTGCATTGTATGCAAACTATACAGACTAAGTATCCTATTGAGACCATTGAAAAGGTTCAGGTTTTATTGTATGGATCTCTTGCTAAAACAGGAAAAGGGCATGGAACTGATATGGCCGTTTTAATGGGGTTAATGGGAGAGGATCCAATTACAACGGATACTACTTTAATTACTTCAAAAATGGAGTGTATTAAAAAGTACCATCTGCTGAATTTGGATAATCGAAATACTATCCCATTTGTATATGAACATGATTTAAATTTTTTAAAAGATCAGTCATTACCACATCATCCTAATGCCTTACAATTTTTAATTACATGTTCAGGTAAGACGCAATCCTATACCTATTATTCCATTGGAGGTGGTTTTATAGAATTTGAAAACGAACAAGGCGAGATGATCAACCCAATTATTGATAATGTGGTAGATGTGCCTTTTGATTTTTATTCAACAGATGAATTATTGCATTGGTGTATTAAAACGGGTATGCAAATTAGTGAGATTGTTAAAGAAAATGAGAAGACAAACTTTACGGAGGAAATTTTAAATAATAAATTAGATAATATTTGGGATACCATGCAAACCTGTATTTATAAGGGTTGTAATACACAAGGTACTTTGCCAGGAGGATTGCAAGTAAGACGTCGTGCTTACGATTTAAATCATAAATTATTAAAAGGAGGCGCTTTTGAAAAGGTTGAAGATTGGAAAAGTTTAATTGAGAAAGGCGGCTCTGATTTTAGTTATATCCTTGATTGGGTGAGTTGTTTTGCATTAGCAGTGAATGAAGAAAATGCAAGCTTTGGTAGAGTAGTTACTGCACCCACAAATGGAGCGGCTGGTGTTGTTCCTGCGGTACTGATGTATGCACAAATATTTTGTAAAAAAAATACGCCTGCAGAAATAAGACAATTTTTAATGACAGCGAGTGCGATTGGAGTACTATTTAAAAATGGAGCAACTATTTCAGCAGCGATGGGCGGCTGTCAGGCAGAAATTGGTGTTTCTTCGGCAATGGCTGCTGCAGCATTAACTGAATTACTTGGAGGAAATCAAAAGCAATGTTTAATGGCTGCCGAAATTGCTATGGAACATCATTTAGGATTGACCTGTGATCCTGTTGGTGGTTTGGTTCAGATACCTTGTATTGAACGCAATACCATGGGTGCCATCAAAGCCATTACGGCTGCTCAATTGGCATTACAAAGTAAACCAGATTTTGCTTTGGTGAGCTTAGACAAAGTCATTAAGACAATGTGGAATACAGCATTGGATATGAGTGTGAAATATAAAGAAACTGCTGATGGTGGATTGGCAATTCAAATCCCAATCGCATTAGCTGAATGTTAATTATAATTCTCCTTCTGCAAATTCGTGATTTGAATAATCTTTAATCACATCATACAATGTGCCTCTTTCGATAGGTTGTCTTTTGGCTTGCTTAATAAGGTGAACTAATTCTTGAGTAGTCATGGATGGTGTTTGCTCTTCACTACCAGCCATTGAATAAATTTTTGTAGTATCATCAATGGTTCCATCAATATCATTCACCCCATAGCTTAAAGTTAATTGCGCAATGTCTCTTCCAAGCATTGGCCAATAAGCTTTTACATGTGGGAAGTTGTCAAGGTATAATCTTGAGATGGCATACATTTTTAAATCATTTGCCATGGTTGATTCTGGCACATGGCTCATATCATTGCCTTCATTACGAAACTTTAAAGGAATGAAAGTGTTAAATCCTTTTGTTTTGTCTTGTAATTGACGAAGACGTTCCATATGATCAATGCGGTGTTCATATTTTTCGATATGACCATATAATAATGTAGCGTTACTATGCATGCCTAATTCATGTGCAGTTTGGTGTATTTCTAACCACTGATCGGCTGTTGCTTTATCAGCACAAATTTGTTCGCGAATTTCAGGATGGAAAATTTCAGCACCTCCACCTGGTAAAGAATCTAGTCCTGCTTCATGTGCTAAACGCATTCCTTCCTTAGTGGTAACATTTGCTTTTCGGAACATATACTCCAATTCCACAGGAGTGAATGCTTTAATATGTAAGTCAGGGCGATGTGCTTTAATCGCACGCATTAATTCCAAGAAAAATGTCAAAGTTAATTTAGGATGTACACCACCCACAATATGAACCTCGGTTACTGGTTTTCCATCGTAAGATTTTACGATGTCTAACATTTGATCAATGGTTAATTCCCAACCTTCTTCCTTGTGTGCGTACAATTTTGAGTAGGAGCAAAACTTACATGAGAATACGCAAACATTTGTAGGTTCGATATGAAAATTTTTATTGAAATAGGTTTTGTTACCGTGTAAAGATTCTCTTTTCCAATTGGCTAAAGCACCAACATAAGGAAGTGAGGCTTTCTCAAATAAATAAACGCCCTCGTCAAACGAAAGGCGTGTATTTTGTATTACTTTATTTCCAATTTCTTGTAAACGACTATCTAATTCTGCATCAACTATTACTTGTATATTATTCGTATTCATAACCTGCTCTATTTGGCCACAAAGTTACGAATTATCGCAAGTAATCACTTAAAAATTAGCCAATTAAAATACCAGCAATACTTGCGGATAAGTAGGAGGCAAGTGTTCCTGCCAATAAGGCTTTTAACCCTAATTCAGCAAGGTCTTTTCGGCGACTAGGTACCAATTCTCCAATTCCTCCAATTAACATACCAACACTGCTAAAATTAGCAAAACCACAAATAGCAATACTTACTATAAAAAGTCCTTTTTCTGTTATAATTGGAACGGCTTTACTGGTCAAACTCTTAAACGCAACAAACTCATTAATGGTTAATTTTTGACCTAATAAAGTAGCAGCATTTTGTATGTCTGAATTTGGAATACCCATCGCCCAAGCCATTGGGTAGAATAATTTACCGAAAATATAGTTCAAGCTTAAGTCTAAATGTGCATTGAAAATATGTCCAATTTTTAATAAACTCCAATCAATGAAAGCGATTAATGCAATAAATCCAATTAACATAGCAATTACATTCATTGCAATTTTAAAACCTTCACCTGCACCATGAGTAATGGCGTCGATGGTATTGCTATATTGACTTTTAACTTCTAATTTAACCTTGCCCATCGTTTGAGATTCTTCCGTTTCAGGGAAAAGAATTTTTGCAATCACTAAAGCACCTGGAGCAGCCATTAAACTTGCCGTAATTAATTTAGGTGCTAAATCTATTCCTGCTTGAGCACCCATATTTGCATATACAATTAATATACCACCCGCAATACAAGCTAAGCTTCCACTCATACTCGCTAAAATTTCACTCTTAGTCATAGTTGGTAAATAAGGACGAATCATTACTTGCGCTTCCACTTGACCCACAAAGGCACTTGCCACATTACTTAAGGCTTCGGCACCACTTACACGCATGATAAAATTCATTGCTTTTGCAATCACAGCAACGATTCTTTGCATAATGCCAAAATGATATAATAAAGCAACTAATACACAAACTAAAATAATAGTAGCAGTTACATTAAATGCAAATACAAAACCACCATTGGTAAAATCGGTAACGCCAGCAGGAGTCATTGCACCAACACCACCATACACAAAAGCAGCACCTTGTCTTGAAAACTGCTCGATCTTTCCCATGCCTTTACCTAACATTTGAAAGAAGCTAGTTACTGCAGGAATCTTTAAAACTAAAATACCTATCGTTAATTGTAAGGCTAAACCACTTGCCACTAATCGGTAATTAATATTCTTTTTGTTGTTTGAAAACAAAAATGCAATTCCTAGTATTAATAGAATTCCAATAATTCCTTGAAATTTTTCCATCGTTAAGTTTTAGGGTAGAAAGATAATTAATAAATTGTTAACTAGTAGCTGTTTTGTTTAAAAAACACTTCAAAAAAGGACAAAAAAAATCCTGCAAAAAAGCAGGATTTTGAAATATTATAATGGGCTAAATTATAAATGCGCTTGGATTTTTTTATCCAATACTGCTTTAGGTACAGCGCCAATTTGTTTGTCTACTACTTGACCACCTTTTACAAATAAGATAGCAGGGATTGAAGTAATACCAAAGTTCATACTCAAGTTTGGATTCACATCCACATTCACTTTACCAATATTTACTTTGCCTTCATATTGTACTGCTAATTCTTCGATAACTGGTCCAATTGCACGACATGGTCCACACCATTCTGCCCAAAAGTCAATTACTGAAAGTTTATCACTATCAATTACTGTTTGCTGAAAATTTGCATCTGTAAATTCTAATGCCATATTTATTAAATTTATATTGTTATTTATACTTGTTATTACATCAAAAATAGCTCCAATCTTTTATACCTGCCCATTTGACTTTTCCACTAAACTAAGCAGGCAGTGGGGACAAATTCAACTGACAATGGGTCATATTAATTGACAAGATTCACTTTTACGCCTAATTCAGGGGTTTTATCGAGGAATTCAACTAAATCGTCATTCATAGAGAACCCTTTTTCTAGTGTCAATAAGCTGGCCACCATCTGTTCTCTTGGCTCAATAAAGGTTACTTTAAATGAAGATTTGCCCGGGTTCTGTTTTAAATTCTTTTCAAAAAATGAAATCATTTCCTCCTTTAAATGTGCAGGATGTAGTGTGATTTCAATCGATCTTGTTTGGGTTTGCTTTACAGTTTCTAATAATGACATGCTCTGTATCTTGAACTCAAAATTATTCGGTTGATTAAATCTTGTTCTGAATGATCCATTAATGCAAACTTTTTGACCCACTTCCAAATAGTTCTGAAACTTTACATAATCCTCACTCCAAAGAGTAAATTCAGTTTTACTGGTAAAATCTTCAATGGAGAAGTTGCCATAATTTTTTCCAGTCTTGGTAATTCTATGTTGAACATCGGTTACCAAACCGGCTAATTTAAACATGCGACCTAATTGCTTAGGATTCACATTTAAAGTATCTCTAACTTCATTAAAGTCTAAAATATTGGTGAAATTATAATGACGCATTTCAAAATTAAAATGGTCTAACGGATGGCCACTCATAAACATTCCTGTCACATCCTTTTCATGTTCCAATGTTTCGGTTAATGTCCATTCATCACATGTAGCTAATTTTGGTAAAGGAATTTGCATTGCAGAAGGCAGGTCGCCAAATAGGGTATTGGTGGTACCCGTACTCATGGCTTGAGTTGCTTGAGCATACTGAATTAATTTTTCTAATCCATTGGCTCTCTCGCCATCTGCTACATGAAAATATTGTGCTCTATGGTATTCAGGGAAGCAATCAAATGTGCCTGAGTAAGCTAGACTTTCTAATGATTTTTTATTTACAGCTCTTGACAATACGCGCTTGATATAATCTACCATGTCAGTAAAATGCCCGCCCTTATTTCTTTCCATAATAATGGCTTCAATGGCAGCCTCACCAACGCCTTTTAATCCACCTAATCCAAATCGAATTTGTCCTTGTTTATTTACAGAGAAACCTTTTAAAGATTCATTGATGTCCGGACCTAATACTTTAATGCCCATTCTTTTACACTCTTCCATAAAGAAGGTGATTTTGTCAATACTGCCCGCATGATTCAAAACAGCTGACATATATTCACCAGGATAATGTGCTTTTAAATAAGCGGTTTGATAGGCTACAAAGGCATAACAAGTGGAGTGAGATTTGTTGAATGCATATTGTGCAAATGCTTCCCAGTCGGTCCAAATTTTATCTAATATATTTTCAGGATGTCCATTCTTTACCGCACCTGCAATAAACTGTGCTTTCATTTTATCCAGCACCGATTTTTGCTTTTTACCCATCGCTTTTCGAAGTACATCGGCATCACCTTTTGTAAATCCGCCAATTTTTTGACTCAGCAACATTACCTGCTCTTGATACACGGTAATACCATAGGTGTCTGCTAAATATTCCTCCATTTCTGGTAGGTCATATTTAATGATTTCACGACCGTGTTTTCTTTCAATAAAGTTAGGAATGTATGCCATTGGTCCTGGACGATATAATGCGTTCATGGCAATTAAATCGGCAAACTTATCTGGCTTTAAATCACGTAAATGTTTTTGCATTCCAGGAGATTCAAATTGGAATGTTGCATTGGTTTCCCCTTTTTGATATAACTGAAAAGTTTTTTCATCGTCCAAAGCAATATTGTCTAGATCAATTTTTATTCCATGATTTTGTTTGATCAATTCAAGCGCAGTCTTTAAAATAGAGAGGGTCTTTAAACCCAAAAAGTCCATTTTTATTACACCTGCTTTTTCAATTACAGAACCTTCAATTTGGGTTACCCATAAAGTAGAATCCTTTGCAGTGGCCACCGGCATGATTTCGGTTAAATCCTTTGGCGCAATGATAATACCTGCAGCATGTATACCCGTATTTCGAATAGATCCTTCTAATTTTTCAGCTTCATGTAAAACCAAGGCTCTTAAATCATCACCATTATATATTTCTCTTAATTTTTTAATGTTATCAATATCATCTGATTGATAACCTTCTTTTTCAGCCAATGATTTATCACCTTCACGAGCAGTTATAGGAGCGTGCAAACAACGGCGCAATTCGGTACCCGGTTTATCAGGAACCAATTTTGCTAGTAAGTTAGATTCTGATAAAGGCAAATCCATTACTCGGGCAACGTCTTTGATACTACTTTTTGCAGCCATCGTACCATAAGTAATAATTTGTGCAACCTGTTCTTTACCATATTTATCAACTACATAATCAATCACTTTTTGACGGCCTTCATCATCAAAGTCCGTATCTATATCGGGCATGCTCTTACGATCCGGATTTAAGAAACGCTCAAATAGTAATTGATATTTAATGGGATCAATATTTGTAATACCAATACAATAGGCAACCACACTACCAGCTGCAGAACCACGACCGGGTCCAACAAATACATCCATCTCACGACCTGCTTTAATAAAGTCACCAACAATTAAAAAGTAACCCGCAAAACCCATGGTTTGAATCGTAAACAATTCAAAATCGATACGCTCTCTAATTTCATCCGTGATTTCGGGGTATCTTTTATTGGCACCTTCCCAAGTAATATGTTTTAAAAATTCCCATTGATTCATGTTGGCATCCTTATGCACCTGAAATTCTTTAGGAATTGGGAAAGCGGGTAGGAGAATGTCTTTCTTTAAATTTAACACTTCAACTTTATCAACGATCGCATTGGTGTTATCAATGGCTTCTGGGATATCGCTAAAAAGCTCAATCATTTCACTTTGAGTCTTAAAATAAAACTCATTATTTGGAAATTTAAATCTTCGGTTTTTTACTTGTAGCTCATCATTTACAAAATCATCAAACCCTGGAGTAGATTGTTTCTCTCCAGTATTTACACACAATAAAATATCATGCGCATTAGCGTCATCCTCATTAATATAATGGCTATCATTTGTAGCAATAACTTTTACATTATACTTTTTTGCAAACTTTAAAAGGGTAGCATTAATCGTTTCTTGTTCTGGTATCTGGTGTCTTTGTAATTCGATATAATAATCCTCTCCAAAAATATCAAACCACCATTTGAATTCTTTTTCAGCTTCTTCCTCACCATGTCTTAAAATATATTGAGGTACATGTGCTCCAATACAACAGGTAGTTGCAATAATACCTTCATGGTGTTTTAAGATCAATTCTTTATCGATACGTGGATACTTACTATACATTCCTTCAATGTATCCGAGCGAAGTAAGTTTAATTAAATTTTGATAACCAATTGCATTTTTAGCCAAGAGCACTTGGTGAAATCGATCATCCTTAGCTTCCTTCGTAAACTGTTTTATGTGGCGATCCTTTACCATATAAAACTCACATCCAACAATTGGTTTTACCAATGGCTCTAAAATGTCTTTGCCATTTTTATCCTTTCCAACCACCTTTGTTTTTTTCCATGCCTGACTCACAAAATTGAATGCGCCAAACATATTTCCGTGGTCTGTAATTGCCAAAGCAGGCATATTATCATTGATGGCTTTTTCATATAAACCGTCAATGGATGCAGCACCATCTAGTAAAGAATATTGAGTATGAACGTGGAGGTGCGAAAATGTAGGCATATAGGATTGGACTAAGTATGCAAATATCGTCAAATCGTCGTTTAAAAAATGGCCTAATTTTCCACAAAAATCGGTTAAAATTGATGTAATTCATACCTATATTGCGTTTCTTGACTTAACTTGCATCAGATGAAAATTTCAAATAGGCATAAAATATTATTTTCCCTTTCCTTAATGGTTTTTTTGGGTAGTTGTAGTACTATCCAAAAAGTGGGTAATTCTACTAAAGCTGCCGTTTCAAATTTAAAATTTCCAAAATCTAATGCAGTAGCAAGCAATGTTGCTGATGATAATCAAGAAATACAATTCTTAGATAATCTTTCAGTTACTCCTGGTAAAGTTTTCATTAAAAAATCTAGTATTGGAATTGCATCTGAACCATTGAATGTGGCTAGTGTAGATAATGAAATAATGCCATCAAATTTATCTGAAGTAGAAAAAGCAAATTGGCTTCAATTAAAGTATTCCATCAAAATGGATGTGGCTGTTGAATCCATTGGCAATATCCCACTGTTAAAGAAAATAGATGAATGGTACGGTACCCCTTATAATTACGGTGGAAGTACTAAAAATGGGGTAGACTGCTCTTATTTTACTTTAGATGTGATGCAAGGTGCATATAATATTAATTTAAAGCGTACTGCTGCAGAACAATACGAGCAAACTTCCAGAATTAATTGGGAGGATTTAAAGGAAGGAGATTTAATCTTTTTTAAAACAGAAGGACCTAATAAAATTTCGCATGTAGGCATTTATTTGTCGAATAATAAATTTGTACATGCTTCGGTTCGTAATGGTGTGACCATTAGCGATTTGTCTGAACCCTATTATCAGCGTACTTTATACAGTATGGGTAGATTGCCTAACTTGGCTAAATAATTTTTTTTTGAGTTATTTATTTAACTGCGTTTTCATTATTTATTTGAACATAATATAGTCGCTT
>DAIUEC010000068.1:0-11594 GCA_036845345.1 Sediminibacterium sp.
ACTTGGCACTTCAAAACCCCATTCCAAACTAGCATCCGTAAAATTTAATGCACCGTTATTTTTAAATACATAGTTATGAATTTTAACCTCCGGAATTTGAGTAAGTAATTGTGCTTTTGATGCAAAACTAAATGCCTTGTTTCGATACATTATAAAATCATGATCGGTAATATCTTTAGGGAAGCCATTGGTAATAAATAAATCTCTATTACCATCATTGTCTAAATCGGCTAGCAATGGCGTCCAACTCCAATCGGTTTCAGCCACATTACTAAAAAATGAAAGTTCGCTAAAAATAGGCGCTCCAATGGAATCATTTTGATTCACTCTTGGCCCTTGATTAATTTGCAATGTGTTTCTTACGTATTGATAATTGTATCCGTATAAATCATTATTCTGAAATGTCTGATAAGTGTTGGGGTTTAGAAACATCTTTTTACGATAATTGTCTCTAGGATTCATATCAAGTGTTATAAAATCCATCAAACCATCATTATTTATATCAGCTACATCTGTACCCATTGCATTTACAGAACTATGCTTAAAATAATCTCCTAAATGATCTGTAAAAGTGCCATCATGATTATTGATATATAAATAGTCATTGGGTAGATAATCGTTGGTCACATAAATATCTTTCCAGCCATCTTTGTTAATGTCGGTAACCACTACACTGTGTCCGTATCCCTCTTTTAATAATCCAGCTTTATCTGTTACATCTTTAAATACAGGATGTTTTAAAATAGGATCCCAATTATTCTGGAATAATTTACTGCTACTGTATAATTCTGGTAATTGGTTTTTAGGATGATACACATTGGGAACTCGTGGATCTTTAATTTCATTCACCACTAAAAACATATCCAAATCCCCATCATTGTCATAATCAAAAAAGTTAGCCATGGTCGAAAATGTAGTGTCCGCCAATCCATATTCAGCAGCCATATCCTTAAAGTGCGGAATTCCTTTTGCATCATTTCCTTGATTGATATAAAGGATATTTTTACGCTTATTGGTATCTGCTGAAAGCGTAACACTAATATACATATCAGGCTTACCATCATTATTAATGTCTATCACAGAAACCCCTCTAGACCATTTACCTTCCCCAGTTGTAGCAGAAGCCTCTGTAATATCCTCAAATTTTAAATCGCCTTTATTTAAATATAATTTATTAGAAACCTTATTACCCGTGAAATAAATATCCGGCAATCCATCTTCATTAAAATCTCCAATGCCTACTCCACCACCGTTATAAATATTTGAAACATCCAATACATTTAATGAATCTGTCTCTTTTATTTCATTGTTAAAATGAATTCCTGTAGTAGATGAATTTAATTTTTCAAATAATGGTTTCTTATAATTACAAGATGCAAAAAGTAAAATAAAAACAGGAAATATAGGCGCAAAACGAAACATAATCAATGGATATTAAACAATCAAATAGGTATTTAAAGATAATAAAAATGAGTTGATTATGGGCACAAAAAAAGGGCCCGAATAATCGGGCCCTCTGTATATTTCTAATTGAATATTAGTTCAAATTAGTAACCTTTATTTTGGGTTAAAACTGATTTTCCACCTTGTTGAGATTTATCAATTTCAGTTTGAGGAATTGGAAGATATTCTGACCTACCAGTTGTGAAAGTTACACCTCCCATTGACAAATAACCTTGAGCTGCTTCTGCATTAGCGTAAGCATCAAGCTCAGCTTTCGCTGTACCCCAACGTACTAAGTCAGAGAAACGATGACCTTCCATAGCTAATTCTAGTTCTCTTTCAAAATAAATTGCAGTTAATGCATTTGTAGCTGTAAAAGTACTTGCAGTATATAAACCAATGCTATATTTTGTTGGAGAAACTAAACCAGCATTGTTTGCAGGACCTACAAATCCAGCTGGATTAGCAGCACGAGAACGAACCTGGTTTACATAAGTCATTGCTTGTGCAACTGTACCACCACCTTGAATTTCAGCTTCAGCTGCCATTAACAAAACATCAGCAAAACGAATTAAATGGTAATTGTTCGCTGTAAATCCATTCGTCCAAGATGATCCATCTGTATATGTGCCTTCTTCCGATTTACGAAATAAATGCTTTAATGGCTCATAAGGACCTGCAGCAGCTTGGTTTCGAACCCAAGATGAACCAGGCATAATACCCCAATCCAAGAATGGAACACCACGACGACCAACAGTCCAGTCAACACGTGGATCCATTGGAGTGGTTGAATCTGGAGTAAATGCATCAGTTGCTGATTTACCCATATCAGACTTTAAATAAACATAACTATTATCTAAAAATGGCAACCCATTTGAATTTACTTCAAATCTATTTGCTAATGTAAAAGAAGGCTGGTCAAATCCGCAACAAGAAGTTTCACCACCATAAGGAAAGTTTAAGCCATCACCATTGTTCGCATTTGCTGCACCAGTACCATCATTTGCTGTCATTTGAACAGAGAAAACATCCTCAGGACTATTCTTTTTTGCAGGATCAAAAACGTCACCAAATTTAGGAACTAAAGAATATTTTACACCTAACGAAGTTGTACCGTTTGCGATTATAGTTGTATATAATGCTCTAGCTTCTGCAAATTTCTTTTCGAACATATAAACCTTAGCTAAGTATGCAGCAGCTGCCCATTTGTTAGCTCTTCCAACATTTGGTTGAGTAGCTGGCAAATTATTATATGCAAAAAGGAAATCAGCCTCCACTTTTGACATAGCAGAACCATCATTAGCCACTAAAAAGTTATTTGCAGTGTATGTAATTGTTTCATCAATAAATGGAACATTTCCAAATACTTTAAGTAAATCAAAATGATAATGTCCTCTCAAAAATCTTGCCTCTGCAGAAACTTGTGCAACATCAGCTGGAGTCATATCTTTCGCTAACTTCATGACTCTTAACGTTTCATTAGCTCTTTGAACACCATCATAACGTTGTTGCCATAATTGATCTAAATAACTATTTGATGCTGTTGTATTCCATTGTTCAATTGGAGTAATTAAGTTTTGATCTCCGGGATCAGACCCTTTATGTGCTTCTCCTCCAGCAACTGTTTCATACACCCAGTTACTTGATGATGTTGCCCATGGACCATTTGCAGTTCCTGCAGAGCTACCCTCTCCATCTAAAAGTGAATAAGCTCCAACAAGCAATGCCTCCACACCTATCTTGTTTGCTAAAACATCTTGACTTAGTGCTCCATGAGCAGGAACTTCTAGATATGATTTATCACAAGCATATAATACTACCAAAAATGACATAATCATTGGTAGTAAATATTTAAAATTTATTTGTTTCATAATTTTATAAGTTTTCTTTTGTTACAAATTAAAAAGTTAAGCTAACTCCGAAATTAATTGTCTTTGAAGGAGGATAGTTACCATAATCTACTCCAAAAGAAGCTGCACTTCCTCCAACTTCAGGATCTAACCCAGAGTATTTAGTAAATGTAAACAAGTTAGCACCTTGTAAATAAATACGTGCTTTTTCAATTCCATATTTCTTTAATATTGCAGGCTCAATTGTATAACCAATGCTTAATTGCTTAACTCTCACATAAGAACCATCTTCTTGGTAAAAATCGTTAATAACTCCATTAGTACTAAAGTATGATGCGTTTTCAGCAATTGGATATGTTGCTCCTGGATTTGCAGCTGTCCAATTCGCTCTTGGTTGAGAATAATCTGCAGGTCTCCAAGATTGCGTTAATACTGGAATACTTTTTGAATTTTGGAACTGAGGATAAAAGTCTTGGAAATAACGAGTATAGTTAAATATTTTATTTCCAATAGACGCATAAAGTACTGTAGAAACATCAAAGCGTTTGTATGAAATACTAAGATTTAACCCTGTAGTAAATGTTGGATTTGGGTTACCCAAAAATGTTCTATCCTTATCATCAATTTTACCATCATGATTTATGTCAACATACTTAAATCGGCCTGGTGCAGCATCTTGTTCGGTTGGAGAATTTGCAACATCTTGAGCATTTTGATAGATTCCAGCAATTTTATATCCGTAAAACATACCAACTGGTTGGCCAATCGCATCTCTAACTTGAGGCCCTGTATTATGAGTATATGCAGTTTCAAAAAAACCAGCAGCACCCGGAATATTAACAATTAAACTTTTATAAGCACCGAAATTAAGTCCAACTCGATAGCTCCAATCTTTATTAATTTTATCATGGTAAGTTAAACCAATATCAATTCCGGTATTTTGCATATCACCAATATTTACTTGAGGTAATGTTGCACCAACACCTACAACAGCTGCAGATTGATCCTGGAACAATAAACCATTGATTGCTTTTTTATACCAATCAAATGAAACATCTAATTTATTATTTAAAATTGAACCATCAAATCCAAAATCTGTGATTACGTCTTTTTCCCAGCCTGTTTTTAAATTACCTAATGTAGTTGCTGCAAAACCCATTACAGTAGAACTACTTGTACCATTTAAATCATAGTATGAAGATCCACCACTACCACCATACAAAGTATATTGGTTCGTAGCACCAACATTTGAAATTGAACCTAAAATACCATAACTACCACGGATTTTCAAATTATTAATAAACTTTACATTTTTGAAAAAATCTTCATTTGAAATTAACCAACCTGCTGAAACAGAACCGAAATTACCAAATCTTGTTTCAGGTCCAAATACGGAAGATCCATCTCGACGACCATTTAATCCTAATAGATATTTTTCTTTGAATGCATAATCAATTTTTGCTAAAATAGAAGTCCCAGTTGTATGATTATAGCTATCATAGTTATTTTGACCTATTGGAGAACCTGTGTTTAAGCTAACATAATTAGGATCATCTGAGAAATAATTAACTCTAGAGCCACCAACTTGACGGTTTGTAACATTTAATATTTCATACCCTACCATTGCTTTAACACTATGGTCTTGTTTAAAAATATTATTATAACTTAAAGTATTTGTAAAATTGTAATAAATATTATTACCACTATATTCACCAAATCCATCTGATGCACCATTTTCGGCATTTTCATATGAACGATAATTTTGATAATAACCATAATAATTATCAACTTGACCACCAAATACTGTTTTAGCTGTGAAGTGTTTCAAAAAATCTATTTCGGCAAAAACATTGCCTTCAATCATATAGTCGTTATTTTTATTATTTTTTGCTCTTGTTTGTCCAGCTAGTGGGCTACCTGAATTTCCTAATTCTTTACCCGCCGTTCCTCCAAATCCACCACCTGCGTCGTATAATGGAATAATCGGTTGCATCCAAGCTGTTTGATTCACAGCATTACCTTCCTGGTTGTTTCCGATTTTTGGATTATCCTTATAATATACATATAAATTTTCTCCTATACGAATATTATTTTTAACGTTGAAAGTTGTGTTGATTCTTGCAGCATATCTCTTTAAATATGTATTTAATAAAGTTCCTTGTTGATCTAAATAATTTAAAGAAAATAAATAAGAAGATTTATCTGAACCACCTGTAGCAGTGACTGTTTGACTTGTCATTGGTGCATTATTAAATAAGGAATGATACCAATCAGTACCATTTTTATTCGCAGGAACAATTAAATAAATAGACCCTTTATTATAATTATTATTATATAAAGACAAATCAGTTGCTGAACTTGTACCATGAATACCTGAAACTCCACCAGCCAATAAATAATCTGGTAATACTGGTTTAGTACCAGTACCATATTGTGCAGAAGTGACATTTCCATTTGCATCAGTTTGCAATGTATTTTTTGCAGCTAAAAAATATAAATCAGCCATTCCTTGCGGATCTAATTTATTCCAAACATTACCTTGCTTTACCATTTGTGTGCCATAATAAGACTCATATGTAATACTTGCTTTACCATGACCTTTTTTTGTTGTTACAATGATTACACCTGCAGATCCACGAGCACCATAGATAGCTGCTTGAGCATCTTTTAAAACTTGTACTGATTCGATATCTGAAGCAGATAAATCGTGTAATAATGACAAATCTCCTGGGGCAGATTGAACTCCATCAACAATAACAAGTGGAGCAGTATTACCAAAGGAAGTTACTCCTCTAACAAATACGTTACTTCCTTCACCTGGACTTCCTGAACCAATGATAGTCAAGCCAGAAGCTTGTCCTTGTAACATTTGTTCAGCAGTACCAGCAGGAACAGATACCATGTCTTTTACATTTACAACAGAAACCGCACCAGTGATTTCTTTTTTCTTTTGAGCTGTGTAACCAGTTACTACAATCTCATTCAATTGAGAAGACTCTTCATTAAGAGCAACTCTAATTGTGTTTTGTGATGCTGGAACTGATACTGATTTTTTAGTGTAACCAACAGAGCTAACTGATAAGGTTACTGTTCCAGAAGCATTTATAGCAAATGATCCATCTTCGCTAGAGATGCCAGCGACTTTGGAGCCATTAACTGTGATAGTAGCACCAGCAACGACTTTACCGTCGGTAGCTGAAACTACTTGTCCTTTGATGGTTCTTGATTGCGCGTTTGCAATAAGACCCAATAACAACAAAGGAACCGTAATTAAACGTAGGAATTTTCGCATAGTGTTCGGGTTTGATTTTAAAATATTAATACAATCGTATGTAATTATATAACAGTTTCTTAACTTTCGCAAACGTTTTCGAACTTTTTTTAAAATTTTTTTTGTTAATGTGTATTTTTTACACAAATAAGCATTATTAATTGTGTACATTTTACACATACAAAATGCCTATTTTGTTCATTATCTTCAGTTTATTACAGATTAATGTCTATCTTTTTGTGCAGAGAAGATAATTTAGAAGCAATGAAATTTAAAATTCAAGATTGGGAAATAATTTCACTAGGTGATCATGCATTTATGTTTTCATTGGAAGCAAAAGTGGATGCTAAAATTGTACAAAAAATTTCTGCTTTATCCAATTTTATAAAATCAAAAAACATCAATGGAATTTTAGATGTCATTCCCTCCTATCATACATTAACAGTAGTATATAGCATTACACATTTCTTACACAAAAACAGAAGTGTTAACGAACAAGTAAATAATTTTTGTGAAACTATATTGAATGAAATTAAGGATCAACATGAAAATGAAATTGAAGCAACAAAAACAGTGATTAAAGTTCCTGTTTGTTATGATTCTATTTTTGGAATTGATCTTGAAAATTTAAGTGTAGTAAAAAATATTTCAATCAAGGATGTTATAACTATTCATAGCGCAAGTATTTATGAAGTGTATAGTATTGGATTCCTACCTGGTTTTACTTATATGGGTATTGTAGATGAAAAAATACAAATGCCAAGACATGATAAGCCAAGAATGAATGTACTTGCGGGAAGTGTTGGTATTGCTGGATTACAAACGGGTATTTATCCTAGCAACAGTCCAGGAGGTTGGCAAATTATTGGTAGAACTCCTTGGGATATATTTAATAAAGATGAAAATATTTTAAGCAAATTTAAAGTAGGCGACTTGGTACAATTCTATCCTATTGATAAAATTGAATTTAATAAAATGAATGAACATAAATTATAAGTATGTCAATCAAAATAATTAAAAAAGGTTTATCAGATACGATACAAGATAATGGAAGGTATGGATATCAGCATTTGGGTATTCAACCATCCGGGAGTATGGATTTTTTTTCAGCTTGGTTGGCCAATAAAATTTTTGGAAATGATTTAAATAATCCAGTCTTTGAATTACATTTTCCAACTAGTCAAATTTTATTTGAAAGCGATTATACCATCTGTATCACTGGCGCTAATTTTGTTCCTATACTTAATAAAAAAAGTATTGAATTAAACAAGCCAATTCGAGTACATAAAAACGATGTGCTTACCATGTTACAACCTATTGAAGGAAGAACATGTTATATAGCAATTAATGCAAAATTAAATGAGCCCAATTGGCTAGGTAGCCATAGCTTCTCAAAACAATCCATTTTAAAAGACCAAGTATTTAGTTTTTCAGAAAATGATAGCTCCCAAGCAATTGATATTTCCATAAAAGCTGTGTCCAATAGCAATAAGTCACTCATTGAAGAAGTACAAAAATGGGTCTTTGATCATAATAACCCCATTCGATTCATCCCCGGCCCTGCATGGTCTCATTTAACGGATTCCTCCTTAACAGGATTATTAAAAACCCCATTCACCATTACTTCACAAGCCAACAGAATGGGCTTTAATTTAATGGGAACTAAATTGAACCTAACAGTTCAAAATAATTTTCTCTCTAGTGCCGTTACGAGAGGCACTTTACAGTTGTTACCGAATGGAGATATTATTGTTTTAATGGCCGATCATCAAACCATTGGTGGATACGCCAACTTAGGTCAAATTATTTTGGTAGATTTACCAAGGTTTGCGCAATTCAAAAACGGACAGTCCTTTTATTTTGAGCTGACAAGTTTAGAAAATGCAAGTCAATTATATCGAAACATTTATGAAAAGTTTCAGCATTGATATTAATTGTGATATGGGCGAAGGCGTTGGCAATGAAGCCAATATCATGCCTTTTATAAGCAGTGCAAATATTTCCTGCGGCTTTCATGCAGGTGGACCCGATACCATTAAAAGAACAATTGAAATTGCTCAAAAATACAATGTTGCCATTGGTGCACATCCTGGTTATGATGACCGTGAAAACTTTGGACGGCTTTCTCAATATTTAACAGTTTTAGAATTAGCAGAATTAATTGCTGAACAGTATTATGCTTTTGAAAAAATTGCCATACCAATGGGTGCCAAAATTCATCATGTTAAATTACATGGTGCTTTGTATAATGATTGTGCAAAGGACATTAACCTGAGTAAAATATTTATACAAACGATTCAAGCAATCGATCCTCTTATATCTATTTATGGCTTGAGCGGAAGTTGTACGATTCAACAAGCAATTTTATTGGGTCAACCTTTTTATAGAGAAGCCTTTGCAGATAGAACTTATCAAAACAATGGCCAACTTACACCAAGATATCTTGACAATGCCATGATTGAAAATGCCAATGATGCAAGTGCACAAGTGCTAAGGCTCATTAAAGAAAATAAGGTTTCATCCATACAGGGAGAAGATATTGATTTATTAGTTGATACCATTTGTATTCACGGTGATGGAGAACATGCTATTGAATATGCAGAAAGATTTTATAATGATTTAAAAGAAAATAATATTGAAATTAAATACTAAAATAACGACTAATTCAAAAGGTATCGGGTCGATGACAGGATTGAGTTTAGGTGCTGCATTTTTAATGGCAAATTCTTCAATAGGTCCTGGTTTTTTAACACAAACTTCTTTTTATACGGAACAACTACTTACAAGTTTTGGATTTGTTATTTTGCTTTCTATTCTATTAGATTTTGGAGCACAGGTAAACATTTGGAGATGCATTACTTTAAGTGGCATGCGCGCTCAAGAAATAGCAAATGCATTGATGCCAGGATTAGGTCATTTATTGTCCTTATTAGTTGTACTAGGTGGATTTGCATTTAATATTGGCAATATTGCAGGTTGTGGATTAGCATTAAATATATTAACTGGTATTTCATTTGTACAAGGTGCCATCCTAAGTGGATTAATTGCGATACTTATATTTTGGATACAGGAAATTGGGAAAATGTTAGATATGGTAACCAAGTATTTAGGAATTATAAAAATTGGTTTGACATTAATCATTGTATATGCGGCGCACCCTCCTATTTTACAAGCTGTACACCACACATTTATACCCGAAAAAATATCCTTGCTTGCCATCGTAACCATTGTAGGAGGCACTGTAGGTGGTTATATTACTTTTTCAGGTGCACATAGATTAATTGACGCAGGCATTACGGGTCCTGATCAAATGAAATTTGTAACAAAGAGTGCAGGTACAGGAATACTTATCTCCTCCTTTATGCGCTTTATTTTATTCCTAGCTGCAGTGGGCATTGTAAGTAAAGGAATTCATTTAAATAAAGACAACCCTGCAGCAACCGTATTTGAAACTGCTGGTGGAAGATGGGGATTATTTATTTTTGGAATTGTTTTGTGGAGTGCTGCAATTTCATCCGTTATTGGTGCTTCTTATACTTCCTTTAGTTTTATCAAACATCTAAAATCGAGCATTGTAAAAAACGAAAAGACGATTATTACTTTATTTATTGTGCTTTCCACTTTGATTTTTGCAATGGTAGGAAAACCAAAAGAACTCTTATTATTAGCTGGATTGTTAAATGGATTTATACTACCATTCGCATTGGCGATTATGTTGATTGCAAGCAGAAAACTCCCCTTATTAAAACAATTTAAATATCCTTTGTGGATTGAATTAAGTGGATGGGCCGTAGTATTATTAATGGGCTCTATGAGTGTATTTGCAGTCATAGAAAAGTTAGCAAATAAATAATTGCCTCTATTTATTTTCTCCGCCCTCTAACATTTCCAGCTTATTTTCTTTTGGCTTGAATCCAAAATTATATCTAAGCGACAAGCCCCAACGACGCGTATCATTTTCGCGATACCCTACTGCATTTTGAGTTCCTTGATGCAAAACAAAATGATTGTTATTGGTAAACAAGATATCATTATAACTTGCTGTAACAATTAATTTTTTCTTTAAAAATTGGCGATTTATAGAAGTATTTAAAGCCCCAAAATCTGATAATTCATAAAATTGCTGCTGACCATTGATTCTCCAAAATCCATTTAAAGTAATGGTAGATAAAGCATCTAATTTCAAGGATTGAAAAGTGAAAATCGCCCAGGTACCTTTATTAAAAACAATCGGCTTGCCTTCGTAGAAACCTGTATATTCATTCTTATTGTATTGGGTGCCTACTACTGCAAAGAATTTCTTTCCTGGAGGTATCACCCCGATAATTCTAAAATAAGTCTCTCTACTCTTTCCTAAATTATCATAGGTTCTGTAGCTAATTTGTTTATTCGTAGGAGACTGATAAACCACATTCGTAAAAATGTCTTTAGTTTCATTAATTCCATAGGCAAACAAAGGCTTGTCGTCAACGCTAATATTAGCCTCATAATTTGTTGTAAACTGTGGCTTTAAATTAGGATTACCCACTTCATATAAAAATGGATCAATGTACTTTGGGAAAGGATTTAAATAATCATAGGAAGGACGACTAATGGTTTTACGGTAGACCAAAAATCCACGCAGTTCATATTGCATGATATTGATAATTTTTCTACTTAAATACACATAAGGAAATGCATCCGTACGGTTTATAGAAAACGTGGTATCCTTTGGTACTAATTGATGCCCCTGCATGATTGTCTGTTCAAATCTTGTTCCAACTTTCAAAACAACTGGCCCCCAAGTTTTTGAACCTTGCAAATAGGCCGCATTTATTTGCTCCGTATAATGAAAACTATTGGTTCTAAAAGGATCTGGTGCAGTCACCCCTGAAATAGTTTTGGTATAATTGGAATTGTTATCAAAATTAAGCGTAGATGTTTTAATACCCGCTTCAGTATTTAAACCCAACCATTTTTTCTTATAGTCTGATTGATATGTAAAATAGCTTCGATCAGTTCCATAATTACCATTACCACTTGTGGATGTA
>DAIUEC010000069.1:0-11194 GCA_036845345.1 Sediminibacterium sp.
CCAAAAGATGTTTAGAATTCTATTATATATTTAAATGTCCTATATTTGAATATGCAATCTTATAAATTAGATAGAACTTCCTTTAAAGCACAAACAGTTAATGAAGCATCTAATCATGCCATTCATTATCAACAATTAACTTGGCAAGAAAGATTGAAGATTGCTAATTATTTAAATAGTGTTGCTTATAATTTTGATATTAATAATCCTCCTAAATTAGATAGAACTTGTTTTAAATCAAGATCTAGAAATAAATAATGGGCAATATATTTAATGACGATTTTCGTGACTTCTTAAAGTCTTTAAATAATAACAAAGTTAATTATATTCTAGTAGGTGGATATTCTGTTATATTGCATGGTTATTCAAGAACTACTGGTGATATGGATATTTGGGTTGAAAGAACCAAAGAAAATTATATTAAAATTTCAAAAGCTTTTTCAGATTTTGGTATGCCATTATTTGATATGAGTATAGAAAATTTTTTAAATCATCCAAATTGGGATGTTTTTACTTTTGGCAAACCTCCTGCTGCTATTGATATTATGGTTAATATTAAAGGATTGGATTTTAGTATTGCTTTTACAAATGCAGTATTTTTTTCAGATGAGGACTTGTCTATTAGAACAATTAATAAAGATGATCTGATTAAAGCTAAAATGGCAGCTAACAGATCTAAAGATCAAAATGATTTAGAAAATCTTATTTAGTTAGTTTTCAGGACTGTCGGCTCACTTTGTTCGCCGACTTCCTATACTTCAACGAGGGGCGTACCCAAACCCTTTCAACAAAATGCGATGCATTTCGTTGTGTTTTTTAATGCTCGTCAACTTTCGTGAGCAAGCTCCCGACGTTGTCTTGCATTAAAAAACCCTGTCACTTTCGTGACAGGGTTTGTGCCCAGAACAGGAATCGAACCTGCACTACCTTGCGATAACCAGATTTTGAGTCTAGCGCGTCTACCAGTTCCGCCATCTGGGCATTATTATTCGGATAAGCTAGTTATCCAGGCGGGATGCAATATTACGTTAATGGTGGAAATCTTCCAAAATACGGTCAAGGTATTTTTTCTTGTAGTAATAGTCCTTTATTTGCAGCATTGCTTCTTGGGGAATATCAATGATGCTATTAGCTTCCAAATACGCTTTAATCGGGCTAAAAATGTCATTTTTAAGGGTATTAATTTGGTCTAATATATTTTGCTTTTGCTCCTCGGTATCTGCATCCATCCAGCCTTCATTTAGTTCCATCATCTCCATTAAAAAATCAGGGGCTAAATTATATTTTTCATCAGGTACGATATGGCCAGTTATTTCTAAAACATAGGGTAGTAACTGTTCATTGTTATTCAATAAAGTGAATCCTTTATTGGCCATGGCTGATTGCTCCAATGCAAGTTCTTGTTCTAGCTCGTTGCTTTGTGCAAACTTGTCCGGATGAGATGCTCTTTGGATATTCATAAAGGCAGTTCTCAACTGATTTTTATCTGTTGTAAATGCAATAGGTAATCCAAATAATTCAAAATAGTTCATTGTTATATTTTGTATTCATTATAAAAGTAGGCAAATGCATCAATAAGGACTTATTAAAGAAGGAAAAGTTCCCATTTATAAATGCAAATAGTAGGGTTTAAGTAATTCCACAAAGGTTTCAGTGTAATTGTTCTCAGCATCTTTAATGATAAAATTACTACGCTTAATTTCTTTTACAGAATTATTTGTCTTATGAAACTTTTGTAAAACTCTAAATGGTTTTTGTTTTGCTGCATTAAAAACGACCACTTCTTCAACAAGTTCAATTCCTTTTTCGGCAGCTAATTTTTGCATGGTATAAGCACGTAAAGCTGGTATTAAAACATAAAAAAATCCTTCAGATTTCAATAATCTATCAACATGAATTAATAAATCCTGCCATGGTAGGGCAGTGCTATGTGATGCAAGGTTTTTATTGGCATTGGGGGATTGTAAATCGCCTTCAAAAAATGGAGGATTGGAAATGATACAATCGAATTTTAATTCATCATTATGTTCGGACGTATTTTTGGAATTAATTTCCGATAGGATATTTCCAAATGCTTGGATTGAGGTATTTTCTACAATTATATTTTCTTTCCAAGGACTTGCTTCAATATTAGAGCTTGCCTCTTTAGCAGCTTCCGATTCAATCTCTACAGCTGTAATTTTTTCGGAAGCTATTTTTTCGGAAGAATTTTTAGCAGAAGAAATATTTAAAGAGGATGAAGTTTCAGTGACTGAAAATTTCGCTTGAGCAATCATTAAACTTAATAATCCAGTACCAGTTCCAATATCTAAAATGTTGTTAGCGTTTAAAATAGGAGCATCCGTTGCAAGCCATGCACCAAATAAACAAGCATCCGTACAAACCTTCATGGCAGTATGTTCCTGATGAATTGTAAATTGTTTAAATTGGAAATAGGTGTTGGCCATTTTTATATAATAGTGTTAAAATACAAAAGGCAACCTAAATGATTGCCTTTGTAGTATTTCGTTAAATCAAAATTATTCTTGTGTTAAACCTGCTCTTAAATACTCTTTATTTAAACGTGCAATATTTGCGATAGAGATTTCTTTTGGACAAGCTGCTTCACAAGCGCTAGTGTTGGTACATGATCCAAATCCTTCTTTATCCATTTGAGCAACCATGTTTAATACACGTGATTTTCTTTCTGGCTCACCTTGAGGTAATTGAGCTAAGTGAGAAACTTTCGCACTTAAGAACAACATTGCAGAACTGTTTTTACAAGCTGCAACACATGCACCGCAACCAATACACATTGCCGCTGCAAAAGCAGCATCAGCATCATCCTTATTAATTGGTAAACTGTTTCCGTCTACTGCATTACCTGTGTTTACACTTACATAACCACCTGCTTGAATGATTCTATCAAATGCACCTCTGTCTACAGTTAAGTCTTTAACAATAGGGAAGGCGTTAGATCTCCATGGTTCAATAGTGATGGTATCGCCATCTTTAAAAGCACGCATGTGTAATTGACAAGTAGTATTTGCTTGCCAAGGACCGTGTGGTTTTCCATCAATATACAATGAACACATACCGCAAATACCTTCACGACAATCATGGTCAAATGCAATTGGCTCTTCGCCTGTAGTAATTAATTTTTCATTCAATACATCTAACATCTCTAAGAAAGACATTTCATCAGAGATATCATTCACATCATATTTTACAAAAGCACCTGTAGTGTTTGCGTTTTTTTGACGCCAAACTTTCAATTTTAAATTCAAATTATTGTGTGCCATATTATTAGATTAAAACTGGTAGTTAAATTTGTTAAGATTATTTGTAGTTACGTTGAGAAGGTTTGATGACTTCATACTTTAATTCTTCCTTATGAAGTTGCCATTGATGTTCACCTGTTGCTTCCCATGCAGCAACGTACATATAATTTTCGTCATCTCTTAATGCCTCACCATCTGGTGTTTGGTATTCTTCTCTAAAGTGACCACCACAACTTTCGTTTCTGTTCAATGCATCTACACACATTAACTCACCTAATTCAATAAAGTCCGCAACACGATTTGCTTTATCTAATTCAGGATTGTATTCGTTAATTTCTCCTGGGATTCTTACATCGCTCCAGAATTCTTTTTTCAAAGCTTGTACATCTGCTATTGCCTTTTTTAATCCAGCTTCACTTCTTGACATGCCACATTCATTCCAGATAATTTTACCTAAGCGCTTGTGGAAGCTTTCTACAGATTGTTTACCATTGATATTTTTCAATTTTGCAATACGCTCAGCAACTGCTTTTTCTGCAGCTTCAAATGCAGGATGTGAAGTTGGGATAGGAGCGTTGTAAATTTCATCTGCTAAATTGTTTCCTAAAGTATAAGGAATCACAAAGTATCCATCTGCTAAACCTTGCATTAAAGCGGATGCACCTAAACGGTTGGCACCGTGGTCGCTAAAGTTAGCTTCTCCTAATGCAAATAAGCCAGGAATATTAGTTTGTAATTCATAATCAACCCATAAGCCACCCATTGTATAGTGTACTGCTGGGTATATACGCATTGGCACTTCGTATGGATTTTCTCCCGTGATTTTTGCGTACATATCAAATAAGTTACCGTATTTCTCTTTCACAACTTCCTTACCCATTACGATAATTTCTTCCTTGCTTGCATTGTGTAAACCTTGCTTGCTTGCTTCAATCTTACCATATCTTTCAATCGCTGCAGCATAATCTAAATATACTGCTTGCTTTGAAGTACCTACACCGTAACCCGCATCACATCTTTCTTTTGCTGCACGAGACGCAACGTCACGTGGTACTAAGTTTCCGAATGCTGGATAACGACGCTCTAAATAATAATCTCTTTCTTCTTCAGGAATTTCATTTGGTTTACGTGTATCTCCTTTTGCTTTTGGAACCCAGATACGTCCGTCATTTCTTAATGACTCAGACATTAATGTTAATTTAGACTGATGATCACCAGAAACTGGAATACAAGTAGGGTGAATTTGTGTGAAACATGGGTTTGCAAAATAAGCACCTTGCTTATGCGCTTTCCATGCAGCAGTTACATTTGAACCCATTGCATTGGTTGATAAATAAAATACGTTACCGTATCCACCAGTACATAACAATACTGCGTATCCAAAATGTTTTTCTAATTCTCCAGTTATTAAATTACGTGCAATAATTCCTTTTGCTTTACCATCAATTTTAACCACATCTAACATCTCGTGACGAGAATACATAGTTACATTACCTAAAGCTACTTGACGCTCTAAGGCTTGGTAAGCACCAATTAATAATTGCTGACCTGTTTGACCAGCAGCATAAAAAGTTCTTTGTACTTGCGTACCACCAAAGCTACGGTTACTTAATAATCCACCGTACTCACGTGCAAATGGAACACCTTGTGCAACGCATTGGTCAATGATATTACCACTCACTTCCGCTAAACGATGTACGTTTGCTTCACGTGCACGGTAGTCACCACCTTTGATAGTATCATAGAATAATCTAAACACGCTATCACCATCATTTTGATAGTTTTTAGCAGCGTTAATTCCACCTTGTGCAGCGATACTATGTGCACGACGTGGACTATCTTGAAAGCAAAATGCTTTTACTTTATATCCTAATTCTCCTAATGAAGCTGCAGCACTTGCACCAGCCAAGCCAGTACCTACTACAATCACTTCCATTTTACGCTTATTCGCAGGGTTCACTAATTTACAATGACCTTTGTAGTCTACCCATTTGTCATCTAAGTTTCCTGCAGGTATTTTTGAGTTTAACATATTGAATCTTTTATCTAAAGTGTAGAATTTTTGTTTGAGTTTTATTTTACTAGATTAAAATAAAAACTAATAGGCATCATTGCAAAAGCCAATGGGATTAAAATCGCGAAACCATATCCAATTGAACTAATGATCGCATGATATCTTCTATTATGAATTCCAATTGTTTTGAATGCACTTTGGAATCCATGTGCTAAGTGATATGCAAGTGACCCACAAGCCAAAACGTATAATAAAACTACCAATGGATTTTGAAACACTGCTTGCATTTCGGCATATAAATTATGATACTCTGTACCGTTTAATTCAAATGTTTTTAAACCTTGAATATTACCAACTCCACCCAATCTACTTGGTGTCCAAAAATGGTAGATATGCATAATTAAAAACATTAAAAGTAAAGTACCTAAAATAGCCATATTACGACTATACCATTTACTTCCTTTTGAATAATTAACTGCATAACCAACTGATCTCTTACTTCTGTTTTCAAGTGTTAACATGTACCCTTGAATGATGTGTAAAAAGATACCAAGGAATAGGCCAATTTCTAATACACGTGGCACCACAAAACTGCCCATAAAGTGTGCAGCCTTATTAAACATTAATCCATTGTCGTTTGCCCAGATACAAGCATTAAGACCTGCGTGAACTACTAAAAATAGAATTAAGAAAATACCCGTGAATGCCATTACTAATTTTTTCCCCACTGAGGATGTAAACATGTGTTTGAAGCTCATATAGTTAATGATTTAAAAATCGCTGCAAAAGTAAGCAGGAATTTAATACTAGCTATCAAACGTTTGAATGATTTTAAGCATTAATTCTAAATACCTTAACAATTTGTGCATTTATATAAGTTATTGACCTTTTGCATAAAAAAAATTAGCAAATCGGGATTTGGCCTATTTTTACTTCATGATAAAAGTGTTGGGCATATTATGGAATAGCTTCAAAATGGCTTTACAAGAGCTAAAAGTCAATAAATTAAGGACTTTTCTATCTTTATTTGGTATCACCATTGGTATATTTTGTATCATCGGGGTATTGGCTACAATCGATAGTTTAAAGACAAAAATTAGCAATGATTTATCTGGCTTGGGCAACAACACCATTTTTATAGATAAATGGGATTATAATGGAGGCCCTGAATATCCTTGGTGGAAGTTTGTAAAACGACCTTCCATGAAGATTAATGAGATGGAATTTGTGCAAAAAAGATCAAGTTTAGCTTCCAATATTGCCTTTTTTGTTTCCACGAGTGCTACTTTTTCCTATGAAGAAAACAATTTAAAAGGGGTTAATTTATATGGGGTTACCAGTGATTTTAATAAAATCCAAACTTTTAATGTAGGTACCGGAAGGTATTTTAACGAAACAGATTTTACTCGTGGAGTGCCTTATGCCGTAATTGGTAATAAAGTTGCCGAAGAGTTATATGGAAAGCCCGAAAAGGCATTAGGAAAAACCATTACCTATGGTGGAAGACGTTTGCAAGTGGTTGGCATTGTGGAAAAGCAGGGTAGCTCCATGATTGGTGGATTTGACTATGATAAAACGGTGATCGTGCCTTATGGATATTATGCTTCCATATTTAATCCTGACCAAAACAATCCATACATCATGGTACAAGCTAAGCCTGGTATACCTTCCAAAGCTTTGCAGGATGAATTAAATGGAATCATGCGTCAGTTAAGAAAATTAAGTCCCACTCAAGAAGATAATTTTACATGTAATGACGTAGCTCAATTTAAGGATCAAATTGAAAGTGTGTTTGGCGCTATTAATCAAGGTGGCTGGGCCATTGCAGGCTTATCATTATTAGTAGGTGCGTTTGGAGTTGCCAATATTATGTTCGTAACCGTTAGAGAAAGAACGAGTCAAATTGGTCTTAAAAAAGCCATTGGGGCAAAGAGCAGTACTATACTATATGAGTTCCTTTTAGAAAGTGCATTTTTATGCATCATTGGAGGACTTGTAGGACTTTTACTAGTTTGGTTGCTCACGGTAGCGCTTGGCGCGGTGCTTCCTTTTCCTATATTTATTGCACCGGGTATTGTTTTCCTTGCTTTAAGTATCTGTATTATTTTAGGGGTAATATCTGGAATTATTCCAGCTTCCATTGCTGCTAAAATGAATCCGGTGGAAGCAATAAGAACAAAGTAATTCGTTGATTTTTCGCTTAACTAATTTTAAACTCAGCGTTTTAATTAACTTCGCGCTGTGTCTACAAAACCAATCACGATATTAGCTATTGAGTCCTCTTGTGACGAGACGGCGGGATCTGTAATTTTAGAGGGTAAAATACTATCAAATTATATTGCCAATCAAGCAGTGCATGAAAAATATGGGGGTGTGGTACCCGAATTAGCAAGTCGTGCACATATGGAAAATATTGTGCCTGTTGTAGATGAGTCGCTTAAAACTGCTTTCCCTAATTTATCGCATGCTGAAAGATTAGCTCAATTAGATGCCATCGCATTTACACAAGCACCAGGGTTAATTGGATCCTTATTAGTAGGCGCGCAATTTGCAAAATCTTTGGCACTTACCCTTGGCAAACCCTTGATATCAGTACATCATATGCAAGCGCATGTGTTGGCGAATTTAATTGATGACAATAAACCAAGTTTCCCTTTTTTATGTTTAACGGTGAGCGGTGGTCATACACAAATTGTACAATGTAATAGTCCTGCTGATTTAATTATTCTTGGCGAAACCATTGATGATGCAGCGGGTGAGGCCTTTGATAAAATTTCTAAAATATTAGGCTTGCCTTATCCTGGTGGCCCAGTGTTGGATAAATTAGCCCAACAAGGAAATCCAAAAGCTTTTGAATTTGCTAAGCCTCAAGTGCCTGAGTTAAACTATTCTTTTAGTGGTTTAAAAACAAGTGTTTTATATTTTATACAAAAGCAAGAACCTGGATTTATTCAAGCCAATTTAAATGATTTATGTGCTTCTGTTCAATATACCATTGTTGAAATTTTGATGAAAAAATTAAAGAAGGCGATTCAGCAAACAGGCATACGTGAAATATGTATTGCTGGAGGGGTGAGTGCTAATTCAGGGCTAAGAGCAGGGGTGCAGGAACTTGGTAAAAAGACACAATCCAAAGTGTATCTTCCTAAGTTTGAATTTTGTACCGACAATGCAGCCATGATAGCAATTACAGCGCATTATAAATACTTGGCGGGCGCATTTGATGATCTTTCGGTGTCTGCAACAGCCCGTTCTAATTGGTAAGCTTAATTTGCTTAACTTTGCGACCTCAAATTAATGTACAAATATGATTAGTGCTAGAAACATTACTTTATCCTTTGGTAAAAGGGTCTTGTTTGATGAAGTGAATATTAGCTTCACCAAAGGAAACTGCTATGGTATTATTGGTGCCAATGGAGCAGGAAAGTCAACATTTCTTAAAATATTAAGTGGTGAAATTGAGCCTACAAAAGGTTCAGTGGAAATTACGCCAGGTGAGCGTATGTCTTTCTTAAAACAAAACCAATTTGAGTTTGATGAGCAAACTGTTTTGAATACGGTAATGCAAGGACACAAGCGTATGTGGGATGTAATGCATGCGAAAGATGCTTTATATGCAAAGGAAGATTTTACAGAGGAAGATGGATTAAAAGCAGGAGAGTTAGAAGCTGAATTTGGTGAAATGGGTGGATACGAAGCAGAGAGTAATGCGGCTAGTTTATTAAGCGATTTAGGAGTGAAGGAAGATATGCATCAGTCTTTAATGAAGGACATTCCTAGTAACTTTAAATTGCGTGTATTGTTAGCGCAATCATTGTTCGGAAATCCTGACATCTTATTACTGGATGAGCCTACCAACGGTTTGGATATTGAAACCATTGGTTGGTTAGAGAACTTTTTAGCAGACTACGAAAATATTGTATTGGTAGTGAGTCACGACCGTCACTTTTTAGATACGGTATGTACACACGTTTCGGATGTGGATCGTTCAAAGATTAAAACATTTAGTGGTAACTATTCATTCTGGTATGAGTCATCTCAATTGATGGCGCGTCAAATGAGTGATAAGAATAAAAAGAACGAAGAAAAGCGTGCTGCATTATTGGACTTTATTGCTCGTTTCTCTGCGAATGCAAGTAAGAGTAAGCAAGCAACTTCTCGTAAAAAAGCGTTAGAGAAATTAACAATCGAAGAAATTGAACCATCTAATAGAAAGTACCCTGGTATTATCTTTCAGCCATTACGCGAAGTGGGAAATCAAATTTTAAATGTAGAGCGTTTACAAAAACAAGTAGATGGTCGTACCTTATTTAAGGACGTTACTTTTTCAGTAAGTAAAAACGATAAGATTGCATTTTTAAGTAAGGATCCATTAGCGGTTACTTACTTTTTTGAAATCATCAACGAAGCAGGTCAAGCAGATAGCGGAACTTTTGAATGGGGAACTACGATTACCAAGGCTTATTTGCCAATGGAGCATAACGAAGAGTTTGTTAAGCCTTTAACTTTAATGGATTGGTTAAGACAATTTGTTCCTTCACATGTAACGGATGCCGACGAGCCATTTATCAGAGGTTTCCTAGGTAAAATGTTATTTAGTGGTGACGATGTAATGAAAAAAACAGACGTATTAAGTGGAGGAGAGAAAGTAAGATGCATGGTGAGCAAAATGATGCTTCAAAACCCAAATGTGGTGGTATTGGATCAGCCAACGAATCACTTGGACTTGGAAAGTATCCAAAGCTTTAACGAAGGATGTCAAAACTATCCAGGTATCGTTTTAATGACTTCTCATGACCATACCTTTATGCAAACTGTGGCAAACAGGGTGATAGAATTAACGCCAAAAGGGATCATTGACCGTTTAATGACCTTTGACGAATATATGGAAGATAAAAGAGTACAGGAATTAAGGGCGGAAATGTATTCTTAAGGATTTTGGGAGGAATATAAGGCTAAGATTTTCAAGGTTTTAGCAATATTTAGACCAATTTCAGCGTTTAGAATAAAAAAACTTAAAAAAAATGGGATAGTAAGGGATATTTAGTTACCTTTGCCGTCCGTAAAAAATTATTTCTCATGGCTAGAGTATGTCAGATAACAGGAAAGAAACCGATGACTGGAAACAGCGTATCGCATTCTAATATCAAAACTAAACGTCGTTTTCTTCCAAATTTGCAAAAGAAGCGTTTCTTTTATGCAGAAGAAGATCGTTGGATTACCTTAAAAGTATCTACTGATGCTTTAAGAACAATCAACAAAAATGGTTTAGGCGCAGTTGTTAAAGAATTAAGAGCAGCAGGCGAAAAAATCTAAGTAATTAAGTAATTTAAGTATAATAATATACCATCATGGCACGTAAAGGAAACAGAGTTCAAGTAATATTAGAGTGCACAGAGCATAAGACTTTTGGCATGGCTGGAACTAGCCGTTATATTACAACAAAGAACAAAAAGAACACCCCAGATCGTTTGGAGTTCAAAAAGTATAACCCAATTTTGAAAAAAGTAACTGTTCACAAAGAAATTAAATAATCATGGCAAAAGCAGCATCTAAAAACTCGAAAGTAAAGGATTTAAAAGCTTCTGCTGAAGCTAAAAACTGGACAAAAGTAATCAAAGCTATCCGTAGCCCTAAAACAGGTGCGTATACTTTTAAAGAAAACATTGTTCATAAAGATAAAGTAACTGAATTCTTAGCCGCTAAGTAATCTCAGTCCTTACTTTTCGTAACAGAAAATATTGAAAGCTTCCCAACATGGGAGGCTTTTTTTTGTTTTAGCGTCATAGCTTTTATGTAAATTCGCAGTATGAGTTTTTTAGGAAAATTATTCGGGAAAAAAGAGAAAGAAACATTAGATCAGGGTTTAGAAAAAACCAAGCAAGGTTTTTTTGAACGTATTTCCAAAGTAATTATTGGG
>DAIUEC010000070.1:0-10997 GCA_036845345.1 Sediminibacterium sp.
GCAATGCTTGACATTAAAAATCCAAGTGATGTTACCGTAAGCAATGCGAAACTTGCAAATACAAATGCACCAACATAGCGCCATAAAACATCTTTTTCTTGTATCAAGACAACATAATTGGACTTTAATAAAAATAAATCATCCGTACCAAAAATCCACATGCTTACAAATAAGGCTAAAAAAGCCAACCATATTAATAACACAATGGTATAGATACTTGCAGCAATAAATTTTCCCATCACCAATTGCGTTCTACTATATGGGGTTGTAAATAATAAACGCAGCGTACCTAAATTTGCTTCCCCCGAAATCATATCTGCTGCAATGAGTGCAACCAATAATGGTACATGTACTAATAACAATTGTAAAAGGATATAACAAATCAAATAACCATTTAATACTTTTCCATCCACCGTTAAAGTATCATTGATATCCTTCATTAAAAAAGAGGCATAGGAATGACCATCCATTTTCAAGCCCAATTGAATGACCATGATTAAAGCTGCAATAGCGCCAAATGCAATATAAGTTCTTGGTCTTCTAAAAATTTTATATAATTCTATTGATATGATTGCTTTCATGCGATTGTATTTGAAGTCACCTGTAAAAAATAATCTTCTAATGAATTTCTTGTCTCAACTCCTATCAAACCTACGCCAGCATTCACTAAGGATGCATTCAATAATGGAATTTCATAATCAGGAAGTCTTAAATATATACCATCAGTTCTTTGTAATAAATAATTACTAAAACTACCTGACAATATTATCTGTAATGTTTGTGCATCATTAGTTGTTTTAATATGCACAATCATTTTATTGGGGTCCAATAATTTTTGTATGGGACCATCTGCTACTTTTTTACCCTTATGTATAATCATAATTTGAGTAGCCATTTGCTCAATTTCTGAAAGCAAATGCGAGGACACCAATACCGTTTTACCTTCCTGTTGCGCTAATTGCTTTATTAAATTTCTTATATCTGAAATGCCCTGAGGATCCAATCCATTGGTAGGCTCGTCTAATATAATTAAGGAAGGATTGTGTAATAATGCAATTGCAATACCTAATCGCTGCTTCATCCCTAATGAAAAAGTTTGCACTTTATCTTTTGAGCGATCTGCCAAACCCACTTTAACTAAAGTGTCTTGAATACTATTTTCACCCACATGCTTATTACGCAATTTGGCAAATAATTGTAAATGCTCTTTGGCTGTTAAATAAGGATATAAATCGGGACGTTCTATAATGGCACCTACTTCCTCTAAAATTTCATCTCGATATTTATTTAGCGGCTTGCCAAATAACTCAATCGAACCACTTGTAGGATGTATTAAAGAAAGTAACATTCTAATGGTAGTGCTCTTCCCAGAGCCGTTCTGACCTAGGAATCCAAACACTTCCCCTTCTGTTACGGAAAAGTCTAATTGGTCCACTGCTTTGAGTGCTCCAAAATGCTTACTTAAGCCATTTACTTGAATTACAGACATACCCTAATAACAAAAAACCCCGAACTAAGTTCGGGGTCTGGTATGAATTAAATAAACTTAATTATTTGTATTGAGGGATGATGCTGTTCGCTAAATCAACCATTTGTTTTAATCCATCTTCAGGTAAATTACCTTTCTTGAATTCAGCTAAAACATTTGGCAATTTGTTACTCATCTCTAATAAGAAATGCTCTTCAAATGCTTTCACATTTTTAACAGCCACTTCTTTTAACAATCCTTGTGTACCCAAGTAGATAATAGCAACTTGCTTTTCTACTGTGAATGGAGTGTATTGAGCTTGTTTTAAAATTTCTACGTTTCTTGCACCCTTGTCAATTACGTTTTTAGTAGCTGGATCTAAGTCACCACCAAATTTAGAGAAGGCCTCTAACTCACGGTATAAAGCTTGGTCTAATTTTAAGGTACCAGATACTTTCTTCATTGACTTAATCTGTGCGTTACCACCCACACGGCTTACAGAAATACCTACGTTGATCGCTGGTCGAATACCTGCGTTAAACAAGTTACCTTCCAAGAAGATCTGACCGTCTGTAATTGAGATTACGTTGGTTGGGATATACGCAGATACGTCACCTGCTTGTGTTTCAATAATTGGCAATGCTGTTAATGATCCACCACCTTTCACCAAATGCTTGATAGAAGCTGGTAAGTCATTCATGTTTTTAGCGATCTCATCGTTCGCAATTACTTTCGCAGCACGCTCTAATAAACGGCTATGTAAGTAGAATACGTCACCTGGATAAGCCTCACGACCTGGTGGACGACGTAATAATAAAGACACCTCACGATAAGCTACCGCTTGCTTTGATAAGTCATCAAATACAATCAAAGCTGGTTTACCACAATCACGGAAAAACTCTCCTACTGCTGCGCCCGCAAATGGAGCGTAGAATTGTTGTGGAGCTGGATCCGCTGCAGAAGCTGCTACGATAGTTGTATAAGCCATTGCACCATTGTCTTCCAATGTTTTCATAACACCGGCAATAGTAGAAGCTTTTTGACCAATCGCAACATATATACAATATACAGGTTGACCTGCATCGTAGAATTCTTTTTGATTAATAATAGTGTCCACACAAATTGCAGTCTTACCTGTTTGACGGTCACCAATTACCAATTCACGTTGTCCACGACCAATTGGAATCATCGCGTCAATTGCTTTGATACCAGTTTGTAATGGTTCTTTTACTGGCTCACGGAAAATTACCCCTGGTGCCTTACGCTCCAATGGCATTTCATATAAGTCACCTTGTATTGGGCCTTTGCCATCAATTGGCTCACCCAACATATTAATAACACGACCTACTAAACCGTTACCTACTTTAATAGATGCGATTTGACCAGTTCTTTTTACTTTATCACCTTCTTTGATAGCCTTGCTATCACCCATCATTACCACACCCACATTATCTTCCTCAAGGTTTAAGGCGATCGCTTTTACACCATTTTCGAACTCAACAAGTTCACCACTGCTAACACCATTTAAACCATATACACGAGCGATACCATCACCCACTTGCAATACAGTTCCTACTTCTTCTAAATCAGCACTTGTATTAAAGTTGCTTAATTGTTGTCTAAGAATTGCTGAAATTTCATCCGGCTTAATATTCACCATAATAGTCTATTTTAAAAAATGATTATTTTGTTTTATCTACAAATGTGTTGTTTGTAAATTGTTTTTTAATGTCTCTTAAATCTCTTGCGATACTGGCATCTAATAAATTATTATCAAATTCTAATACGAAGCCACCAATTAAACTTTCATCTGTTTTGGTAGTCAATTCAACAGTTGCGAATTTGTTTTCAGCTTTCACTTTTTCTTCAATTGCTTTTTTCAAATCTTCGCTTACTTCCACTGCTGTAGTTAAAGTAACTTGATGAATTCCTTTTATTTCGTTGTATTGCTCAATAAAAGCAATTGCCATTTCGGGCAAATCACTTTCACGACCTTTTTTTACCAATAACACAGTAAAAGAATTAGTAAGTAAGCTTACTTTATCCTTAGTCACTGCATTAATAATGCTGTTTTTTTGATCAGCCTTTATAATTGGACTACGTAATAAGTTTACAAACTCACTACTTGCCTCACAAACCGCATGCAAGTATTTCATGTCTGCATATACTGCTTCCAGTTGACCCTGCTCTGTAGCAAGTCCAAGTAAGCTTTTTGCGTATCTACCAGCTAAACGTGCGTTAGACATTTTAATTAATTTAATTTTACTCCATCAGCCAATTGCTTAATATAGCTTTCTTGATCTGCTTTATTAGACAATTCTTTTCTTAATACTTTTTCAGCAACTTCAATTACCAATGTGCCCACTTGGTTTTTCACCTCAGTTAAGGCAGCATTTTTTTGTTGAGTGATTGCTAATTGAGCATCTGTTAAAATTTTATCGTATTCTGACTTTGCTTTTTCTTTCGCTTCTGCAACCATTTTATCAGAAGCTTCTTTTGCCTCTTTAATTAGGGTTGCTCTTTCCTCACGTGCTTTAGCCAACAATGCTTCATTTTCAGATTGCATGGTAGCAATTTCAGCTTTCATTTTATCAGCTTTTAATAAAGCTTCTTCAATGCCGCTTTCACGATCGTTGATCGCTTTTAAAATTGGTTTCCAAGCAAATTTTCCTAATACAATCAATAAAACCAAAAATGCGACGGTATTCCAAAACACCAATCCTATATCTGGAAGTACTAAAGGGTTAATTTCTAACAACATAAAATGTTATTTATATATTTTCTAATTGTTCTTTTCAATTTAAAAATTATAGGCCCATCGCCCTGTGCTAGGGCCTATAAAAAGTTTTTGAAATCAGGTCTAAGACCTAATCCCAACTTGATTATCCGTTACCTAATAAGGCAACAACCACAGCGAACAAGGCAACGGCCTCAACGAACGCAGCAGCAACAATCATGTTAGAACGGATTTCGTTAGCAGCTTCTGGCTGACGAGCAATACCTTCTACAGCACCTTTACCAATCTGACCGATACCAATTCCGGCACCGATAGCAGCTAATCCAGCGCCGATTGCGGCAACACTTCCTACTACCATTTTTTTACGTTTTAATTGTTATTGAAAAAATCTTTATTTATTTTTTAGTGATGAGCAGCTTCCGCATGTCCTTCGTGGTGATGCTCCTCTGTTGCCATTCCAATATACATAGCAGCTAACATGGTAAAGATGAAGGCTTGCAAAAATGCAACCAATAACTCAATCATACCAATGAACACTGCAAATGGAACTGCAATTGCTGAAGCAAAAACCGTTTTGAATATGAAGATTAAACAAATCAAACTTAATACTAGAATGTGGCCCGCTGTAATGTTCGCAAACAAACGAATCATTAGAGAGATAGGCTTTGTGAATACACCAATTAATTCAATAGGCGCTAAGAACAATTTCATGCTCCAGTGCATACCTGGCATCCAAAAAATATGTTCCCAATAACTTTTATTCGCACTTAAATTCACCACGATAAATACACAAACTGCTAAAGTCATAGTAAAAGCAATATTACCACTAACATTGGCTCCCCCTGGAAAAAAAGGAATTAAACCTAAAAAGTTATTCGTTAAAATCAAAAAGAAAATAGTTAATAAAAAAGGCATGTACTTGCCTGCTTTTTTAGCACCAATATTTGGAACTGCTACCTCGTCTCTTACAAATAAAATAATAGGCTCCATAAAAGATTGTAAACCCTTTGGTGCAGTTTTAACACCAGTTTTTTTGTAAGCAGCTGCCGAACTTAATAACACTACTAATAAGATAAACACAGATACAAATAAGCTGGCAACATTTTTAGTGATGGATACATCCCAAAGTTGCTTGCTTGCTTCCTTGTCTACATTTCCATTCGCATCAACAATTTTAGTTTTGCCCTCAATTAATTTATAATCAAAATTTCCTTTGTAAACCACTGGCTCATGATGCTCGTCAACTAATTTTTCGGAAGAGAAAACTTCAAAACCTTTTGAAGTTTTTAAAATTACGGGCAAGTGAATTGATTTATCTCCCCATAAATGCCAGCTATGATCGTCCTTAATATGTTCAAGAATTGTTTCGGTAACATTAAAGCTACCCTCTTGCTTCTTCGCAGGCTCTTTTACACCTTCATTTGCATTTTCATTGGCAAATGAATTTGTTACACTCAATACAGCAATTAAGCTGAAACTCGCTACCAGTAAAGTTTTTATTCTTAAAAAAGACATGATGTGCTCAAAATTTGCGGCAAAGATAAGAATAAAGCGCTGGAAAATGAGCAAATATTAATAGAAACTTAAGTTGCTTAGAAAAAAATTTCCGAAATATAATGTATTGAAAATCAGTATTTTAAGAAATTGGGGGTTATTTTTTTTCTGCGTATTGCATTTCAGTCAAAGTTGAATAAAAACCACCCAATAGCAATAGCTCATTATGGGAGCCCATTTCAACAATTGATCCCTTGTCTAAAACAATGATTTTATCTGCTTTTCGAATGGTAGACAAACGGTGCGCAATGACAATGGAAGTTCTTCCTTTAATTAATGCATCAATAGCGCGCTCAATTAATTGTTCACTTTCCGTGTCAATAGAGGAGGTTGCTTCATCCAAAATTAAAATAGAAGGATTGTATAATAAGGCACGAATAAAACTTAATAACTGCCTTTGACCCAGGCTAAGTGTTGCTCCTCTTTCCATCACATGATAATCATAACCACCCGGTAACTGCATAATAAAATCATGCATCCCAATCATTTGAGCAGCCTCCTGCACTTGTTCTTTTGAAATAGTGGGATTGCGAAGGGTTATATTATCATATACCGAACCAGAGAATAAAAATACATCTTGTAATACCACTCCAATGGATGCGCGTAATCTGTCCAATGAATAAGATTCGATTGAATGATCATCTAATAAAATGGATCCAGATTGATAAGGGTACAATCTATTTAAAATACTAATGATGGAAGTTTTTCCACTACCCGTAGATCCAACTAGTGCAATGGTTTGTCCAGCTTCAACAGTAAAATCAATTCCTTTTAAAACCCAATTAGGTTCACTGTAAGCAAACTGCACTTTATTAAATTCAATTTTTCCATTGATATGCGCAGGAGCATAGGTGCCCTTATTTTCTGTAACATCTTTATTATCTAATACTTTAAAAACACGTTCGGCTGCAACCATTCCCATTTGCAAGACATTAAACTTATCTGCAATCATACGAAGTGGTCTAAATATTTGATTCAAGAATAAAATAAAAGCAACCAATAATCCAGCATCCAATGATTGTCCAGCTACCCACCAAACAATTAATCCAATACTTAATGCCAATACTACTTCAACAACAGGAAAGAAAACGGAATAAGCAAAGATGGCTTTGATATTGGCTAATTTATGGCGCTCATTAATTTTAACAAACTTATCCATCTCCTTTTCTTCAGCAGCAAAAGCTTGCACTACTTGCATTCCCGAAATATGTTCTTGTACAAAAGCATTTAATGCAGCCACTGCATTACGTACTTGAATAAAACTTTTGTTTACACTTTCTTTAAAAAAATAAGTAGCCACCAACATAATTGGAAAAGGAATCAAACAAATTAAAGTTAACTTCCAATTAATCACAAACATGGTTGTTAATGTCACTACAATCGTGAGTAAATCGGCCAATATTGGGATTAATCCATCCGAAAAAATATCATTGATACTTTCAATATCATTAATGGTTCTTGTCGTTAAAGTACCAATGGGTGTTTGGTCAAATTGACGCATTTCCCAATGCATAATTTTATCATACACCGTGTTGCGTAAATCTCGTACCACTTGTTGTCCTAACCAAGACATACCAAATGAAAAGAAAAAACGCAATATAGTTTCTATGATTATAAATCCTACTTGAAATAAAGTAATCGCTATGATTAATTTAATCACTTCGGAATGCGCGGCCGCTGGAATAAAAAAGTTAACCCAAATAGGTAAAATCACTTGTTTGCCAATGGCTAAATTAACAGTGGACTGAATCAGGAATGGTCTAACTGGTGTAGCAAATGCTAATATAATTGCCAAGAAAACATTGCTCCAAAAAATGAATCGATAAGGTTTAACAAAAGAAAAGACTCTTGCTAAAATTACGGATTTGAACATAGGTTTAGGCTGCGTAGACGACATATGGGGGCAAAGTTACATTATCTGCTTGTTGTTTGTAAAAATCATCTTGCTTTTATGTATTTTCGTGATAAGTGGAATACTCAGAAAACGATATTAAACCCGCAATTGTTACCAACTACAATTTAGACGAAGAACAAGAAAAAAAAGAAATTGTTCGAAAGTATCGTGCCCTCTCTCGCGCATTAAGACCCAAGATTAAAAAAGGAGACAAAGAATTACTAAGGACTGCATTTGAAATGGCAGCCAATGCACACAAAACCATGCGTCGAAAAAGTGGTGAGCCCTATATATTTCATCCTATCGAAGTTGCAATGATTTGTGTGGAAGAAATTGGACTTGGAGTGCGCAGTACCATTTGTGCATTGTTGCACGACACCGTTGAGGATACCGATATTACTTTAGACGATATTAAGAGTGAATTTGGAAATGAGATTGCAAAAATTGTAGATGGATTGACTAAAATTTCTACGGTGATGGATACGAATAGTAGCCAACAAGCCGAAAATTTTAAGAAAATTCTTTTAACACTTACCGATGATCCTAGAGTTATATTAATCAAACTAGCCGATCGCTTACACAATATGCGTACGCTTGATTCCATGAAACAAGAAAAGCAATTAAAGATTGCTTCTGAAACCATTTGGGTGTATGCACCATTGGCACACAGGATGGGTTTGTATAATATTAAAACGGAGTTGGAAGATTTGTCCATGAAATATTTGGAGGCAGATACTTATAAAGAAATTGCCAAAAAATTAGCAGAGACAAAAAGAGAAAGAACAAAATATATCAATGAATTTATTCGTCCATTAAAAGATAAATTAACCAATGTTGGATTTGATTTTGAAATCTATGGAAGACCCAAAAGTATTCACTCCATTTGGAATAAGATAAAAAAGAAAGGAGTAAGCTTTGAAGAAGTATATGACTTATTTGCCATCAGAGTCATTTTAGATGCCCCTGTTGAAAAAGAAAAAGAAGAATGTTGGAAAGTGTATTCTTTAATTACCGACGAATACCTTCCCTCTCCCGAAAGATTAAGAGACTGGTTAAGCAATCCAAAGAGCAATGGATACGAAGCTTTACACACCACGGTGATGGGGCCGCAAGGAAAATGGGTGGAAGTGCAAATTAGAACCAAGCGAATGAATGAGATTGCAGAGAAAGGATTAGCAGCTCATTTTAAATACAAAGAAGGAACTCAAAATGAAGACCGATTTGATAAATGGTTCATGCAAATTAGAGAGGCCTTAGGAAATCAGGATGAAGGTGGAATTGATTTTTTACAAGACTTTAAAACATCATTTCTTGCCGAAGAAATTTATGTGTACACTCCAAAGGGAGATGTAAAAATGTTGCCTACCAATAGTTCGGCATTGGACTTTGCCTTTTTTATTCATACCGCTATTGGATCAAAATGTATTGGTGCAAAAGTGAATCATAAATTGGTTCCTATCAGTCATAAGTTAAGAAGTGGGGATCAAATTGAAATCATTACCAGCAATAAACAAAAGCCTACTGAAGACTGGCTAAACAATGTTGTTACTGCAAAAGCAAAAAATAGCATCAAGGATGCTTTAAGAGAAGAAAAAAAGACGATTGCAGAAGAAGGAAAATATACTTTACAAAGAAAATTAGAAGCTATTGGTGCGGTATACAATCCTTTTAATATTGATCAAGTAATGAACTATTATAAATTAAATAGTCAGCTTGATTTATTGTATAAAATTGCAACTAAGAATATCGATTTAAAGGAACTCAAATTATTTCAAGTTGTTGGTGATAAAATCGAAGCACCAAAACCATTGGTCGCACCAACCGATGTAGTGCATGATCACCATACCCCAAAACCAGTTTCTAAAAAAGATTCTGAATTAATCATTTTTGGAGAGTCTAGCGATCAAATTAAATATACACTTGCAAAATGCTGCAATCCCATTCCTGGGGATGATGTTTTTGGATTTGTCAGCACCGGCAAAGGACTTATTATTCATAGAACTACTTGCCCAAATGCTACCCAACTTTTAGCGAATTATGGGCATAGAGTAGTAAAAACCAAGTGGGCTAAAAATAAAGAAATTTCTTTCCTAACAGGTCTTAGTATTATTGGTTTGGACGATGTGGGTGTGGTTAATAAAATCACCAATATTATTAGTGGTGAACTTAAAATTAATATTGCTGCCCTAACCATTGAATCAAAGGAAGGCCTATTTGAAGGCACTATCAAGGTATACGTTCACGATAAAGACGAATTAGAAGCCTTAGTGGATAGAATAAAATCACTTAATGGCATTCAACAGGTAAACAGATTTGATACCGAACAGATCTAGATTACATTAAATAAGCTTTTTCAGGTATCTTTTATTTGCACATTTGTATGTTGAGAATTTATATTAGGATTAATAGGATATCCTATTTTCTAGACTTATTTTTGTACCCTCAATACAACAAATCATGGTAGACGTTATTTTAGGCCTTCAATGGGGCGACGAAGGAAAAGGAAAAATAGTAGATTATTTTGCTCCTAAGTATGATATTATTGCAAGGTTCCAAGGTGGGCCCAATGCAGGACATACTTTATATGTGAATGGCAGTAAAATGGTTTTACACCAAATACCTTCTGGTATTTTTCATCAGGATAAAATAAATATTATCGGAAATGGAGTGGTATTAGATCCAGTTACTTTGAAAAAAGAATGTGACGCAGTTGCGAGCATGGGTGTGGATGTAAAAAAGAATTTATTTATTTCAGAAAGAACAAATATTATTATCCCAAGTCATAGAGCACTAGACAAAGCATCAGAACTTTCAAAGGGAGAAGCTAAAATTGGTTCTACCCTTAAAGGAATTGGTCCAGCTTATATGGACAAGACGGGTAGAAACGCATTAAGAGTGGGTGATTTGTTAGATAAAAAGTTTATCAGCAAATACATTGCTTTAAGAATGAAGCATCAGAAAATTTTAGATAGCTACAATTTTAATGAGGATATCAGTGAAATGGAATCAGAGTTTTTTGAAGCTATTGAGTTCTTAAAAACTTTAAATATCATTAACTGCGAATACTTTATTAATGAGCAGATCGCAAAAGGTAAAAAAGTATTAGCCGAAGGTGCTCAGGGCTCGATGTTAGATATTGATTTTGGAACTTTCCCATTTGTAACTTCAAGCAATACCATTTCAGCGGGTGTTTGTACCGGATTAGGTATTTCTCCCAAGCAAATAGGCGAAGTATTTGGTATTTCAAAGGCTTATTGTACAAGAGTTGGTAGTGGACCCTTCCCTACTGAATTGCATGATGCAAAAGGCGAAGAATTAAGAAAAATTGGTAGTGAGTTTGGTGC
>DAIUEC010000071.1:0-10771 GCA_036845345.1 Sediminibacterium sp.
TGGGGATGCCTTCAATGATAGATGCTTCTTTTATATTTTCAATTGGAATAATTAAGGCACTCAAATTTTCTGCTTTTGCTTTGATGGCCATGGCAAGCGCACCTTTAATGGGATTAATTAGCCCATCAAGTCCTAATTCTCCCATGATCAATAATTGGTCTAATGGTAAAATGGTTTCTAATTGTTCCGATGCTGCTATAAGTCCAATGGCGATTGGCAAATCAAATGCAGTTCCTGTTTTTCTAATATCAGCAGGGGATAAATTAATGAGCACTTTTGTAAGGGGCATGTGATAGCCATTGGCTTTAATGGCACTTTCAGTTCGATCTAAACTTTCTTTAATAGCAATATCAGGAAGGCCAACAATTCCATAGCCTTGACCCATACTTACATTTATTTCAATGGTAATGAGGGTGGCTTCAATTCCAATAATGGAACTGCCTTTAATTTTGATGAGCATATTTTTTGCTCAAAATCTAATGGATAATTATCTAGCAATAGAGGGTATAAATACTATAAAGCGTTTAATAAATCTACTACGCCTTCTCTTTCTAAAATAAGGTATCCAATACGATCCTGACTAATACCTGGCGTAAGATGGTATTGAAAATGAAGTTGCTTGTCTTTTACTGAAGTTTCAAAGTAACTAAATTGAATATTATCATGTTTTTTTAAGCCTTCACTAATTTCATATAAGTGAGTAGATAAAATAAAGATACTGCTTCTTAATTTTTGTAAACCTTCAATAACTTGCGTGCTACATTTCATGGCATCTAAAATATTGGTGCCCTTAAAAAGCTCATCAATCAATACGCAATTCTTTTTGCCATCATTTATTTTTAGCACCGTATTTTTTATTCTTTGCACTTCATTGTAAAAGTAACTTTCTCCTTTTACCACATTGTCTGCAATATTTAAATTGGTAATGAGGCCGTCCATTACGGTAAGTATAATTTTTTTTGCAGGAGCGCCAATGCCAATATGGGAAAGGTATACAACAATACCCATTGTTTTAATAAAAGTGCTTTTCCCTGCCATATTAGCTCCCGTTAAAAACAAAAAGTTTTTTTCAGGAGCGAGGGTAAGATCATTGCCAATGGCATTTTGTACCAAGGGGTGTACTGCTTGCTCAACTTGTAAATAAGGTTTGGAATCCTCTATCCAATTAGGAAATTCAAATTGATAATTGGTATGTGCTTTTGCCAAACTATATAAAGCATCCAAATCATAAAAGTAATCTAAGAGAGATCTTGTATGCGTTTTATAATGGTAAATTAAAAAGTAAGCCATACTTAATACCTCCTGTGGTCCGTTCACTTTATAATTTTTATCAATGGCGTCAAACCTAGGATTAGCAACAAGCTTACTAATATTGATTACTAATTTTTCAATTACCGGGTTGTCATTTATTTTTTCAAACACGGACACCCAGTCTTTTAAATTTTGAATAAAAATGACAAGATGTTCAACCGAATATTTAAGCAAAGAGTAGTCGGCTTTATTCCAAAATTGATACCAGTATGCGCCTGTATAGCTTATTTGAGTAGGAATCGTTTTAAAACTAGTTTCAAAAAACTTTTCAATAATCAAACAAGTGCCATTGGAGATTTTCATGGCATCCACCAGCTCCATATTTTCAATAAATGAGTTAAGTGCAGCTTGTCTTTGTTCAATTAGTTTAAGAGATCCTAATGGTTGATGAAGGTAATTGTCTAAATATGCTTTACCTCCATTTGTTTTGCAAAAATTTAAATGGCTGGCTAATCCAATATTTTCACCATTGTCAAATAGTCCAATATCCTGCAGTGTAATTTTATCAACTTGCATAATGCAATGGTTTATAAGTAGGACTAGTCTCTGTCAAACTGAAGTCTAGCACCCTTAACGGCTTCATTGAATTGACCAGCGTGATACACTAAATGACCATTTACAAATGTACTACTCACTTGAAAAGGGAAACTGGTATTTTCAAGTGGGCTCCAGCCGCATTTGTATAATATGTTTTCCTTAGTAATGGTGTAAGGGGCTTCTTTGACCAACACTAAGTCGGCATGATAACCTTCTCTGATAAAACCACGGTCTTTAATTTGAAAACAAGTAGCCACAGCATGACTCATTTTTTCTACTACTTTTTCCATGCTAATTTTCCCTTCTTTAACATACTTCAACATTAACATTAAAGTATGTTGTACTAAAGGAAGTCCTGCGTGCGCATGTACATAGTCTTCCTGCTTTTCTTCCCAGGTATGCGGTGCATGGTCTGTTGCGATGATATCTAAACGATCGTCTAATAATCCTTCCCATAAAGCTTTTTTATTTTCAGGCGCTTTAATGGCTGGATTACATTTAATTAAATTTCCTAATTGCGCATAATCCTCTGAAGTAAAATGCAAATGGTGTACACAAACTTCTGAAGTAATGCGTTTGTCAGCAAGTGGTCTTAGGTTAGAGAATAATTGTAATTCTTTAGCTGTGCTGATATGTAGAATATGTAGTCGAGTATCAAATTTTTGTGCCAATTGTATGGCTTTCCATGAAGATTCAAAACAAGCTTCCTCATTTCGTATTATTGGATGATCCGAAGGTTCCAAATGTGCTTTTACGGCTTCTAATGCTGCCTTATTCTTTTTGATAATACTTTCTTCCTCACAATGTGTAGCAATTAACAATTCTGATTTGCTAAAAATGTTTTCTAAAATAATAGGGTTATCAACTAATAAGTTTCCAGTAGAGGAACCCATAAATATTTTAACTCCGCAAACCTCATTTTTCTTTTTATTGGTCTTTAAAACTTCCTCTAAGTTCTCTTGAGAAGTGCCCATAAAAAAAGAATAGTTAGCTAAAGATGTTTCAGCGCCAATCGCATATTTTGCTTCTAACAATTCTTGTGTAAAAGTAGGAGGATTGGTATTGGGCATTTCCATAAAACTCGTTACACCCCCTGCTACTGCTGCTTTTGCTTCGGTGTAGATATTGGCTTTATGAGTTAAACCTGGTTCTCTAAAATGCACTTGATCATCAATCACCCCAGGTAATAAAAATTGGCCTGAGCCATCAATTTCAGTCACATTTAAAGGAGTACTAATATTGGGTGCTATCTTTTCAATTCTGCCATTTACAATTAGTACATCGCCATGAATGCTTTTACCTTCATTAACAATGGTGGTATTTTTTATAATGTAGCCCTGCATAAATTAATTCTCTATGTGAATGGTGAAATAAATAAAATTAGAAGTGATTTTATCTAAACTACTAACCAAAGGAAATTTAGGGTCGCTAATTTTTCTCAAATCTCTTAATCCATAACTAAATTTTACTTCAGGAGAGATGGTAGCGTATCTTAAATAAAAACTAGTTCCTAATCCAATTTCATAAGCCATATCTGTACCCTTAATAATATTAGGATAAGATTGGTTGGTATTAATAGTTGCTGTTTTTTCTGCTCCTAAATCAAATCCAAATTTTACACCTGTAATTAAATAATGACGCATAATGTCGGTATATCTAAATGCACTATATCGGTCCGATTGCATTTTAATGCCAAAAGGAACATCTATAATTACAGATGGGATGGAATAAGTTTGCGAGCTAGGAGAATTTGTTCCATCTGTTGCCAATGTGGTATAACTAAAAACATTTCTGTTTCCGGAAATTAAAAGTGTAGGGTTGGTTCTTAATAAAAAATGGTTAGTCAGTTTTATAGTTCCACTCAATCCTAAATTTATATACATGGTTTGAATGGGCTGAATCGTACTCACAGATCCAGTGGGGGGTACTAAAAAGTTGGTGCTTCTTTTAAAGGATAAAAAGCTATTGCTCATACCCAAGCTCATTCCTAAATAATAAGGAAGGTCATCATGATCTGGCTGAAATACCTCATCGGTTTGTGAAAATGCAGCAGATGCAAATCCTAAAAATGCGATTAAAATTATTATTTGCTTCCGCAATAGATACTGCATATTCCTAAACTTAATTTTTGTTGAGCCACTTGTTTAAAACCAGCCTTTTCAAAAATAGTCAAAAAGGCGTTTCCTTCAGGAAAAGCAATGACACTTTTATTTAAGTAGGCGTATGCTTCCTTGTTGCCGGAGAAGATTTTGCCAACTGTAGGCGTAACCCAGTTCATGTAAAAGCTATAAATAGGCTTGAAAAGAAGATTAGTGGGTTGTGAAAACTCTAAAATAACCAACTTACTACCCGGTTTTAGCACTCTATAAATTTCTTTAAGTCCTTTTTCCAAGTCAGCGAAATTTCTTACCCCAAACGCAACCATGGCACCATCAAATTGGGCATCCTCAAAAGGAATATCTGTACTATCCCCTAAAACCAATTGAATTTTATGAGAAAGTCCTTTTTGTTCAATTTTAATTCTGCCATATTGCATCATGCCTTCTGAAATATCCATACCCGTGATGCGCTCTGGATGGATACGCTTATTGGCCATCAAAGCCATGTCGGCTGTGCCTGTTGCTATATCTAATAAATGATGAAGTGGTTGAGTGCCAAATTTTGCAATGGCCTTTTTTCTCCAACCTTGGTCAATACCTAAGCTTAAAAAGCGATTTAAGAAATCGTATCTTTTAGCAATAGAATTAAACATACTCGCCACCTGATCTTTCTTTCCAGCATCGCTCCCAGCATAGGGAACAATTTTATCGTGTTCGAATTGACTCATACTGCAAAGATATTGATTTTGTGGGTTATCTTCGTATCACATGAGAGCTAGGATTTATAAATCTACAGGTAGTTGGTACACCGTAAAATCGGAGGAGGGATTGTTTTATCAAGCACGCATAAAAGGGGTGATAAAATTAGACAATCGAACTTCAACCAATCCGATTGCCGTTGGGGATTGGGTGATTTGTGAAAAAGAAGCCGATCAGCCTACCATCATGATTTCAGACATTTTAGATCGAGATAATTATGTTGCAAGACAATCGCCGCATAATAAAAGACAACAACATATTATTGCCTCCAATTTAGATCAATCTATTTTGTTAGCTACCTTAAAGTCTCCCAAAACTTCGCAGGGATTTATTGATCGTTTTTTAATTTCTTGTGAGGCGTTTCATATTCCCGCAATTATTGTTTTTAATAAATCAGATATCTATGGAGCAAAAGAGATGGCGATTTATGAAATGATGAAAGAAATGTATGAAGCGATTGGCTATCAAGTTTTTTTAATAAGCATTGAAAAAGAAATTGGGTTGGCACCTATCAAAGAATTGTTATTGAATAAAACAACATTGGTAAGTGGACATAGTGGGGTAGGTAAATCTTCTTTTATAAATTATTTATTCCCCGATTTAGATATTGATACACAAGAAGTAAGTGAGTGGAGTGGAAAAGGGATGCATACAACTACATTCGCACAGATGTATGATTTGCCAATTGGAGGTTCAGTGATTGATACACCAGGTATGCGTGAATTGGGTTTGGTGAATTTAGAGAAGGAAGAATTGGCACAATATTTTCCAGAGATGCGTGCAAAAATGAGTGGCTGTCAATTTAATAATTGCCAACATATTAACGAACCAGGTTGTGCCGTGAAAGCTGCAGTGGAAAAGGGTTTGATAACCGAAGCGCGCTTTTTTAGTTACGTGGATTTATGGCATGGTATTGAGACTTACAAATATTAATACCACATTTATTTTCCTATTTTTTATCAGGCGCTTCATTGGCATGCTCAAACCAACTTGCATACTTTACATAATTATTTGAAATACGATTAATCTCTCCATTGATTAATTCCTCGCTTACTGCTTTAACTTTTTTAGCAGGTACACCAGCATAAATACTTCCAGCTTCTACAATCGTTCCTTCCAAAACCACAGCACCTGCAGCAATAATTGAATTTGAATGCACAACACATCCGTCCATCACAATACTGCCCATACCAATTAATACATTGTCATGAATCGTACAACCATGCACCATGGCGTTATGTCCAATGGAAACATTGTTGCCAATATTCGTTGGGTGTTTTAAATAAGTACAATGTATAATAGCACCATCCTGAATGTTTACCTTATTCCCCATTTTAATATAATGCACATCTCCTCTGATAACCGCATTAAACCAAACTGAGCATTCATTACCCATTACCACATCACCCACAATGGTTGCATTGGGTGCTACAAAACAATTTTCACCAAATTGAGGATCTTTCCCTTGAACTGTGAGTATGGTTGCCATAAAAATGCGACTTTTGTACTGCAAATTACGCTGAATGGTAACAATAAACAATAGACAACTCTTTTTTCAACACTTAGCTCAAACCTCGGATAAGCCAATAGGCATTGAAGTGGCAAGGGCTAATGGCATTTATATTCATGACGTAGCAGGCAAAGCCTTTATAGATATGATTGCAGGATTTAGTGTTTGTAATATTGGGCATAGTCATCCAGCTGTAATTAAAGCCATTCAAGAGCAGGTAGAAAAATACATGCATGTAATTGTGTATGGTGAATTTGTGCAAGCGCCACAAGTACAATATGCAAAAGCAATTACGGCATTGTTGCCCGAAAATTTAAATGCTGTTTATTTTACGAACAGTGGAGCCGAAGCGACAGAAGGGGCAATGAAATTAGCAAAGCGCGTAACAGGTCGTACTAAAATAGTTTCTTTTAAAGGAGCTTATCATGGTAGTACACAAGGTGCTTTAAGTGTAATGGGAGATGAGTATTTTAAAAATGCATTCAGACCCTTGCTTCCTGATATTTTACAATTGCGTTATAATAATTTTGAAGACATTGAGCTCATTGATAATACGGTTGCATGTGTATTAGTGGAATTGGTGCAAGCCGAAACAGGCATTACTCCTGCTGATAAAAAATGGATTGCAGCATTGAAAGAAAAGTGCGAATCCTTATGTGCTTTATTAATCATTGATGAAATTCAATCTGGCTTTGGTCGGACCGGAACACTATTTGCTTTTGAGCAATATGGCATTGTGCCAGATGTTTTATTAACTGGGAAGGCCTTGGGTGGCGGCTTACCATTGGGTGCTTTTATTGCAAGTGCAAAAATGATGTCTGCGCTTACGCAAAACCCGGTATTAGGCCATATCACTACATTTGGTGGAAATCCTGTTTCCTGTGCAGCGGGCATGGCAGCACTAACTGTTTTACATCAAAGTGGTTGGATAACTGCGGTGAAAGAAAAGGAAAATTATTTAGTGAATCATTTGCATCACCCTGCTATATTACATCGCAATCATTGTGGATTATGGATGTCGTTGCAATTTGAATCAGCAGCATTGACCAAAAAAATTGCGGCTGCATGTATTGAAAATGGAATCATCACCGATTGGTTTTTATTTGCCGAAGATCGTATTCGTATTGCACCGCCTTTATGTATTACGATTGATGAACTAATAGTAGCGATAGATAAAATAATTGCAAGTATCAATCAGGCTTTAGCCAATTAGCAATCCCCTGTTCGGCAATATTGACGGTATAAAGTTTCGTATTGAGGAATGATGCTTTCAATATCAAATTGCTTTGCTTGTTTTAAAGCATTCTTTTTAAAAGCGTTCAACTTATCTTCGTCCTGTAAAATAGCAATTGCTTTTTCGCTCATTGTTTTGGTATCACCCACAGCGGCTGTGTATCCTGTAACCCCATCAATATTTACTTCGCCTAATCCACCTGCGTCAGAGCTAATCACCACCGCACTTGCAGCCATTGCTTCTAATGCAGCTAATCCAAAACTTTCATATTCCGAAGGCAGTAAGAAAATGTCACTTACTGCTAAAATTTCTTCCATTTGCTCTTGCTTTCCTAAAAAACGCACATCTGATTCTATTCCAAACTGTCTTGCTAAATCCTCGGCTACTGGACGTTCAGGTCCATCACCCACCATTAATAATTTAGCAGGAAGGGCAGCATGAATATTTTTAAAAATTTCCATTACATCATCTATTCTTTTTATTTTTCTAAAGTTAGATGCGTGTACAATAATTTTTTCTCCATTAGGCGCAATCACCTGTCTAAATGCAGCCACCGGTTTTTTATCATAACGATGTAGATCCACAAAATTATTGATGACCTGAATATTTTTACGAATGTCAAAATGCTTCAAAGTTTCTTCTTTCAAATTTTCAGACACTGCAGTAATCGCATCACTCTCATTAATGGAGAAAGTAACTACGGGTTCGTAAGTTTTATCTCTTCCAACTAGTGTAATATCTGTTCCGTGCAAAGTGGTAATTACAGGAACCGATCTGCCCGTTTTTTGCTTCACAATTTGTTTAGCAGTATAGGCAGCTGAAGCATGCGGAATGGCATAATGTGCATGTATCAAATCCAAATCATGATTTAAAATTACATCCACCATGGTACTGGCTAAAGCCAATTCATAGGGTGGGTAATCAAATAAAGGATAAGTTGGCACCCTTACTTCATGATAAAATATATTGGCATGGAAGCCATTTAATCGTACTGGTTGTTGGTAGGTAATAAAATGAATCTCATGACCTTTTTCGGCCAATGCTTTTCCAAGTTCAGTCGCTAACACTCCACTTCCTCCAAATGTTGGATAACAAACAATACCAATCTTCATTTTACTTAAGTTGAATATGCAATTAACAACTAAATATCCGATAAAGTTTAATTATATTTAAGAATTATTTGAATGTTAAAATAACAACTTATGCGTCCATTATTAGTGTTGATTTTTTGTTTGCCATTTTTAGCGCAAGCACAAGTGAATCAAGATAGTATTATGATTAAAAAAATGTCAGATGAAATTATGACCCATGGCAAGGCTTATGATTTATTAAGAGAGCTGACTAAAAAAATTGGAGGTCGTTTGGCGGGTTCTCCACAACAACAAAATGCGACAGTTTGGGGTAAGCGAAATATGGAAGCATTTAATCCTGATAAAGTGTATTTGCAGCCCTGTAAAACACCAAGTTGGCAAAGAGGCGGAAAAGATTTTGCAGCCATTGTGGGTATTAATGGAAAACCAACGATTCAAAAACTTGAAGTATTGGCATTGGGTAATTCATTAGGTAGTAATGGTTTAATTGAAGCAGAACTTTTAGCCGTTGCTAATTTTGATGAATTAGAAAAACGTAAGGACGAAGTAAAAGGAAAGATTGTTTATTTCAATAGTGAGTTTGATCCAACCTTGGTGCAAACCTTTAAAGCATATGGTGCATCTGGTGTGTACAGAAGATCAGGTCCTAGCCGTGCTGCAAAATATGGAGCAGTAGGCGTGATGATTCACTCCTTAAGTTCTGCACCTGATAATGCGCCACATACAGGTGCAATGGTATATGATGAAGCGCAACCAAAAATTCCTGCGGTAGCTTTAGGACCTAATGATGCTAAGGCTTTATATGCGCAAGCAAAAAAAGGAACAGTTCGTGTGCAAATGCAAACCTATGGTTTCTTTTTGCCTGATGCGGATGAAAATAATGTTGTTGCAGAATTAAAAGGCACAGAACATCCTGAAGAAATTATTACCATTGGAGGTCATTTAGATAGTTGGGATGTTAATGAAGGTGCACATGATGATGGTGCAGGTGTGGTGCATTCTATGGAAGTATTACGTGCAATGAAAGCATTAAATTATCAACCTAAGCATACCATTCGTTTTGTATTATTTGCCAATGAAGAAAATGGCGGAAAAGGTGGTGCTAAATATGCCGAGTTGGCGAAAGCTAATAAAGAGAAACATATTTTAGCATTAGAAAGTGATGAGGGTGGTTTTACACCAAGAGCTATTGCAATTACTTGTTCTCCAGCACAATTAGCTCGTTTTGAAAAATGGACTCCGTTGTTAAAGCCTTATGGAACCGAGGTTACACCAGGTGGTGGTGGCGCTGATATTGGACCATTAACAGGGTATGATAAAAATATTATCATGTCAAGCATGATTCCTGATAGTCAACGTTACTTTGATTTACATCATGCAAAAACAGATGTGTTTGAAAATGTAAATAAGCGTGAATTGTTATTAGGCGCAGTAAACATTGCAGCCTTCATTTACTTAGTAGATCAGTATGGCGTGAATTAAATAAAACAGCCCTTAATAAAAATTTAAGGGCTGTTTTATTTTTCGTCTTATGATTTTTCGGCGCCCCCCATAAACGAGGGCGCCGATTTATTAAATATTGGCATCATCGAAGTTAATATTTAAATGCTGAACGAGCTTTCGAGCCACGCGCAGAGCGAGAGAAGCATTTGAAATATTAACGAGACAAATTCATTGAACGTTCTTTGTATAATGTTCTGAAGTAAGGGTCGCGTAGGTCTTTGATAAAACGAATCGCTTCACCAGTACTCTTCATTTCTGGTCCTAATTCTTTGTTCACGCCAGGGAATTTGTCAAAACTAAATACAGGCTCTTTAATTGCGAAGCCGTCTAGTTTTTTCTCCATGGTAAAGTCAGTCAACTTTGCAGATCCCAACATTATTTTTGTGGCAATATTTAAATATGGTATTTGATATGCTTTAGCAATGAACGGTGTTGTTCTTGATGCTCTTGGGTTTGCTTCAATCACATATACTTTATCATCCTTAATCGCAAACTGAATATTTATCAATCCTCTGATATTTAAAGCTCTTGCAATTTTCTCACTATAAAATTCCATCGTAGCAACAATCAATGGAGTCAAGTTAAATGCAGGTAATACTGCATTACTATCACCACTATGAATACCCGCTGGCTCAATATGTTCCATTACACCCATCACGTGAAAAGTTTCACCATCAAAAATGGCATCCACTTCGGCTTCTTGACAACGATCTAAGAAATGGTCAAT
>DAIUEC010000072.1:0-904 GCA_036845345.1 Sediminibacterium sp.
GATTTGTAGTTAGTTATGTTTTGATAAAATAGAAATTGACCGATTTGGATCGAATTTAGGGGGTGTTTTCCTCACGCAGCGAAAAATTGAGTAATTAGAAAATTATTTTAATTATTTATTATTTCATATTTAGTAAATTTATAATTCACTAAAACCAACACTTATGAAAAAACTGTTACTAAGTATTATTGTATCGACATCTTTATTTGCTTGTACAACACAAAGCGCTAAATCTGAAAAACAACCTATTGGTTTTGATATGTCAGGAGGTGCTGGGAGAACAGACTTGTATGGAGGAAATCCTGCTAATGTTGAAATAATGGAAAAATTTTTTAAGGCCCATAATGATAGGGACACAGCTACTATTCGTAGTTTAGAAGCAATTGAAAATTTAAAAATTTATACCCCTGCAGGGAATGTGGTTACATCTGCTGACAGTAATATTAAGAATTTATCAACTTGGTTTGCAAGTAATAACCCAAAATGGAAAATAAATTTTTCTGCCGCAAATAGTTACACCGACAAAAGCGGCAAATTGAACGAATGGGTTACTACTGGAGCTCAAGTGACTCAAACAATTGATGGTAAAGAAGTAAAATACAACCAATACTTTGATGTGAATCTTGTAAATGGAAAAATCCAAAGAATGTTTGTTACAGAAAGAATAATGACTGCTGGAGAATAAAATTTCTAGTAAAAGAACAAAAAAGGCTCCTATCGCTAGGGGCCTTTTTTATGTTTCACCCTCATTGAATAATTGTGTGTTAGTGTATGTTTTCACAAAACCGAAATCAACCGATTTGGACCTATTTGAGGGGGTGTTTTCCTCACGCAGTGGTTTTCTATTAAAAAATATATTAAACGACACCAATCATATGTTTCATTAAATTGTACCATCTACTAT
>DAIUEC010000072.1:914-10680 GCA_036845345.1 Sediminibacterium sp.
ATCTACTATCATAATATAAAAACACTTCAATAGTTGTTACCAAAAGAAAAAATAAAACTCCAAGCACATATTCCTTGTTTAACTGTTTTCTAGTTAAATAATCGTACATGCCTAAAATAAGCAATAGGACAAATTGAGGTAATACCTCTATTAGCCAAAAATTCCCATATCCTAAGAAACCACCCTCTTTACTTAAAAATCTTGAAAAACCAGGCTCTGTTAAAACTATGGTTGACATAATCATAAGACGCTTGTGTACCACATAATTTTTTCGTAAGTAAAGACCTGTAAGTGCCAAGAAACTAAACATAATTAAATTACCAAATTGAACGCAAATAAAATGTAAATCACTATCTGGTGTTCCATAGTCTCTTCTATTTACTATGAAAACAGTAAGGATTCCGAATATTATCATAATAGGTATAAGTCCTAAACTAATTAGACCCATTTTTTTATGTAAATCAAGATTTTTCGTCCTAACAAGTATAGTTTGAGCAGAAAATAAAACAAGCCATCCAGTAAAGGCCACTGCATGAATATGAACTATTAATGTAAAATGCAGTTTACCATTCATGCTTTTTTGAAACATATCATATCCAAATCCAGTAGCAATAGCAGCCCATATCAATACTAGTATAAATAAAAAGAAATTATTATCTGATTTATGATAAGGAGTAAAAGATTTTGAATGATTCATTTTACTAAAATAGTATTTTTAAAAATGAATTTAGAAAAACCTCACGCAAACCTCACGCAAAAACAAAAAAGGACCCACGATTTAACGTAAGTCCTTGATTTTCATGTAGCGAGACCGGGATTTGAACCCGGGACCTCAGGGTTATGAAGATTTTTTGAGAAAATGAAAGCGTTATTTATAGTGCATTATGTTTTTGTAAACCGGAAATAAACCGATTTCGGTCGAATTCAGGGGGTGTTTTCCTCACGCAGAATCAATTATTTAATAGGAACAATTACATCTAAGTTCTCCCAACTTAAAATAAAACCATTTTCATTTATAGAGTAAATTAATTTTTCATTCAACATTTTTGATTTCATTGTCTTACACATAACACGAAAAAGTTCTTTTTTGGAATCAAATGTTGTAGATCCATCATGATTCATACCTGGCTGACCAGTTTGAGAACTGAAAATAATTGACCAGTCTTTCTCAGTAGGAATAGCATAGATACTATACTTACCTTTTGGAAGATTATGTCCTACAATTGAAACAGCGTTATCTGTTTCAATTTGAGTAGCATCATTTGCACCTGCTCTCCAAATCTTATCAAAAGGAACCAATTCACCCCATATTTTTCTTCCTCTAACTGATGGGCTTGAATAGTTAATCTTAATGGTTGTACCACTTTTTAATGTACCAATTGCATTTGAAGCAGGGCTTAATGGAGCTGATGTTTGCGCTATAACTAAATTAAGAAAACACAAAAAAGTAAGTACCAGAAATAAAGGCTTAATAAATTTTTTATTTTTCATGATTTTATTTTTTTGTAATTTAAGTATTTAAAACCAAAAAGAATTAATTTATTTAATCTCATCATTAGCATATATAACCACTTTATCGCCAATATATATTTTCCCAAAAACTTCAATTTTATCGGCAGTTTCATTTCCAGTGCTTACATCTATTTTTTCATGTTTTCCATTTTTGTCAAGAATTAAATATTTACGCTCAGTAGATGATACCACGGCTGTTTTTGGGACAATAAATGCAGTTTCATTCCCCTTCACTTCAACTAAAATATCTGCATACATTCCTGGTGAGAATATTTTTTGATTATTGGGCACATCTATTTCAAACTTCTCAGTTCTTAATTGAGGATTTATATTATTTGATCTTCTTTTTATAATTGCAATATTTTTTTTACCAGGATAAGCACTTGTATAAAATTTAATTGTATCATTTAACTTTAACTGCGTTGCAAACATTTCTGGAACTTCTACCTGAAGTCTTAAATGGCTCAAATCTTTTAATTGTAACATGGGCTTGTCTTTTGAGGATGTACTTACTAATGCACCTGGGTGAACATTACGTTCGGTAATAACACCATCAAAAGGTGCTGTAACATTTAAATAAGAGCGCATTGATTTTTGCATTTCCCAATTAGCTTTTTCAGCATTTGCGAAGGCACTATCTGATTGTACTTTAGATTTATAGGTAGATAAATCAAATTGAGAAATCGCGCCGGGTGTTTTAGCCGCTTCTAATAATCTAAAATAATGCTCTTTATCTATGTTCAATTCTGTGTTAGATTTAAGATATTTTTCTTTAGCTTGTTGAACCGATTGTTCTAATTCTGGTGCATCCAAAGACATTAATATTTTTCCTTTTTTAACTTCCGATCCAATATCAACTTGTACATACTTTACATAGGCGTTAATTTTCGGGTACAAATTTACTTCTTGATATGCTTCAAATTGAGCTGGTAATTTGGTCTGCATTCCTAGTCCTCCTTTTTGTACTACTATTGTTTCTAGCTTAATAACTGGATTTTTTTTATCTTGTTTATTTTCTTTATTAGCGCTTTCACAAGACGCTATTAATATTATAAATGGTAGAATATATTTCATAAAAGAATTAATTTTAATCGTTTTGATTTTCAGGTAATAATGATATTGTTTGATATTTTGCTTTTTCTTGAATCCAACCATACACTAATGGCACAATATATAATGATGCAAGTGTAGAAGCGGCAAGTCCTCCAATCACGGCCCTTCCCAATGGCGCTGATTGATCTCCTGACTCACCTAAACCACTTGCCATAGGTATCATTCCAGCAATCATTGCTAAACTTGTCATTAATATTGGACGTAATCTTACACTAGCTGCAACCGTTGCAGCTTTGAATGGATCTTTATATTCTAATCTTAAAGTTTCGGCATTCGTTACAATTAAAATTGCATTTGCTACTGATACACCAACCGCCATAATGATTCCCATATAAGATTGTAAGTTTAAAGTAGCTCCTGTTGCAAGTAAAAACAACATCGCTCCTAATAAAACTGCTGGGACAGTGGACAATACTGAAAGGGCAAGTCCAAAAGACTGATAATTAGCTGACAATAATAATAAAATTACAATAATTGCTGCTAATAATCCGGTTTGTAATGAATTTAATGTCTCTGTTAATAATGAAGACATTCCCTTTAATTCAGCAATTAAACCCACTGGAGGAGTCCCTAATTCATCAACTGCTTTTTGGACTGCATTGGTTGCTGAACCGAGATCTTTTTTATAAATATTAGCGCTAACTGTAACAAATCTTCTTGGTCCACTACGATCATATTCACCCGGTACAGTATCCATAAAAATACTGGCTACATCTGATAAAATAGGTCTTGCTTGACCTTTTACCAAGGCCGTTGATTGCATTGATTGTAGTGAATTCATCAAATACTCTGGCACTTGCACCTGCGTTTGATATGTATAGGATGTTTTTTCATCTAACCAGAAGTTTTTATTGATATATCTGCTTGATGATGTTGCAGCAGTAATACTTCTTGTAACATTATCAATACTAAGCCCCATTAATGCAAGTTTATTTCTATCAATTTGAATATTAATTGATGGGAAATTAAGAGGTTGTGCAATTTGCACATCTCTTAAATATTCAATGGACTTCATTTTAGAAACTAACTGGTTTGCATAAGATTTAATGTCATTCATGTTTTTACCCGACACCCTAACTTCAATAGGTGTTGAAGCACCTTGGGCCATTATCTTTTCAGTTAATTCAATAGGCTCAAAAGATAATTTTAAATTTGGATACGTTTTCTCTATATTTTTACGGATTTTTTCTTTAAGGTCATCCATTTTAACTTTATAATCCTCATTTAAATTAATTTGAATAATTGCCTCATGTGTTCCGCTATTAAAAATGTATAAATTACTGGTGCCAAAATTACTAGGCACTAATCCCACATAAGCAGAACTTATAGCAACCTGGTGGTCAACTGTTGAATCTATAATATCTAAAATATTTTTGGTGGCTCGCTCTGTAACTTCAAGCCTTGTTCCATCAGGTTCTCGAAGTCTTAACTGCAATTGTCCATTGTTTGATTTAGGTAATAAATCTTTTCCAATAAAGACAAAACATAATGCAGCAGCAGTTATTGTACTAATTAGATAATACAATACATATTTTTTTCTTTTTGGCATCCAAGCATTTAATTTGTTTAACAAGCTGATTTTTATTTTTTGAAAAAAATCATTTTCTACTTTATGAATTTGGTCTTCTTTATTATGTTTATCAATTTCCTCCACTTCGTTATGATCAAGTGCTAAACCTGCATGCGCATGATGTTTTGCATGATGATACTGAAACTTTTTTTCATCTAATAACCAATTGGCTATGATGGGAACTAAAGTTTGTGCAGCTATAAAAGAAACAATCATTGCAAAAGCAATTGATAGAGAAAGTGGCAAAAACATAGCTTTGGGCACACCACTCATTACTAAGGCAGGTGCAAAAACTGCAAGAATACATAATAAAATAAGCAATAAAGGGAATGAAATTTCTGTACATGCATCTAATATTGCTTGTTTCTTAGGCTTACCCATTTCTAGGTGTTGATGAATGTTTTCAATAGTCACAGTTGCCTGATCCACTAATACCCCTATGGCCAAAGCTAAACCACTTAATGTCATAATATTAATGGTTTGTCCAAATAATTTTAAAAACAACACTGCACTTAAAATTGCAATTGGAATTGTGATTATTACTACCACACTACTTCTCCAATCTTGTAAAAACAATAATACCATTAGGCCTGTTAAAATAGCTCCTAGAATTCCTTCTGTCATTAAACTTTTTGCAGAGTTCATCACAAAAACAGACTGATCAAATTCATAACTAATATTAACATCATCTGGTAATAATGTCTTCATTTCTGGAAGCTTTTTCCTTAAAGTTTGTACTACTTCCCAAGTGGATGCATCTGCAGTTTTAACAACCGGGATATAGACAGAACGTTTTCCATTCACTAAAGCATAATCTACTGTTAAATCAGCTCCATCTGCAACTTTTGCAATATCACTTATATGTAACAAACCTGATCCATTTGATTTGATTGGGATCTCTTCAAATTGCTTCACTTTAGTTTCCAAAGTATTTACAGAGGTTACATACATAGTGCTATCAATTCTCAAATTCCCTGAAGGTGTAACACTATTGTTTTTAGCAATAGCATCTACAATCTCATCTGCAGATAAATTATAATTACTTAATTTTTGAGGATCTACATTAATTAAAACTGTTCTAGCATTTGAACCAAAAGCTGGAGCTGCAGATAGCCCAGGGACTGTTGCAAATAAGGGTCGGATTCTAGTTAATGCTAAGTCAAACATTTCCTGCAAAGTTTTAGTTTTACTACTAAAAACAAGCTCCCCCACCGGTAATGAAGATGCATCAAATCTGATAACGGTGGGGGGCAAAGAACCTGGTGGGAAGAATGCCAACATTCTATTTGACTGAAGTGCTACCTGTGCAGTAGCTTCAGCCATATCTGTATTTTCGTAAAAACTTAATTTTACCATTGATAAACCTTGTATGTTTTTACTTTCTATATTTTTTATCCCGTTCACATATAAAAACTGGTCCTGCATTCTTGTTGCAAAAAATCCCTCCATTTGTTTTGCATTCATCCCACCATACTGCTCCATTACATAAATGGTGGGTGCATTTAATTTTGGAAAAATGTCAATAGGAATTGTTCTAATGGCTAAAACGGAAAATAATAATAAACCAATAAAAAGTACCAATATGGTAATTGGCCTCTTCAATGCTGCGCGTACCATATTTTTTAATATTTAAAATTTTTAATAAACTCCGTTAAGTTCCCTTTTGCGGTTGCTTGATCTAATAAAGCATTATAATATTGGTTGACTGTTTCTAACCAATCAATTTGGGAGCGGTACAACACAAAAGCCGCATTGGTTAAATCAATTAAATTAATTACACCAGCACGATATTGTGCCATTTTTTGCATATATGTATCATTTGCAGATTTTACCTGAGTAGGCAATTCTTGCATATTTAATTTTGAAGTAGCGATTGCATTGTTCGATTGAACAATTGCTGAGTTGATCTGATTTTCTTGTTGTTTATATTCAAAGTCACTTGCCTCTAATTGATATTTATTAATTTTTAGCTTATCATTTTTGTATACTGTGTTAAATAAATTATAAGTAACAGCAACCCCAAGCAAATAGTTTGTTCTTTGAAAATCAAAACCAGTATTCAAATTTTTGAAAGCGTCATTATATTGAATACTTGATCCTCTTGCCCAGTAGCTTCCTTCTAAATTAAACTTTGGCAGATATGACTTTTTAATGACTTGTTCATTATTTTTAAAAACAGTCTTCTTTTTATCATAATAATCAAGTAATGGATTAACATTATTGTCGATTTGATTATTGGAAATTTCAGGAATATTTATTGATAAAAATTTATCGCTTTCAATTTCAATTTGACTACTTGGTATACCTGTCAATAAAAATAATTGCTCCTTCAACTGTAATAAATTTCCTTTAGTGTTATTAAGGCTAATTTGAGCTTTAGACAATTCTGCTTTTGCTAAGGATGTATCTGCGCCAGGCTTTAAACCACTAAGGGTAATTGCTCTAATAACTTTAAAGATGCTATCATATCTATATACATTTTGTTGGTCAGCTTGAAATTTAAATTGAACCTGCATCAGACTCATAAAAAGTTTAGCCACCTGTAAAGAAAGTATATATTGGTCTTTTTGTAAATCAGATAATTGCAGATTAGCAATTGACTTTGCCGTATTAACCTTACTCTTATTCAAGCCAAAATTATAAAACTCATATTCACCATAAATTACACCGGCAGTACCTAATACAGGTTGATTATTGTTCACGGACCTCACGCCGCCAGAAGTAGATGGCGTTATTCCTAGTGGGAAAAAGCTCCCTGCAATAGAATTGTCTGTGCCATAATTTAATTGGTCACTTAATTTGACTTGCGGAAGAAATGAATGTTGAATTTCCTTGGTTGAAGCAATTGATGCATTGTATAAGGCTTCTTTTTGTTTTATAACTGGGTAAAATTTTATAGCAGCATTTACCAATTGAGCTAATTGATAAGTTTGTTGCCCAAAAATAGAATTGGCTAAGAATATTAATAAAATTAATAGCCTACTTACTTTTTTAAAAGTAGTCATGAAATGTATAATTATGTTGAAAAATGTTGTGTAATGACTAATTATACAACAACAGGTGGCCCTCTCTTAGTATAAGAGCACTGGAATAGATTTCTGATAAATGGATTGGAATAAAAAGAAGCATTTTCAATTGATGCATGCCTTATAATACATGACAATTGATATGGGAGAAAAATTGGGCCAGACTCTGGAAAAAACCTTTTATTGAGTCGAATATTGTGTTTTTGAGATAAATGTGAAACTTGTTTTTTACAATCTGAATTTGATTTAAAAATAATTGAATTGTTTAAAGGTTCAATATGTTTAATAATATCTCCTTTGTGCTCAATTTTTTGTTGTAAATCGAAGTTTGCAGTCAATTGCACAAAAAAGAATCCTATGTACAATGCAATTAACATTGTATTAGCGAGGATGCCTTTAATTTTATTGTACAATCTCATTTGTTCTCTTTATAATTACATAAAGCTAATGATAAATGTATTAACTGCTGTTGAAAAATCAGCATTTAGGTTCGTGTTTTTGGTAAGAAATAACACAAACCTCACGCAGAAACTCACGCAAAACCTCACGCAAAATAAAAAACCACCTACGAAAAAACGTAAGTGGTTGATTGTCAGGGTAGCGAGAATGGGACTTGAACCCATGGCCTCAGGGTTATGAAGATTTTTTGAGAAAATGAAAGCTTTGATTTGTAGTTAGTTACGTTTTCACAAAACGGAAAACGACCGATTTCATTCGAATTCAGGGGGTGTTTTCCTCACGCAATGATTATTACAAATGCTCTTGAATAAAATCCTTGCAATACAGTTTTATAATATCTCTGACCTTTGAAAATTCAAGCATAATTTCATTTTCAGTCCCTATACTTTTTGAAGGGTCAGGAAAATTATGGTGAAATTTCTGTGCTTTACTTGGAAAATAAGGACATCTCTCTTTTGCATTATCACAAACAGTAATAACAAAGTCAAAATCAATTCCTTGATATTCCAAAACATTATTGGATGTATGAGTTGAAATGTCAATTCCATCTTCTTTCATCGTTTTAATTGCTTTTGGGTTTAACCCATGAGTTTCAACTCCTGCACTATAAACTTCTACTTTATCTCCTCCAAATTGTTGCAAATAACCATGTGCAATTTGACTACGACAGGAATTACCTGTACAAAGGACTAATATTTTCTTTTTCATAACTGGAAATTTAACAACAGCCTGAGCCTGGTTTACAAGCATTTTCTACTAAAGGCTTTTCAGCATAAACAGTAATACTGAAAATACCATTTGAACCACTTTTTAACTGTTGGATTTCTGCTGCACTTAAATAGTTAACTAAAATATCATCAGGTATTATAATTGGTTTTTCTTTCTGAATAGTAATATTTGTAAATCCATTAGCTTGAATTAATTCCAGATATACTTCTTTTTGAATCGCACCTGAAACACAACCTGCATACATTTCAGCATCCTTTCTTAACCCTTCAGGTAAAGCACCTACCAACACAACATCACTGATACTAAAGTGACCACCTGGTTTTAATACTCGGTAAATGTCTTTAATAACTGCATTCTTATTAGGTACCAAATTCAAAACACAATTACTAACGATAACATCAGCCACATTTGAAGTAATAGGCATATTTTCTATGTCACCTTGTCTAAACTCCACATTATTAAACCCTCTTACTTCAGCATTTGTTCTTGCTTTATCAATCATGGCCGAAGTAAAATCAACACCAATTACTTTACCAGTCTCGCCAGTTTCATGTCTTGCTATGAAACAATCATTCCCTGCACCACTTCCCAAATCAACAACCACATCTCCTGCTTTAATTTTAGCAAATTGTGTTGGAAGTCCACATCCCAAACCCAAGTCAGCATCAGGATTATATCCATTTAATACTGTATAGTCATCGCTCATAATATTATATATCTCTGTAGAGCATCCACCTGCTCCGCAGCAAGAGGACATATTGGTTTCTTTATCTTGTAGTGCTATTTCACTATACTTTTTTCTTACAATTTCTTTCAGTTGTTCTTCTGTTTGCATAACGTTTATTTTAATTTATTAACAATATCGTAATATACCGATGAATAGATTCAAAAAAATCAACAACACTTACTGCTCAAGTTAACATTATCAAATAGTTGATTTAATTGCTTCTTAGCATTGTTCCAAACCTTCTCGTCAATACAATAACACACAGAAGCCCCTTCTATATCTCCTTTAATTAATCCTATTTCTTTTAATTCTTTTAAATGTTGCGAAACTGTACTTTGTGATAATGGTAATTCATCCACTATATCACCACATACACAAGCCTGCTTCTTTAGTAAAAGGTTAAGTATTGCTACTCTTGCAGGATGAGAAAACGCCTTTGCATATTTTGCAATAGACATTTCTTGAAGTGTATAATCTGTTGTTTTTGTTGCTCCCATAATCATCGTAAAATTACGATTAATATTTAAAATACCAAAAAGAAAATGACAAAAACCTCACGCAAACCTCACGCAGAAACAACAAAGGACCCACGATTTAACGTAAGTCCTTGATTTTCATGTAGCGAGACCG
>DAIUEC010000073.1:0-10572 GCA_036845345.1 Sediminibacterium sp.
TTAAGTCAGAGAACAAAGTGATACAATAATTAGCACAATCTTCGGCACTTGCATTACCTAATGGTGCAATGGCATTTGCATAATCGAAGAAATCACCGAATCCTTTAATGCCCGTACCCGCTGTTGTTTTGGTAGGAGATTGAGATACTGTATTAACGCGTACTCTTTTCTTTAAACCGTAGTGGTATCCAAAGCTACGTGCAATAGATTCTAACAATGCTTTAATGTCCGCCATATCAGTATAGAAAGGATAAGTTCTTTGTGCTGCTGCATAAGTTAATGCGACTACACTTGCTTCCTCATTTAAGGCGTCCATATTGTAAGCGACGCTTAACATTTTATGTAAAGACATTGCAGAAACGTCTACGCCCTTTGCGTAGTAATCGTAGTTTAATTCAGGGTAAGCAATTTTCTTTCTAATGTTAACACTCATTCCAATAGAGTGTAAAACGAAATCAATCTTGCCACCTAATATTTGTTGAGATTCTGTAAATAAATTAGTAAGCTCTTCAACACTTGTTGCATCAGCAGGAACAATTTTAGAATTTGTTTTTTCTGCTAATCCATTTATTTCACCCATGCGCATAGCAATTGGCGCGTTTGTTAATACAAAAGTGGCACCTTCTTCATGTGCTTTTTCAGCTACTTTCCATGCAATTGAATTTTGATCCAATGCACCTGTAATAATTCCTCTTTTTCCTTTTAATAAATTGTATGCCATGTTATGGTTTATTTAGTGCCGTAAAAATAAATATAATAGCTGAGAAAGGCCAATAAAAAAAGTTAAATCCCAGGGGGTGTACAATGGCTAATTAATTGGACATGAGCTCTTTTGCATTGTCCAAAGCGGACTTAGTAGGAGGGTCGCCTCCAATCATGCGTGCAATATGCTGAATACGCTCTTCCTTATTTAAAGCTCTTAAATGCGTTTGTGTAGCTGTCCCTTTTTGTTCCTTGTAAACATATAAATGAGTATGTCCTTTGGCTGCTATTTGAGGCTGATGTGTAATACAAAGTACTTGTCTATTGATGCCTAAGTTTTGAAGTAATAAGCCCACTTGTTTAGCAGGCTCTCCTGATATTCCTGTATCAATTTCATCAAATATCATGGTAGGTAAATCAACTGATTTTGCTACTAATGATTTTATGCAAAGCATTAAACGACTTAATTCACCACCGCTGGCAACTTTACGAATGGGTTCAAATCGATTGGTATTATTCGCGTCAAATAATATATCTATTTTGTCTTGTCCAAATACACCATAAGGCACTTGTTCAATAGTCACTTTTATTTTTGCATTGGGCATGCCCACTTGATGTAATAATTGATTTACATTTTTAGTAAATGGATCCGCTTGCTTGTTTCTTTTTTCAGTAAGGGATTGGGCAAGTGTTTTAACCTTTTCAAAATGCTGGGCAACTTGTTTTGTTAATTGTGCGATACTGTCCTCTAAACTTAAAACTGTTTCTAATTCTTTTTCAAGATTGGATTGTATTTCAAGTAATTCTGCCGTACTTTTAACCTTATGTTTTTTCTGTAAACTATAACCCTGAGATAGTCTTTCTTGAATAGTGATAATTTTATTTTCATCAAAATCAATCTTATCCTGCCAAACGCTTAATTCGCTAGCAATATCTGCAAGTTCAATTTGAGCAGCTTTAATGCGTAGTAATAATTCTTCAAAGCTAGGCTGCCACTTAACAATTGATTCAAGGGTATTCCCAATTTGTTTTATTTGCTGTACAATTGGATTGTCTGAATTTTCTAATTGCTGTACACTTTGGTCAATCTGAGATTTAATTTGAACTGCGTTTTCTAAAAACTTTAGCTCATTTTCAATCTCCTCTAATTCATTCTCTTTAAGATTTAGGGTAGCTAATTCCTCGAGTAAAAATTTATTGTAGCTCTCTGTTTTATCGAATGCTTCTTTTTGAGCAATCAGTTCATTTAATTTTTTTTCATCTTCCTTCCATTGATGAAAAACGTTTTGGTATGCTGTTACTTCTTTTTGCAAATTGGCCAATGCATCTACAACGGTTCTTTGAAAATCGGTATCCCCTAAGGTTAGGGTATCAAACTGCTGATGCAAATCCACCAATTGACTTGTGAGCTGTTTTAGTTCATTTAAATTAATAGGGGTATCATTAATAAACGCCCTTGATTTTCCTTGCGCACTAATTTCTCTTCTTATAATTAATTCATCCGTTAATTCAAGTTCGTTTGCTTCAAAAAAAGAAGTGTATTGTGCTTTATTATTTAACTGAAAAGTGCCTTCAATAAAACATTTTTTTGCGGCATCTCTACAAACATTACTATCAGCACGATCTCCTAGTATTAAACCCAATGCTCCCATGATAATACTTTTACCTGCACCTGTTTCTCCTGTAATCACAGATAACTGCGCAGATAAGTCAATAGCCAAATGGTCTATTAAAATATAATTTTGTATTTCTAGTTTCGTTAACATCGCTTTCGCAATATACATTTTTATTTTAGATGTTATTGTTTAAGGCACCTTTGAATTCCTGATTTTGCTTTTTGATCCAATGAATTTTTAAAAGCATGCTCTTTCATTTCAATGCAAATATTATAATATTCTATGGCCTTAGAAAACTGTCCTTTATTTTCGTAAATATTCCCAATTTGAAGTGCTGCTCTGGCTGCAAAATATTCGGGCTGGTGTTCGCCCTTTTCAATGGCAGATATATAATACTTAATAGCTGTTTCCTCCTGTCCCATTAGGTCGTAGATGCGCCCTAATCTGTAGGCAAATTCTGTTTTGTCTGCTTCGTTTAAAAAGTCATTGCTGTTTTTACCTGCTAAAATATTCAATGCTTGCGTTTGATATCCGCCGTCACTTAATAGCCTTGCTTTTAATAAAACCGGATTGGGCCAATCTCCTTTTTTCGCATTTTGATAGGCTTGTTTATCAGCATCCGTCACCAGGTTTCCATTGCTAAGCACCAATTTTCTATAGGCAGCTGCTTTTTTTAAATCTCCTTGAAAGTAGGCGATCCATGAAAGTCGTTCGTAGGCATCTTTGACATAAAATTTACCTTTAAAATTTTGTGTAAAATCTGTCAAATATTTTTGTGCCTTGTCTAATTTTAATTCATTTAAATAGGCATATCCTGATTCGTAATTCCAAAAGGGTAGTGGAAGATAGCTTGCATTATTTTCAATTTGAGCTATAATCGCTAATGTCTTATTGGACTGTTGATGATTTAAATACAAGTTAGCTGCCATATAAGCATGCATTTGATTTCTTTTAAAATCATAAGGGTAGGTTTCAATAAAATTGAATGCTTTTTTTGCATTCCCTTCAAAATTCATAATGAGATAAGGATAAATAAACAATGCTTCATTTTTACTTCGCTTACTTAATTCGTCCTTGCTATTAATGTATTTTAAAACAATGGCGTTGCCCTCACTTATCTTTCCGCTAAGGCCTAATATATTGGCAATCCATTGATAACCTTTTGGGATAGTCCCTACCACTGTTGATATCACGCCACAATACAATTCGTTGGGTGTAAAATTGGGATAGGCTTTCTTATTTTCTTTAAACATAAAATAAGCTTTTCTAAAATCCCAAACCCCATCCCAGGTTTTATCAAAGCGAATAGCAGTTATTGATTTATGTAAGTATTCAAGTCCTAATGCATATTGATAATAGGGTGTATTTTTTGGACCTGCTTCAAACAATTTAATACGGTGTTCGAATTGAGGGTTTAGTTTATGATATTCCGTAATATCCTCATTTAAAAAGAGTTCATAGAAATCGGCGTAACTCTCTAGCATTTCATTCACCAAATTATTTGGATTCGCATTGCGTTCATTAGTAAGATTTCTTCTTGCCTCTGGTATTCTCAATGATGTGATAGACTCATAAATTTGCTGGGACTTATCATTCCATATATATTGTTTGGGTTGTGCATTTAATGAAATGCCAACTAACAAAATAAGGCCCACTAAGAATCGCTTTTTAAACATCAGTGTAAAAATAAAGAAAGGGTAGCTGTTGGGCTACCCTTTCTAGGAATTTATTTGAAAGTTAAACTATGCTTCCTTGTCTTCTACCAAAATTCTACCACAGTTTTCGCAAACAATGATTTTTTTGTGTAAACGAATCTCACTTTGACGTTGAGGAGGGATTGCATTAAAACATCCACCACAAGCATCTCTTTCAACTACTACCACAGCCAATCCGTTACGGTAGCTGCTTCTGATTCTGTCGTAGCTGTATAATAAACGCTCATCAATATGACTTCTTGCTTCTTCGCTTTTTGTTCTTAATTCTTTTTCTTCAATTTCAGTATCAGCGATGATTTTTTCTAACTCGTCTTTCTTGTGATTTAAAACGCCTTCTTTTACAGAGATTGTTTTCTTAGCTGCTTCTAAAGTTTTTACCTTTTCAGCTAATTCTTCGTTCGCATCACGGATATGTTTTTCACAAAGTTTAATTTCTAAACCTTGCATTTCAATTTCCTTATTGATCGCTTCAAATTCACGATTGTTCTTAACGTTATCGCTTTGTTGCTCATATTTTGCAAGTAATGCTTCACTTTCCTTTATCGCTTCTTTCTTCATTTCGATAAATTCTGTGATACCATTAATTTCTTCTTCAACTCTAGTTTGTCTGTTCACTAAACCTAGAACTTCATCTTCCAAATCTTTTACTTCCATTGGTAATTCACCACGTAGAATTTCAATTTGATCAATACTGCTATCGATGGTTTGAAGTTTGTGAAGGTTCACTAATTTTTCTTCTACTGAAAAGTCTTTGACTGATGCCATATTTCAAGTTTATTTAAAGTATGTTATTGGTTGAGTACACACCAATGAATGGAGGACGGCAAAGGTAGGGAATTTAGCTGTTAAATGAGCAACAATTAGGTCAGAAACCCATTGTTCGCTCTCCCCATGACCTATATCAATCAGTAATAACTGGCCATCAGCCTCAAAAAAGTCATGGTATTTAAGGTCACTAGTGATATAACAGTCTGCTTTTTGGGCTTTAGCTGTGCCAATTAGGAAACTGCCTGCACCTCCACATAAAGCTATGTTTTTCAATGATTTACCTGTAAATGGAGTGTGTTTTACAACAGATAAATTAAATTTTTCTTTAATCCATTTTACGAATTCAGCCTCGTCTGTTTCGAGTGGAAGCTCCCCCATAAGACCAGATCCAATTTCCTGTCCATTTTGATCCTGTAAACCCGCCTTTGGGGCTAAAATGCGTCTATTCCCTAAATTCAGTTTATCGGCGATGGTTTTATTCACTCCGTCTAGAATATTATCTAAATTGGTATGAATGGCGTAAAGGGCAATATTATGTTGAATGGCTTTTAAAACGGTTCGGGCCACATAGCTATTTTCATCAAATTGCTTAATTCCTTTAAAAATAATGGGGTGATGGCTAACAATAAGGTTACAATTTTTTTCAATGGCTTCATCAATTACGGCTTCGGTACAGTCCAAAGAACATAAAACGCCTGTACAAATTGTATTGACGTTACCCACCAATAAACCGCAATTATCATAGTCCTCTTGAAAGGATAGCGGTGCCCAATTTTCCAGGGCCTTTGTAATTTCTCCTATCTGCATAGGCTAAATTAAATATAAAGCAGTTCTTGAAGAACTATTTTATGTTAATATTGTTATGAAGGGGTTAGATAAAGTGCAAAAGTGTAAAATGTAAACTCAGTATGAAAAAGGATACGATATCAATTTTTTGGTTTAGAAGAGATTTAAGATTGGAGGACAATGTGGGTTTATACCATGCTTTATACAATGCAAAATTAGCTGGCAAAAAAGTGTTTCCCATTTTCATTTTCGATAAAACCATTTTAGACAAATTAGAGGACAAGCAGGATAGAAGGGTTGATTTTATTCATCAAACTATTTTGTCTTTACAAAATCAGTTGACTGCAAAAGGGAAATCATTGCATGTTGAATATGGAATTCCTTTGGATGTAATTGGAAACTTAATCAAACAATATAATGTTGATAGCGTTTATACCAATCATGATTACGAACCCAAAGCTATTGATAGAGATGCATCCATACAATCCTTTTTAAACAAGCATGAAATTGAATTTCACCCTTTTAAGGATCAAGTAATTTTTGAAAAAGAGGAGGTTTTAAAAGACGACGGAAAACCCTATACAGTTTTCACTCCTTATTCCAATAAATGGAAAAAATATTGGGAAACAAATGTCCCTAAAATACATCCATCCGTAAAATTGGTTGACTTTTTTATGGACAGCAAACCCTTACTAATTCCTAGTTTGAAGGCAATGGGTTTTGAAACCACCGACTTAGTGATGCCACCAAAAGACTGGCAGGAAGGGTTGGTAAAAAAATATACCGATCAACGAGATTTCCCTGCGATTAAAGGCACAACACAGTTGAGTGTGCATTTACGTTTTGGAACAATTTCAGTAAGAAAATTAGCTTTGGATACAAAAGCATTGAATACTTCTTTTTTCAATGAATTAATTTGGCGTGATTTTTATCAAATGATTCTTTGGCATTTTCCACAAGTGGGTAATGGCAAATCATTTAAAGCACAATATGATTTTATTGAGTGGAGAAATAATGAAAAAGAATTTGATGCTTGGTGCAATGGGCAAACTGGTTATCCGATTGTGGATGCCGGTATGCGTGAATTGAATACTACTGGTTTTATGCATAATAGAGTGCGCATGATTGTAGCAAGCTTTTTAACCAAACACTTGTTGATTGACTGGCGCTGGGGCGAGGCTTATTTTGCACAGAAATTATTAGATTTTGACCTGGCGGCGAATAATGGAGGATGGCAGTGGGCGAGTGGCAGTGGATGTGACGCAGCACCTTATTTTAGAGTGTTTAATCCAAGATTGCAAACGGAAAAATTTGATAAGGAATTAAAATATATACGCAAGTGGGTGCCTGAATTAGATAGCCTTACTTATCCTAAACCCATTGTAGTGCATGAAGTAGCAAGGGAGCGGGTTTTAGCAGCTTATGCAAAGGCATTAAAGCCTTAAACTATTCCACACTTTTTCTAATTGTGTGATGGCATTTTTTCCTGTTTCCCCCATATCAATGCTAAAATCATTTACATATAAATCAATATGTTGACGCATTACTTGTTCAGACATTTCTTGAGAATGTGATTGTATAAATTCAGGTAAAATAGCGTAACTATTTTTGAAAGCATATTGTACACTTTCTTTTATGAGTCCATCTAGTAAATTTACTTCTTCCAAAGGCAAATCTTTTCTAGCAATAATGCCGCCTAAGGGTATCGGAGCGTTAAAAGTTTCTTCAAAATAAGTACCAAGATCTATCCATTTGCTCAATCCTTTTTCTTGATAAGTGAATCTGTTTTCATGAATAATAACGCCCGCATCCACTTTCCCAGAAAGAACAGCTTCTTCAATTTCATTGAACACTAAAAATTTTTTATTTTTCACTTGAGGGAATGCAAGACTAAATAATAAATGTGCAGTAGTGTTTACACCAGGTACTGCAACCGTCATCGTTTCGGCATTGGGTTTTCCATCTTCAGTACCTCGCGTTAAATTTTCCTTGTAAATTAGCAATGGTCCAACGCCTTTACCTAACGCTCCACCTGCATTTAATAAATGGTAATTATTTTTTACGTTTGGCCAAACACCATAACTGATTTTTGAAATAGGTAGCTTGCCTTGTAAAGCCCATTCATTAAGGGTTTGAACGTCCTCTAAATATAATTTAAAGTCATAACCCTTCGTATCAATTTTATGATTTACTAATGCATCAAAAATAAAAGTATCATTGGGGCAAGGTGAAAAACCTAATTCTATCAAGGGCATCTTAAGCAGTTTTATATAAAGCGTCTAAATAATTTAATAAGGTTTCATTTAAATTATAAATGGCTTCTTGAATTTTCCATTTTGATTTATCTCTTTCGCCAACATAATTACTAACTGCGCGTAGTTGAATAAATGGAGCAGTTAAATCTCTTCCAATATAATGTAAGCTAGCGCCTTCCATACTTTCCAAAACTGCTTTGTATCTACCGTTCAATAATTCAATTTTGTTTTTATCAGTACTAATGGTATTTACAGTTACTCCTTTTTTGGTTGGTAGGTTCAATAAATTAAATTGATTTAACCATGGATTGGGTAAACTCTTTTTTTCATAAGGAGCATCATTTGGTTTGTCAAATTTCATATCAAATAAATCTTTCCAAACCTTATTTTCCATCACACCAATATCTCCTGCAAAGTCATCTTTTACTGCAAATACTTTGCCTAATGGAATTTTTTTATCAAAGCATCCAGCTATACCAACCTGTATAATTAAAGTAGGGGTTTCTTGTGTAAACATTTTCATTAAAGAAACACTTGAGGCCAACATACCGATTCCTGATTCATGAAAACCCACCGAAAACTTTTTGTTATTACTAACATACTTTGGGTTAATTTTTTGAAAACTTGGCATCCATTCGGTGTGTGTAGCGGCAGTGATAATGACTCTCATAATGCAAAGGTCGTTAAAGAGCACTAAAAAATGGTTTCTTGACAATCAAATTTATATCTTTGTGCTCTAATATATTTGAACCCGATGGTGTACTTAACTAGAGTAGAGCATTTTAATGCAGCACATAAATTGGCTAATCCTAATTGGTCAAAGGAAAAGAATGAGGAAGTTTTTGGTGTTTGTGCGAACGAAAACTGGCATGGTCACAATTATGAATTGTTAGTTACCATTAAAGGGGTGCCAGATGCGGAAACGGGATTTTTATTCGATGTTAAAAAATTAAGCATCCTAATTAAAGAAGTAGTTATTGATCAATTAGATCATAAGAATTTAAATATGGACGTGCCATTTATGCAAGGTCAAATGTGTAGCACAGAAAATCTGGCAATAGCCATTTGGAACCAGTTAACACCTCATATTCCTTCCAATGTACAGTTACATTGCATAAAATTGTACGAGACTCCACGCATTTTTGTTGAATATTTTGGCTAAAAATGACCAAAAAGGTTAAAATGTTTAATTTTTTTCACAAAAGATTAAACAATATAATATTTAGCGCGTTATATATACCGTAACTTTGTCCTCTTAATTTGAAATCATGAAACAAAAAGTAGCGGTATTTAGAAAAGAGCATTTTAATGCCGCACACAGATTGTTTTGTGCGGATTGGTCAGCTAAAAAAAACTGGGAAGTTTTTGGCCCCTGTTCCAACCCAAATTATCATGGTCACAACTATGAATTAATAGTTCAGGTCAATGGTGTTCCAGATCCAATTACTGGATTTGTAATTAACACCAAGGACTTAACTAAAATTGTAGATGAAGAAGTGAAGGCAAGGTTTGATCACAAAAATTTAAACTTAGATACCGAGGTATTTAAAAATTTAAATCCAACAGCTGAAAATATTGCTATTGTGATTTACAATTTAATAAGACCGAGAATATCTGAATCACTTGATTTAAAAATCCGTCTGTATGAAACAGAAAGAAACTTTGTTGACTACCCCGCTTAAGGAGGAAAAGTTAGCACTTGACAATTTATTAATTGAAGAAATGGGTGACGAGCATAAAGCAAGCTCGGTGGATACCCCAATGCGTGCTGATGCTTTCGAAAAAACAGACGATGAAAAGATTGCTGAGATTGAGCAACATTTCAGAGCTATTATGGAAATTATTGGAATGGATTTACGTGACGATAGTTTGCGTGGAACACCATTGCGCGTAGCAAAAATGTATGTAAAAGAATTATTCCAAGGGTTAAATCCTGCGAATATGCCAAGCATGACATTGTTTGAAAATAAATTCAATTACAATGAAATGTTGGTGGAGAAGAATATCAATTTTTACACCAATTGCGAGCACCATTTTGTACCGTTTTTTGGTAAGGCACACGTTGCTTATATCAGCAGCGGTAAAGTAATTGGTTTAAGTAAATTAAACAGATTGGTTGAATATTTTTCAAAGCGTCCTCAAGTGCAAGAGCGTTTAACAATGCAAGTAGGTAAGGCTTTACAGACCGTTTTACAAACACAGGATGTTGCCATTGTAATGGATGCAAAGCATTTATGCGTAGCAAGTAGAGGGGTTAAAGATGATAGCTCCAATACTATTACTAGCTTTTTTGGTGGAAAATTCCAGGAAGAAGCAACCAAAATGGAGTTCTTAAAATATATTGAAATCAATGACTAAATAATTATAAAATTATTTAGAAAGATAGTTCGTTAGTTCGGGTTAGTTTTAGTGCAGGTGGAGTGAAAGCTCCACCTTTTTTATTTTAAATATTATTGCTGTATTTTTGAGCATAATTAAATGATTGTTATGTCAAAACACGCTTATGTTTTTCCTGGACAGGGAAGTCAGTTTTCAGGAATGGGAAAAAATTTGTATGATCAAAATGATGCAGCAAAAGCCTTGTTTGAAAAGGCCAATGAAATATTAGGGTTTAGAATTAGTGATATCATGTTTGAAGGAACGGATGAGCAATTAAAACAAACCAATGTAACCCAACCAGCAGTATTCTTACATTCAACTATTGCATATTTAACTATGCCGCAAGTAGTG
>DAIUEC010000074.1:0-10421 GCA_036845345.1 Sediminibacterium sp.
TTCTACACTCCCTTTTTTATCCTCTGTGTCATGAAAACACCCCCTGAATTCGACTAAAATCGGTCGTTTTCGGTTTTGTGAAAACATAACACATTGCAAATCAACGTATTCATTTTCTCAAAAAATATTCATAACCCTGAGGTCACGAGTTCAAATCTCGTTCTCGCTACATGAAAATCAAGGACTTACGTTAAATCGTGGGTCCTTTGTTGTTTCTGCGTGAGGTTTGCGTGAGGTTTTGCGTGAGGTTTTTGAAAAAAAGAGACCCCTAATACTAGAGGTCTCAATCGTATTTTTCTAAACTTAAAACTACTTTTTTGTAGTAGCAGCTATTTCATTAATTAAAGGTGTAGGATCAAAAATCATTTGGAAACTTACAATTTTATCGCCGCTCCACCAATAAGCCTGATGAACAGGAACTGTAGTAGCTTCTTTAGTGAATTTTCCATTCGCTGACCATAAAGTCCAAACTAGGGTAACCTCTCTACCATCATTAAACTTCAATGTCTTAATATTATCAACAGTCATGTTTATATTTGAGTATATCGCATGATGATTACTTGAAAGATTGTAAACGAATTCTAGACCACCTGGGGTCTCTTTTGTTTTTCCATTCTCTTGTTTATTTGCAATATGTTGAAATACTTTAACAGTATCAGCATAGTAGGTTCTAACAAGCGGATAATTAATAGCAGTATCGCCTGTTAGATATCCCTCAATAAACTGTTTTATTATTGCAGATTTTTTATCATTGGAAGTAAATGCACCTGATTGTTTATCTACAGATGTATCATCGTTTTTTGTTTCTTGGTTTGTACAAGCAATTAAGGATGCTGATACAAGAAAGCATAATATTATTTTTTTCATTGTTATTGTTTTATTTTTAGATACTTTAATTCAAAATCCTTAACATCTATAACTTCTCCTCTATCTTTTATATACTTCCAAAATTCGGCTGACTTTTCTAATTTGTCATAAAGCTTTAAATGATCTTCTCCATCTTTTCCACTTAAGTACATCCAATGTGTAGCTCCATTTGGTCTTCCAATATCATAAGTGCCAAAACCCACATCTCTGCCTGTGAAGTCATCCTTCAATTCTTTTAGTAATACATCATGCGCAGCCTTGAATTTAGTAGGATCTTTTATTTTGACATCCCAAATATGAACTGTTGCATTTTTAACATGATCTCCCATTTGAAAACCAAGGAGTCTGCCTGAATAAGAAGGTCCCCATACCTCAACATAATTAGTTAGTTTAGAAAAAAACGCATCCCATTTGTCAGGGCTAATAGCATCTTTCTCCATCATGTCAGTTCCAATAGTAAATTGCCATGCAATTCTATGAGTCATGCCTTGAGACCCGGTAGTTAATTCTGATAACACTATTGCTCCATTGTTGAATTTACTGTCCTTGAAAATTTTATCAAAGGCTTCAGTAAGATCATTACCCGTGTTCATTTTGGCTTTAAATTCCTGTACCCAATACCCACCAGTTTGAGCGGATAACAAAGTAGTTGCAAAAATTGCAACAAGTAGTAATATTTTTTTCATACGTGTTGATTTAGAAATAGGGTATAGCCTATTTCATTAATTAAATAAAATTCCTAGGAATGATAGTGATTACAAGAATTGTAAATAGAATTGTTGCGTTAGAATTGCAATAGTCTTAGTGATTTACAGTCATAAGGTAAGTATAATATATTAAACAATTATACCATAGTCACTCTGCGTGAGGAAAACACCCCCTGAATTCGACTGAAATCGGTTGATTTCGGTTTTGTGAAAACATAACGCATTAAAAATCAACGCTTTCATTTTCTTAAAAAATCTTCATAACCCTGAGGTCCCGGGTTCAAATCCCGGTCTCGCTACATGAAAATCAAGGACTTACGTTAAATCGTAGGTCCTTTTTTGTGTGAGGAAAACATCCATTTTATCTTGAAAGCCTTACTATCATTGGGTTTTATTGCGTGAGGTTTAAATCGATCGATAAAATTTATTAATCTCAATTAAACCTTTTTATAATAAAACCATCTTAACAATTATAAAACCATTTATAACATGAAAAATGTAATAATTTTATCATTTCTATTCATTGCAACTATTGCAAACGCAAAACAGGGTAAATTTAGAAGAATGGATCCAAGTTTTAAGTCTTTTAAACATGATTCAAGTGTTAATAAAAGACAGATGATTCAGAATCTAAAAATTAAGTATTTAACGGATAGTCTAGCAATGACTTCTACTGAAGCTGAAGCTTTTTGGCCTGTATATAATGAATTTATAAAGTCGTTTAAAGATTTAAGAACAAATAGAACTATCAATGAAATTAAATTCGAAGAAGATCTTTTCAATTTAAGAAAGAGCTACTTCAAAAAACTTACAAATGTTTTCAAGTCTGAGGATAAAGCAAATAAAGTATTAAGACTTGACCGTGAATTTATGAAAACCTTAATACGAAGAGGTAAAAATAGAAGAAAACAACATAGATTTGAATAAACCTTCGCATGAGAAAAATATTACTTTTTTGTATTTCTTTTTTATTCGTTTCTTCTTTATTTGCTCAAGAAGTAAATAAAGAAGATTCATTAAATAATTTTCATTTTAAACTAAGTACTGGTTATTTGAGTAATTATTTATTTAATGGAAGAGCAGACTCTTTAAAAATGCCCTATTCTGTTACTACTCTAGAAATGAAAAATGGCAATGGATTAAGTTTTGATGCAAACCTTTATTATTTGCTTCAAAATAATAATCAAAGATTTGATTTTTTAGAATTAAATGGTTCATACGAACATGACTTCACGGATAATTTTTCTGGTGGATTATATGCTACTAAGTATTTTAATTCAAATCAAAGGGTTTCAGTAAATAGTGATATTACCGGATCATTGGGTGCTGGCGCAAGTTATGATTTTAATATTTTTAAGCTTTCTACGGAAGCAGATTTGCTATTTAGTAGTAAGTCAGATGTTTATTTGAATTTAGAATTAGAGAAAGAGATTAAATGGAAGAGTGGAGATTTTAAATGGACATTTGATCCAACTGCTGATTTGAATTATAGTTCCTTAAGGTATTATGAGGGCTCTGTCACCCAGAATTCACAACGAAAAGGTAAGAAAAGTCAAATTATTACATTACAAAACATCACTTCTACCTCCGTTGTAAATCCTGGTTTTCGTATGATGGATTTTGAAATAGCAGCACCAATTACATTTGAAAATGATAAATATGGTTTTAGCTTTACCCCAACTTTTGTAAATCCAATGAACCCTGTAAATACTATTTCAGTAGTAAACAATGGAGGTAAAATAAGTACAATTGATTCTACTCCTTATTCAGAAAGGTTTTTAAAGACTACAATTTTTACAAACTTTTCATTTTTTATTAAATTTTAATGCAGAGTGCTAATTGCAGTATAATCCTAGGACTCCAAAATAATCAAATTCTTCATAAGAAGACTTTGATTCATATTTTTAATAATAGTGTAAAGCAATTTCCAAATAGAATTGCTTTGTCATTTAATGACGAGGTAATTACTTATTTAGAATTAGATCAAGGAAGTAATGCCTTTGCTAGAAAATTACATAATTTAAATATCGGTAAAGGGACTGTTATAGGGTTGTTTCTCCCTAGAGGGTTTGATTTATTTATTGCCCATTTAGGAATACTTAAAGCTGGGGCTACTTATATACCATTTGATGTTGAAACACCAATAGAGAGAGTCGCAGTTATTTTAAAGGAAGCAAATGCAGCTTTTTGTGTTTCTAATTTAAAAATCGATAAACAAATCACCTCTATTTCTTTGGATGAATATGAAGCATTAAGTAATAGTCCAATTGATTTTTCAGATATAGATAGTAATTCACATATTATTTTTACATCAGGTAGTACTGGGAAACCAAAGGGAATCCCAATTAAGCATTATCAGATAGCTCACTTTATAGAATCTGAAAATGAAATTCTGAATATTACTTGTAATGATATTGTATATCAAGGATTCTCTATATCTTTTGATATGTGGTTTGAGGAAGTTTGGATTAGTTTTTTAGTTGGAGCCACTCTAATTGTTGCAGATAACATAATATCTAAATCTTTCGACAAATTAGAAGATTTCATAAAAGATAAAAATATTACAGTCTTACATGCAGTACCTAGCTTATTGGGATTCATAGGTAATAATGTTCCTTCATTGAGGTTAATAAACTCAGGTGGGGAAGCCTGTAATGAAAATGTGATTAGGAAATGGGCAAAAGACAATATTCAGTTTTTCAATTCATATGGCCCAACTGAAACTACTGTTACTGCAACTATTGGACAGCTCCAGATTACTGATTTGGTTAATGTTGGTTTTCCTTTGCCAAATTATTCTATCGCCATAATTAATGATGAACAAATTCCCGTTGAATTGGGTGAAATTGGAGAGCTGGTTGTTTCAGGAATTGGAGTTAGCGAAGGTTATTTTAACAACCAGGAATTAACAACTAAATCATTTATTAATAAGCCTATTTCTTTAGATCAGATGTATGGAGATAAAATTTACCTAACTGGTGATCTTGGTTTTATAAATGATGATGGTAAAGTTGTTGTGTTAGGTAGAAAAGATGATCAAGTTAAGATTAGGGGTTATAGAGTTGAATTAGGTGAAATAGAGTCTGTAATAAATTCTATTGACCAAGTGTTAAATGCAGTTGTTGTCAAAAAACATGTTTTGGGCATAGATCAATTAATAGCTTATTACGAAACGACTGAAAGTATGGATTTGTCAGATATTTTGAAAAATAAAATTCACAATATCCTTCCAGTTTATATGTTACCAAGCCAATTTATTAAGGTTAATAATTTTAATAGATTAGCAAGTGGCAAAATTGATAGAAAAAATTTACCTGAAATACAAAGTAGTAGTATTGAATCAAAAATTGATGAAAAATTTAGTAATGATTCAGTTACTCAAAAAGTTTTAGAATTGTTGATTGATTTATTTCCAGGTCAAGAAATAAATACAAACTCTGATTTTTTTGATGATTTAGGAGGGCATTCAATGCTTGCGGCAATTTTTGTTTCTGAATCAAGAAATAAAATTGGTATCAATGATGTCTCTATATTAGACATTTATCAAAAAAGAAAAATTGAATCAATTATTGATTTTTGGAAGGAAAAAAGTAAAAATATAGAGCATTTTAAATCAATAGAATTTGAAAAGCCTAATAATCTGAGTTATTACTTGTGTGGTTTATTTCAAATAATGGGATTGTTTATAATTTTTGGATTGGTTGCTGCACAAATATTTATACCCTACTTAAGTTATTATATTGTAGCAAATGAAGTAGATGGCTTTGTTTATCCCATTATTAGTGCTATTATATCCTTCATGATTACACCTCCAATAATTTTGTTAATAATAATTTTAATAAAAAAGAGTTTTGTTGGAAAATTTACCGAAGGAGATTATCCATTATGGGGCTATGTATATTTCAAGTGGTGGTTTTATAAAAGATTAGTTTCAATAACGCCCTCAGATACTTTAAGTAATTCACCATTGTATATTCATTACCTAAGGTTTATAGGATTTAAAATTTCAGCTAATGCTCAGCTAAATAAATTTGAGTTTGGAGTAGGGGATTTAATTGAAATTGGTGAAAATGTCACGATTAGTGGTAATGTTATTTTAAACAATGCATATGTAGAGTATGGTCAATTAAAGCTGAGATCAATTATTATTGAAGATAATGGATATATTGGTACAAGTTCGGTAGTAAATGGGGGTTGTATAATTAAAGAAAATGGAACTTTGAATGATTTATCATCTTTAAGAGTTGACACAACAATTAAATCAAATGAAATTTGGGAAGGTAGCCCAGCTATATATAAGGAATCAAATCAAAACAAAAAGTCCATTAATAATAAACATTGTGATAATTTATACAATTACAAGTTTCTTTTTTTAATCTTGATACTACCTCTTATTATAGTACTTCCATTAATTCCAACAATCATAGGGTTACATTATTTAGATGATAATGCCGATTGGTATTCTTTTTATTATTTATTTTCCACACCTTTATTTTCTTTAATTTATATAGTTTTATTTATTGCAGAAGTAGTTCTTTTAACTAGATTATTTAATAGAAAAATGAAAGAAGGAACTTATTCAATATTTAGTAACACCTATATAAATAAATGGTTCAGTGATCAATTATTTTCATTATTATTATTGGTCATAAAACCAATTTTTGCAACAGTTTACATAAATAAAATTTACCGTTTACTAGGTGCAAAGGTTGGTAAAAACACGGAAATTTCTAATGCTTCAAATGTTTCACATCATTTATTAGAAATTGGTAATGAATCCTTCATAGCTGATGTGGCTGTAATTGGAGAAACTGACATACGAAATCAGGAGTTAATTTTAAAGAAGACGATAATTGGGGATAAAATATTTATTGGCAACAGTGCTGTTGTTCCTCAAGGTTTGAATTTGGGCAATAATAAATTAATAGGAGTTTTATCTATAGCTCCTTCTCAAAGTAAACTAGACCAACTTGAAACTGATTGGTTTGGATCTCCTGCCATTCAATTACCTAAAAGACAGATTAATGCTAATTATCCAGACTCGCTAACCTTTAAACCTAATAAATTAAGAGTAATTGCCAGAAGTATAATTGAGTTCATTAGAATTTTAATTCCTCAATCCTTAATATTATGTTTTAGTATCATCTTTATTGCATATGCGCATGATTTGATTACTAAAAATAATAGTGTAGTTGCATTATTACTTTTCCCAATTTATTATTTGTTAATAGTCGCATTACCAGCATTTTTGGTTACTTTTTTATTAAAATGGATAATCATTGGAAAGTATAAAAAGGCAGAATATCCTATGTGGACAATACATGTTTGGTTAACGGAAGCAATTACTTCTTTATATGAAAGCGTAGCTGTTGCCTATTTTTTGGATTTTTTACAAGGAACCATTTTTTTACCATTTTTTGTAAGATTACTAGGCGTCAAAGTTGGTAAAAAAGTGTATTTAGAAACTACTGACTTTACAGAATTTGATTTAGTTACTATTGGGGATTACGCAAACTTAAATTTTGATTCAGGTCCCCAAACTCATCTTTTTGAAGATAGGGTTATGAAAATGGGTCCTGTTAAAATAGGATCAAATGTAACTATTGGGGCTGGCACTATAATTTTATATGATTCAATTATTGGAAAAAATACTGTAATTAACCCACTGTCTTTAGTTATGAAAGGTGATGAAGTACCTTCTAATTCAATTTGGGGAGGAATTCCTATTACAAATAGATAGGTTGAATTATTGTGTATTGAAAATACTAATTTAAATAGCCTCAAATTGGTCGATTTCTGTTTTCTAAAAATTTAATGCTCCTTAAAATGTTCATCCATTCTCTCATTGTATTCTAAAGGTTCTGTCTTCCAGTCCTTATTAAAAGGAACAAACATTGCAATCCAAATAGATCTTGATAAACGCATAAAAATGGGTTGTAATAAAATTAGAAATGTAATAGCACTAAACAACCAATAAATAATTCTATTGTCATCTAAATCAAAGGTCATACCAATAATAACTTTCCAAGCAACAAAACTAGCAACAAAATAAGCTACCGTTAATGCATAACTAACATAACCAGTGCCTACATAAAAACCAACTTCTATTTCAGTCGGTTGTCCGCATACTGGACATTGCTCATTCATCTTTGTAATATTTGGTAAATCGTAAGGGTTAGATGATACAAATAATTTACCTTGCCTACAACGAGGGCATTTGTTACTGAATATACTTAATAATTTATTATTACTCATTTGATTAGTAAATCTACTTTTTATTAGAATTTAAACCCATAATTGCGTACAATGGGCAAAAGTTAATAATGCTTGTTAATAACAATACACCACCTACAACAAGTAACATAATACTTACTGTGCCTTCCACCATTTTAGTAATGTAAAGCATAGCAAAAACAATGGCTAAAAAAATTCGAATTACTTTGTCTAAAGAACCGATATTAGCTTTCATAAACGTTGGTTTTGGTTAAAAAATTTATTTGCAATTATTTTGTTTCTTTTTTAAACATGCCTGCTACTAAATAACCCATTAATGCGCCGTATAAACTACTATTTAATGGCTTGGAAGTTATCATACAAGTGCCACTTGCGCAGCCAATAAATTTCCAGTATACAAAACCTGCAATGGTTCCAATGCTTATGCCAATTAAGTCTCTTTTATATTTTAAAACAAATGAATTCACAATTAACTTATTTTATTTCTGAGTCCAAACCAAGAACCTCCATTGTAAACTTCTACTCCAGCAGCTTTTAGAGCTGACTTTGCCATTCCGCTTCTGGCACCACTTTGACAAACCGTAATTATGGGTTTATTTAGTTTCTTGATTGCATTAATTTCTCTTTGGATGATATTAACTGGAATATTTTTTGATCCTTGAATATGACCACGATCAAATTCTTGGGGAGATCGAACATCAATAATAATTGCACCCGCTTCTTTTAAAGCTTTAAAATCGGTACTTGGTCCAAAAAGTTTTTTTAAAAAGCTAAACATATTAATTGTTGTTTATGATATTATTTAAACTAAAAATCCCCCCACCATTGTGTACATCTTCTAAGCCATTTTGTTGCAATATGCCAGTTGCCATTCCACTTCTCCCACCGCTTAAGCAGTATACTACAATTGGCTTAGGCATGACTTCAATTTGCTTGATATTTGCTTCAACCGAATCTAATGGAATATTAATGGCACCAGGAATATGATTTTCTTCAAATTCCATTACACTTCTAACATCTAATAAAGTTCCTTTTTTCTCTTTAATGGCTTTAATTACATTTTGCATAGATTACTTTTTCTATTACAAAATTGATACTTTAAGTCGCATTTACAATATGATTTTTACCATTGGATTAGACAATCCAACACAAGTTCCAGAAGAAGTTGTAAAAGACTGTATTTATAGAATAGGGAGCCATTATTACATAACTAATAGCGAGAATTTAACAAGTGACGAGTATTCAACTGCAATAAAAAACGGCAAAGTATTTATTGATGGTTGGACAGCAAGTTTAAATGGCACATTGCAAAATTATAAAGAAGACGTAAAAATAGTGTTTTAACTTCCTTCCATCTGTCAGGAAGTTCCAGTGATGTTCCATGCGGAGCAGTAAAAGTGTGCGCTCCCTTTTTGCGCCTCTTTTCCCTTAGAAAGAGACACAAATGGTGAGCAACAACAATTCTAACTAACTGAAAATCAAATGTATGTAACACATTTGGTCGTTTCATAACCCTGAGGTCCCGGGTTCAAATCCCGGTCTCGCTACATGAAAATCAAGGACTTACGTTAAATCGTGGGTCCTTTGTTGTGTGAGGAAAACTCACTTTTTTATCTTGAAACACATGCTATCATTGGGTTTTATTGCGTGAGGAAGTAATTTATTTTTTAACGTAAATATTTAAAAGATTTATACATATTAAAACGATGTCATAATTATAGATCCTCCCAATGCACGATCATTAAATAACTATACACTCTTCAATCTAACTTTCAGTTTTATTTGATGACTTACATATCAATCGTATTTAAAATAAATTTAGCTATATGAATATAAATTATACCAATCTACAGGGAACTTCAAGATCCTCTGATAGATAATAAATAGCACATAGTCTATGGTAGCCATCAGCAATGATTAATTTTTGTTCATTTCTCACTAATAATATCGGAGAAAGTTTTATACCTTTTTTAGATTTTTTAATATTCTCTTTTACATGAATATTGGTTTTGTCTAAAAGAATTGATTGACTAGCTCTTAATATGTCTTTTGCTTTTTTTTGTATTGTTTTAGATTTTTTAAGCTTTGTAACAAATAAAGCAGCAGTTTTACTTGAGAATAACAATTCTAAATAATCAAATGCTGCAGGATAATCGTGAGCTTCGGGATTCTTTAACCAAATTGCTTTCATTATTAATTTTTTAGTTCTAGTATAAGATTGTTGTTCATTAACCTTTCTGATAATATCGAGTGTCTTTTTTTGTGAGCTTGAATTTCCCATTCGAAACTAACTTTTTCACCTATTTTATCTATTTTAATTAACCTGTATTTTACATCAATATCTTTAAATATTTGTTCAATATGTTTAATAGAGTCTTTTTCATAGTAGATTACTATTGTATATTCTTTAGATTGGTTTAATTCATCAATAAATCTTTCTATATAGGGAAGAATAGCTAATATTAATATCATCAAAATACTACTTACTGCTGCTGCAAAATAATATCCAGCTCCTATTCCCATGCCAACTGCAGCTACTACCCAGATTGTTGCAGCGGTTGTAATACCATTTACTCTATTATCTCCTCTAAATATTACACCTGCACCAATAAA
>DAIUEC010000075.1:0-10404 GCA_036845345.1 Sediminibacterium sp.
TTTCATAAGCAATCGTTTAGTACTTAAACTTACAAATTAATATTTAACATTTGTGTTTTTCTCCATAACCACATTTAAGTTCTTCTTTTCCCATATTTAGAAAACTGGTTGTTTTAATTAAACTTTTGCCCTTTTTTAAGGTCTAAACCCTTGCATTTCAAACCAATAAGTTGCCGTTTATCCATTCCTCAAATAGTTAATGTATTTCCGACCTTATTTTACCCTTTAGACACCAAGTTTTACGAATTCAATCGTATTTTTATACTATGATTAAAAAGTCAATTTTAGCCTTTATTATTTTAGGCAGTTTATTGTGTTCAGAAGCTGCAAAAGCTCAAAACGTAACCATCGATGGAACCATCATGGATAGCATTTTGAAAAAGACACTTACTTCGGCAACTGTTTCCTTGGCGAGAGCAAAGGATTCTTCCTTAATTAGTTTTACAAGAGCCGATGATGACGGTTATTTCCAAATAAAAAATGTAGCTCCAGGAAGATATTTATTATCTGTTTCCTATGTAGGCTACCAGCATTTATGGTTTGGCATTAAAGTAGGAGCCTCTTCCAACTTATCCCTGGGTAAAATATATTTAGCAGACGCAAGTCAAACTACAACAGTGACTGTTACAGCGCGAAGGCCACCTGTGGTGATTAATGGCGATTCGATTGAATTTAACTCAGAAAACTTCAAAACGGTTCCAAACGCTGTTGTCGAGGATATGTTAAAGAAAATGCCAGGCATTGAAGTAGATAACTCTGGAGCGATTACGGTGAATGGTAAATCGGTGACTAAAGTTTATGTAAACGGTAAAGAATTTTTTACAGGCGATCCTAAAATGGCTACCAAAAATTTACCAGCAGATGCGGTAGATAAAATACAAGTATATGATCGTAAATCCGATCAAGCCATGTTTACAGGAATTGATGATGGTAATGAAGAAACGGCCATTAATATTAAAACTAAAAAAGATCGTAAGCAATCTACTTTCGGAAAGTTGAATGCAAGTGCTGGTGTGCCTGGCCGATTTGATAGTCAAGGGAATGTGAATAGAATTAATAATGATGAACAATTTTCTGTTATTGGTACCGCTAATAATACCAATAGACAAGCTTTTTCGAATAATGATGTCTCTAATTTTAGTGGCGGCGGTGGTGGCCGAGGTGGCGGCGGAATGACATTGAATTTTAGTGGCGGTGGAGGATCAGATGCTAGCACACAAGGAGTTGCAAACACCTATTCATTAGGTGGTAACTATTCAAATGTTTTGAATGATAAAAAAATGGATTTTAATACCAATGCCAATGCAAGTGATATTGAAAGAAATAATATTAGTAATTCTTATACTCAAAACTTAACACCGGGTAATTTATTTAACCGAAGTAGTTATTCAAATTCAACTTCTAGAAATCAACAAGTTAAATTGGGAATGACAATTGATAATAAAGTTTCTGAAAGCTTTTCTTATAAATATACGCCATCTATTACTGCTCAGCATAATACATCTAATGGAATATCAAACAGTACTACTTTATTGCCAGATGGTACTTTAACCAATGCTACTAATTCCAATTCTTCTAATGTTACGGATGCATTTAATGTTTCAAACACTTTGTTGTTAAGAAAAAAATTCGAGAAAAAAGGCCGTACCATTTCTTCTACCATTACGCAAGGATATAATAATTCTGCTTCAAACGGAAATCAATACACGGATCAATTATTTTATACCGCAGGTGTTAAAACAAAGGATTCATTATTAGATCAGAAAAATAATAGAAAAGGTTTATCTCAAACATATTCTGCTAATTTAGTGTATACAGAGCCATTAGGCAAGAAGTCATTATTAGAGTTTAATACTTTTGTAAATGTGAGCATTGGATCAACAAGTAAAAAAGTGTATGATAAAAATGGCAGTAATGGACTATATGATTTGCTCAATACTAGGTTAACCAATGAGTATAATAGTGATTACACTTATTCGGGTGGAGGAATGAATTATCGTTTAAACCAAAAGAAATATAATTTCACAACAGGATTTTCTTTACAAGATGCTTATTTAAATGGAGAAAACACATCGACCAATACTAAAATAAACCACGATTTTAAAGACATCTTGCCAAGTGCTAATTTTGTTTATAATTTTTCTCAAACTGAAAACTTTAGATTCAATTATCGCACTTCAACAACACAGCCTTCTTTAACACAATTACAACCAGTTTTAGATCAGAGTAATATTAATAATCAAACTATTGGTAATCCTGATTTAAAAAGAAGCTATACGAATAACTTAAATATGAGTTATTTCTCTACAAAAATATTGGCACAAAGAAATTTCTTTGCTTTGTTGAATGCTCAATTTATCAATAATTCTATTGTTAATTATGATAGTATTTTACCAAGCAGAGCAATATTGTCAAAACCTGTTAACGTTAATGGTGCTTATAGAGTAAATGGTACTATGAATTATGGATTTGGGGTAAAGCAAATTTATTCAAGATTCAATTTTGGAATTAATGGAGGTATCAATAATAATATTTCGTATTCTAATGGGCAGTTAAATACAACCTTGGTAAAATCTTTTGGACCTAGTTTTACTTATACTTATTCATTAGACGAAGTGCTTGATATTAATTTAACGGCAAGGCATAGTTATAGCATTACAAACAATGTCTTGAATACTGCGTTAAATACAAATTATGTTACAAGGATTTATGGCGCAGATGTAACCAATTATTTACCCTTTGAAATGGTTTTGAATCAAACATTAAACTATACGATTAATGAAGGAAGGGCGCCAGGCTATAATACGGCAGTGCCTATTTGGAATGCAAGTATTTCAAAATTCTTTATGAAAAATAAAAGAGCTGAATTAAAAATCAGTGCATTTGATATTTTAAATAAGAATATTGGCGTATCTCGTAATGTATCACAAAACCAAATTGTGGATCAATCTTACAATGTTATTAATCAATATTTCTTGATTGGATTCACCTATAGCTTACAAAAATCTGGTTTGACAGGTAATAATAGTCCTGGTGGCGGGCAAAGAATGATGATTAGAATGTAATTTTTATAAACCTTATATTTACAAAGCAATTTAAATGCTACTTATGAAAAAAATAATCTTTGGTTTCGGATTGGTATTATTATCTACTACAGCGCTTTTTGCGCAAATGAAGGAAGGTAAAATTGTCTACGAACGTAAAATAAACATGTGGCGTATGATTACGGATCCTGAAATGCGCACAAGAGTACCAGAATTTAGAACTGCTAATTTTGAATTGTTATTCAATGATAAAGCTAGTTTGTTCCGTTCAGTACCAGATGATGAAGCGCCAGATCCTTTTGCCAACAATGGTGGTGACAGAGGTGGTCAGCGTTTTAATTTTAGAATGCCTGAAACTACTACCTATATTGATTTAGCTTCGCAAATGCAATACGAATCAAGACCAATGTTTGAAAAAACATTTTTAGTAGTAGATTCTTTAAAGCCTTTAAAATGGAAAATTTCTGAAGAAACTAAAACCATTGCCAAGCATTTATGTAAAAAAGCTACTACTACAGTTGCTGCACAAATGGTAAGAATGGGTGGTATAAGAATGGGTCGAAACAATGCTGCAACAACTGATTCTGCAAAAAAAGCGGATGCGCCAATAGTGCCAAAAGAAACAGAGGTTGTTGTTTGGTATACTGAAGATATAGCAGCTTCGGTGGGTCCAGAAGTATATACGGGTTTACCAGGTGCTATTTTAGAAGTAGATATGGATAATGGTTCAAACGTAACTACAGCAACTGAAGTAACAGCAAAGTATCCTAAGAAAGAATTAACCCAACCAACAAAGGGTGATAAAATGAATAGAGCTCAGTTTCAAGATGCCATGAAAAAATTAATGGAAGACATGCAAAGAGGTGGTGGCATGGGAGGAATGAGAATTCGAATGAATAATAACTAGATTTTAGAAAGGTCCACTAAGCGACCATTTCCAACCAATTGCAATGCTGCGTGGCTCCCCCATATAATAGGAGTACGCAGCATTTCCTTTTACGCTAAAATTTTTGGTAGCCATTGTTGAATAATAGCTATCGGTAACATTTAAGATATGTAACCAAAATGATGAATTTCTAATAGTATAATTGAATCTTACATTTAATACATCAAAGCCAGGATATTTGGTAGCATTGATTTCATCCATAAAATAACTACTTTGATGTTGCCATTCTAAATTGGCTATTCAATTTTATATTGCTACTTAAATTACTCCAAAAATGAGGTGCGGCACTCATTTCATTGCCACTTACATCTACTCCTTTTATGATTGTAGCGATATAATTATGTTTAGCGTTGGTAGCACTCCAATTGAATTCAATGGAATTGGTAGGCTTATATTTTATCTGGTATTCAATGCCTATATGTTTTGTAGCACCACTGTTTTGATTCAAATTCACCCCATCGGGTTGTCTAACTGAAATGATTTCATTATTACCAATAAGCTGATAAATTGAAATCTCACTGTGCCAATTTTGATAGTTTACCCATCCACCTAGTTCAATATTATTAAATGTTTGCGGTAATAAGTAAGGCACTCTGACTGCGTTATAAATTTCTGTGATTTGAGGTGGCACAAATCCTTCACTATAGTTGGTATAAAGTCCAAAATTATTTTGATTATAGGTAATCCCTAGTTTTGGAATGAAGCTTGAAAAATTATTATTCGAACTTGGGGTCCCTGTGTTTAATAAGTTCGAAAATTGATATTCAAACTGATCATATCTTACTGCGAGGTTTGTTTTGATATGTGTTCCAATTTTTGAAATAAAATTTACATAAACTGCCTGGTTATTAATTTTTGTTTGATAATTTGAAACCAATGAATCCCTTGCTGGATAAGTGTATTTGGTATACTTGCCAAGCAACGTATCTTTAAAAATATCAATATAATGTGCTTTTAAATTTTGATTGGTAAAATCACTCGAAGCTCCAATGACAAATTTACTATTGATGGATTTTAGGGAAATAATATGTTGTATATCCAGTGCAATGGAATTGAATTCATTTCGATTGATTTGACCTTTAAATTTTGTGGGATTACTCGTGTTCGCAATAGAATAGGTTGGATTTTGATCCATTGCATTATCACGATACATTACATTTAAAACAGTACTTGCATTTTCACTCCAGCGATAATTTAAATTTTGCCTTAATCTTAATGCATTTATTTTTCGAAAAGTAAATGTTTGTAGTGAACTAAAATTATGTGATGCAAAGTGAATACTATCCACCGATCCTGTCATCTGTGCATAATAATCAATGTATTGTAAAGTCTGGAATCCACTCCACTTTCCATTTTCAAAATCATGTCGAATACTAATTCCTTTTTTATTAAAATCACTATAATCAATAGGGCCTTTGTTTTGAGCTGCATAATTGGTATTGAAAAACCATCCCCCTTTTGAAGAAGGAATTCCAAAACTTAGATCAGATTTAAAAAGACCAATTGAATTAATTTGATTGCTGAATTGAATTAATTTTTTGTCCCCTGCCGCTTGCGTTAAAACATTAATTACTCCACCAATGGCTTCAGCACCATATAGAGCCGAAGCGGGCCCTTTAACTACTTCCAAACCTTTTATTGCCCCCGTGTTTATTTCAATTAAGGCATTGTTGCTAAAAAGCCCGCTAGTTCTTATGGGCATTCCATCTTCTAAATACAAATACAATCCTTTTAACGAAATGGGTTGTCTTATAGCCATCATATGTTGTTCATTGCCAATGCTCGGCATGTACACTCCACTAACCGTATTTAATAAGAATTCAATTCGATTGGGTTTGATTTTTTCAATAGTTTCTTTTGAGATAACGGATATAGCGATTGGTGATTCGCTTCTTTTTTCTTGCATTTTGTTGCCGGTTACAATAACGGGATTGAGTTGATTATAAACACTATCCTGGCTATATAGATCTGTGCATTCAAAAATCAATAGTACCGTTAAAAGACTCAAATAAAACTTCATAATTGCAAATTTAGTTGTTAATTTAGTCAAAGCCTATTTTGGTATCATTACTATAGATAAATTATGAAAAGACTATTTATTATCACCATATTATTGATTAGTGCCAGCATTTCAAATGCGCAAGTAGAAAGTATGCAATCACAAGCAAAAATTATCAATGATTTGTTAGACGATCGTTTAGAAAATTTATTACCCAAATTAATGGATTCAACCCAAATAGATTGTTGGGTAATGGCTACAAGAGAATACAACGAGGACCCAATTGTAAAAACCTTCTTACCTGCCGAATGGTTATCAGCAAGAAGAAGAACCATTTTAGTGTTTTATCGTGATACAAAAAATAATATCTATAAAAAGTATGCAGTTGCAAGGTATCCGGTTGGAAAACAAATACAAGCTGCTTGGAATCCAGAAAAAAATCCTGATCAGTGGGATGCCTTAGTGAGTTTACTTCGAACCTTACACCCTAAAAACATAGCCTTAAATTATTCAGCAGATTTTGGACATGCCGATGGCATGGATTTAACAGAGTATAAAGAATTTTTGAGTCATTTAAGCGAGGAGGAAAAAAAGCATATTATTTCTGCAGAGCCGCTTGCCGTTTCCTGGTTAGAAACAAGGACTGAAAAAGAAATGGCTTATTATCCGACACTCTTAAAAATTACACATGCTATTATTAAAGAAGGATTTAGCAGTCAAGTAATTAAAGTGAATATTACTACCGCAAATGATGTAGTATGGTGGTTTAGACAAAAATTAAGCGATATGGGATTAAGTACTTGGTTTCATCCATCGGTTGAAATTCAACGCAGGATTAGTAATGATAATGATGAAATTATTAGACCAGGTGATTTTTTACATTGTGATTTTGGCATTTCCTACTTACGTTTAAATTCAGATGTTCAGGAGCAGGCCTATGTATTACTACCAAATGAACAAGCAGCACCAGCCGATTTACAGGAAGCCTTTACTAAAACCAATAGATTGCAAGATATTTTAACTAGTCATTTTAAACTAGGTATTACTGGAAATCAAATTTTAGCGGCATCATTAGCTCAAGCAAAATCCGAAGGTATTACGCCAAGTATCTATACGCATCCAATTGGATTTCATGGTCATGCAGCCGGAACTACAATTGGTATGTGGGATATGCAAGGAGGTGTTCCTGGATCAGGGGATTATAAAATGCACAAAAACACTTGCTATTCCATTGAGTTAAATGCAATGCATAAACTAAAGGAATGGGATAAGCCAGTACGCGTTGCTTTAGAACAAAATGGATTTTATAATGGTACTGATTTTAAATATATAGACGATCGACAAACTAAAATACATATCATCAATAATTAATAAAAAAAGCTTCTACCAAAAAGTAGAAGCTTTTTTTATTAAGCTAAAAATTTAATAGCTTTTATAAATCTATTTGTTAGATAGATAAAACACTATTGGTAGTCCCAAATACATTCGCAGTTTCTGCGTCGGCTTGCTCGTCATTTAACCAAACTTTTTTATCGAGGAAATATCTAAACTCGTGTGAAGATTCTTTAGGTAAGTTTAACTCTGCAGAAAATACACCTTCTTTTTTCTTAGTCATTGCTACGCCTTTTTTCCACTCATTGTTTAAACCTAAAATGTCTACTTTTTTAGCTTCTGCATTTAAAGTGAATTTTACTTTTACGTAATCCTTAGTCTTATAATATTTTTTTTCAATCATGGTATTATTATTATGGTTATATAATTAATACCTGTACTAATTAAAAGTAACCCGTTCTGTTTTATAAAAATTTAACTAACAAACGGTATTGCACTTTCTAAAATATTTCAAACGATTGCAATGATTGAAAATAAAAAAGTCCCTCAATTGAAGGACTTTTTTATAAATCTATTTTGAAATTTATTTCATTAAATAATGAACAATCAAGTAAGTAATAGCAGCTAATACACCACTTACAGGAATGGTTAATACCCAAGCCCATAATAAGTTGGTAGTTACGCCCCATCTTACGGCACTTAATCTTTTAGTTGCACCTACACCAATAATTGAACCTGTAATGGTATGAGTTGTTGAAACAGGAATACCCATTTGACCAGTAAAGAATAAAGTAAATGCTCCTGCAGTTTCAGCAGCTACACCTTCCAATGGAGTTACTTTAGTGATTTTAGATCCCATTGTTTTTACAATTTTCCATCCACCACTCATGGTACCTAATCCAATTGATAAGTAACATGCAACTGGCACCCAACCAGGCAATTGTCCAAACTCTTGAATACTTCCATTTGCAATTAATGCAGCCCCAATAATACCCATTACTTTTTGAGCATCATTACCACCGTGTCCAATACTAAAAGCAGCCGAACTAAATAACTGCAGTTTTTTAAACATATTAGCTACTGTAAATGCAGTAGGTGTTTTTATCTTTTCTACATATAAATAAATCAACATAAAAATGATCGCTGCCCCTACAATACCGTATACGATAATAGAATTATCAGCTTTGTCTACTTCGCTTTCAAATATTTTTTGAATATCAAAGCTGACTAATTTAGCTTTTACCTTTTCAATATTTTTATCTTGAATTGGATAAGCCGCATTCATTAAAGAAATTGTTGAATCAACTCCAATCTTATGATCCAAATATAAATTCAAAGGCTCTTTATACAACTCAGTTTTAACTTTCGCAACGTCGTATTCTTTTTTAGCAGCTGCATTTTCTGGAGCTTTTGCTTCTAAAACTAAAAAGTCATTTACATTACGAACTGCGTCTCTTAACTTACTAGCTGCTACCCCTTTTAAAATATTTTTATCATTTGCTATCTTGGCGATTTGTTTAGCACCTAAATTATCAAAGTCACTTAAGCTAGGTTCAATTTGAGCATATTTTTCTTTTGCTTTAGCCAATTTCTCCTCATTCGATTTTAAGCTGTTCAATAAGATGGTGTCACCAGTTTTATGTTTTAATTCATCATTTAAATTAGAAATTTCCTTTTCGTACTTATCAATGCTATAAAACTTTTGAACGTTTTCTTTTATTTTGCTATCCTCAAAACGATCAAACATAATCACTGTTCCTAAAGTGGCCAAGGAAATAATGACAAGTCGCCACCAAATATTTCTCATAATAGTGACCAGCGTGATAAATACGGATATTAATATTCCAATAATTGGAGCCAAGAAAATGAACAAAATAGTTTTAACGATAGTTTCCGTATCAACAATTTTAGCCCAAGAATAATCAACCCCCTTTAACATTAAAGCATGTACAATTGCGGCACCAGCAAATCCTCCAATTAATGTATGTGAAGACGATGATGGAATTCCATACCACCAAGTAAGTAAGTTCCAAAATATAGCAGCCAATAATCCTGAAAAAATTACAGGTAGGGTAATAAAATCTTTATAAACAGTTTTGCTAATTGAGTTCGCAACTGCGTGATCTTTAAAAATCCAAAATGCTACTGAATTAAAAATAGCAGCCCAAATTACCGCTTGAAAAGGAGTCAACACCTTAGTTGAAACCACGGTAGCAATGGAGTTTGCAGCGTCGTGAAATCCATTGATATAGTCAAAAACTAGCGCAAGCGCTATGATGATAATTAATAAGGTCATCTTATATTAAAATTAAGCGTACTTGATAATGATGGATTCGATCACATTTGAAACGTCTTCAATTTTATCAGTGGCAATTTCTAACACCTGATAAATTTCTCTTTTCTTAATCACTTCTTTGAAGTCATTTTCTTGTTCAAATAATTTCTCGATACTCATATCAAATACATCATCCGCTTGATTTTCGATACTATTCACCTTAATCATAGCTTCCGTCATTTCCTTGATATTTTTCATGTTACGAAGGCCCATCACTGCTTTCTTAGTTTCAGAAGTACCTTGTAAAATTAATTCAGCTAATTTGTGAATCCCTGTATCATTAGGATTTACCTTATAAAAGTTGATTTTTTTAGCAGATGCATAAATGTAATCTGCGATATCATCTAAAGAAGTTGCTAAGTAGTGAATATCCTCTCTATCAAATGGCGTGATAAAGTTTCTACCTAATTCAGTAAAAATATTATGCGTTAAATCATCATTCTTATGTTCTAAATTTTCGATTTGAGCTAAAATATTTGCTCTCATATCTGCATCTGGTTCGTTCACCATTTCTTTTAATTTCTCACCCATTTGTTGAACGTGTTCGGAAACTTCCTCAAATAATTGGAAAAACACTCTGTCTTTAGGCAAGAAAATCTTCATGATTGAATTTAAGTCCATAACTAAAATTTTATTATTTATTGTAGACTCAAATTTCCCCTTTTGCCTATTAAATAAGGCATAACATATATTACCAAATTGTTAACAAAAACTGCTGAAAAATATCAACTTAGGTTAAATTTTGGAC
>DAIUEC010000076.1:0-10324 GCA_036845345.1 Sediminibacterium sp.
CAGAATCAAACTTAACCTAAATGGAATGAGCCCGGTAGAATACCGAGCTCATCACACTTTAAAACTTAATTATTAACTTCGTCCAACTTTAGGGGTTCAGTCCATATTCAAGGCGCTTTTTGTTTAATCTTGTTTCTTTTCTACTCTTCTTCTTGCCTCCTCGGCTTCTTTGTAAATTCTTATCCAGGTAAGTGAGATATCGATGATGGCCAAGATGGGCCCAATCATGATTACCATTAATACCTCTAGTCCTGGTGAATATCCTATAACACCATCATGAGAGGACATCTTAGATCTTTTAAAAAGTTTGTATAAGCAGTAAATAGCGCACAATATCCAAAAGCCGATTATAATATTTTGTAGCATGCTGTAATTTTTTGTTTTATGAAGTTAGGTTAATTTAATTTCTTATCCCAATCCAAGTTTTGTTAGAATTTTTGTATTTTGTAAGTAAATATTTTTATGAAAAAATACCTTTTAATACTGCTCTTCTTTGTTGCTATAAAGCTTAACGCGCAAGAAAAAATACAATTCTTTACCTCTAACTCGGATAGTACTCAATTTACATTAACGGCTCAGGGTGCTTCCCATTTAGCGTCTCTTCCAATGAAGTGTATACTTCAACAGTACCCTAATAAAATTAACCATACTGCAATTGCGGATAGCGATCAAATGCTTACCCCCATTCAACAACATCCAAGTTTTTATGGTTGTTTTGATTGGCATAGTAGCGTACATGGTCATTGGATGTTGGTGAGATTATTAAAGCAATTCCCCAACCTAAAAGAACAAAGAGACATTCGAAAAGTCTTGAACACTACTTTAACTCAAAAGAATCTTCAAATAGAAACAGATTATTTTAAAGCTTCTTTAAATAGAAGTTTTGAAAGAACATACGGCTGGGCTTGGGTTTTAAAATTGCAACAGGAATTATTGGATTATAATGATCCTGATGCAAAGCAATGGACCAAGGCATTGCAACCTTTATGTGATACCATTATCAAAATTTGGAATGTTTATTTACCCAAACAAACTTATGCAAATCGTTCTGGAATGCATGGTAACACTGCATTTGGTTTATCTTTTGCTTTAGATTATGCACGTGCTACTAATAATGTAAAATTTGAAAATGCAATCATCGCTTCCGCTAAACAATTATTTTTAAAAGATAAAAACGCGCCTACAATTTGGGAACCGGATGGTGCAGATTTTTTCTCTCCTTCCTTAATGGAGGCCGATTTAATGCGCAAGGTTTTAAATAATTCAGCATACCAACAATGGCTTTCAGGTTGGTTGTCAAATAAAGCGCTAACTCATTTAACCGAGCTGCCACATGTTTCTGATAGAACCGATTTACAAATTGTGCATTTAGACGGCTTGTGTTTTAGCCGAAGCTGGTGTATGTCTGGTATTGCGAACGCCCTTCCTAAAAATGATTCACGTCGAAAATTATTGTTAGCCGCATCCACAAAACATTTAAATCAAAGTTTAAGTACCGTTGCCTCTGGCAATTATGGTGGAGAGCATTGGTTAGCAAGTTTTGCTGTTTATGCAATTAGTGGAGACAAATAATAATATGATCAAATTTAAACGCGGTGGTAATCTCCTTTCCAATCTTGAATAGATAACTTAATTTCTTTTGGACTTAAATTTTCTTTGATTGCTTTTTCAAGAAGTGCTAAATATTCTGCATCACTTGCAAAACGTAAAGCAATAATTTGTCCAATAGTTAAACTACTAGGCAAAGCTTTGCCGGTCATAATATAATAACGAAGTGATTCTTCGGCACGAATCGCTCTATCCTGCGCCTTTAAAGCAAAACCTCTTGCAAACCAGGCTAATAAAACCAATATAATAGTAACTAAAATTACTAATGAAGCAAGGTATTTATTTTCTGGAGTGGCTCTTAAAAAATAATTGATAGAACCTCCTAAAAGCGCTAATATTAATGCAAATGTTACATAGTGAAAACCAGGTACCATTTGAGGATGGTTTTTATAATTTTGTGTTGACATGTTTTCTGTTTTTTTTGATTTTAAATTTTTGGAAAAGGTACAAAAATTATACCATCCTGTTTTTTATTTGATTTTCTTTAAATCTAAGTCTTGAAAATCAAAACTAAAATCGGTTAATGGGGATATTGCTTTTAAGGTCATGCCAGCAGGCTTTCCATCCATATCGGTTGTGAACATTACATAAGCATCGGCATCCATAGTACGGTCTAGCCATCTTACAATTAAAGTATTTCCCTTGTAAGGAAATAGTTCTCCTTTTAATTTAGGTGATTTTTTACTTGTTAACCAAGCTTTATTATTATTGGTACTCACTTCTATATCACCAAACCAAGTATCTCTATAGGTTCCTAAATAAGGCTCTACATTAAATTTTTCACTTGATTTTGCTTGCTCCTCTTTAATACTTTTTTCAACAGATTCATTTATTTTTTTAGCTTCTTCCTCACCGCTAACCACTCGATCATGCATAATTTTAACCCAATCATATCCTGTCACACCAATATAACTATCCTTAATGGTATTGCTAATTGCATTAAAGGCAGCACCCACTTGTTGATTGGTAAAAACGATAATTCCTAAATTTAATTCAGGAAACATCACCACCTGTGTTACCATACCCGCAAGTCCTCCAGTATGCGTGACTTGTTTGTACCCTTTCACATCGCTCAAGAACCAACCTAAACCATATGCTGCAAAATGTGTGTTATAAGGCGCCATTGCTTTTGCATTAATAATAGTTTGTGCGCTCCAGGTTTCTTCGTGTGTGTCGTCTGTAAAAATTTTATTTTGTAAACTGTCTCCATATTTTCCGTGATTCATTTGTACCATCACCCACTTGCTCCAATCGGTGATATTACTCCAAATGCCACCTGCTGCATTTGCACTTTCACTCCAATCAATATCTAATACTTGTAATTTTCCATCCACTGGTGCGTGTGGGCGTACTGCATTGGTTTTATCTTTTAAACGATATAATGAAGCGGCTGTTTTGGTCATGCCTAATGGACGCATTAATCTTTGCTCTACAAAGTCTTCCCAGCTTTTTCCGCTTGCTCTTGCTACTACTTCCCCTGCTACGATGTATAAATTGTTATCATAATCATACTTTGTTCTAAATGCAGATACGGGTTTTAGATATCTTAAATTATGAATGATGTCTTTTTTAGTAAAATCACTACCATCCGGGAACATCATTAAATCTCCAGCACCCAATCCCAATCCACTTCGGTGGGTTAATAAATCACGTATAGTAAATGCATCTGTAACATAGGGATCATACATTTTAAATTCAGGAATATAATTTGTTACTCTATCGTCCCATTTAATTTTTCCTTCCTCTACTAATATGCCCAATGCAGCAGCAGTCATCGCTTTACTGTTGGAGGCAATTCCAAAAAGAGTATTTTCGTCTACCTTTTTGCCAGTATTAATATTAGACACTCCATAACCTTTAGCATGTATCAATTTCCCGTCCTTCACAACACCTACCGCAATACCAGGCACATTAAAAGTTTTTAAAACCAATTCTGTCAAAGAATCAACTTGCTGACTGCTTATATTTTGAGATTGAGCAAATAAATTGTTTGAAAAAGTAGTTTCTACGATGGTAGTTACCAATAACAAAATGAAAATTTTTTTCATGTTTATTTTTTGAGTTTTTATATAAAATGGATCTCTATTTTTTTAATCTTCGTCTTCCTCATCTGCAATAATCCAAATTGCTTTTCTTTTATTAGGTTGTAGCCAATTTAAATATTGTAACATATCCGATTCGGCAATTGCAACGCATCCAGCAGTAGGGGTATATTTTTCATCAGCTACATGAAAGAAAATAGCACTTCCCTTTCCTTTGACAACAGGATGGGTGTTATACTCTATCACCATGCAATATTTATAATAAATATTTTTTAATAATAAATTTTCAAACGATTTAGCTGTGGTAGCTCCCCTAATATATTTGTTATAATCATCTGAATTTGGGTCATCAATCCACTTGTCTTCGGAAGTAGTTTGCGTAAATGGAAGCTTTGATTTTATGCTTGAGTCATAACTAAACAATTTGCCAAGTTCATAAAATCCAACCGGTGTACAGCCATCTCCTTCTTTTTTCGCCATCTCATAAATAAGACCGTTGCGACCAATGCTTGCTTTTACTGGAGGAAGTTTTAATTTCCAAACTCCGTTTTCTTTTTCAACGCCTGCAATTTTGATATCTTGGAAGCGCTCTCTAAACACCACCAACATTTGGTCAGTATTGTCCATGACTTTTGCAGCATTGCTTGAGGGGTGATTCCAATTGTATAAAAAAGACTCAATGGTATAAGCGGAATTGCTTTCGTCCTGTGCATTTAAGGTGATGCTAGAACAGACAATACAAAATAGAATAAAATATTTTTTCAATGGGATAGGCTTGATGATTTGAAATTAAGAAAATATTCTCGTGTCTACACTTAAAATTGAGAAAACTTTCAAATATGACTTTATGTTTTTATTGTTCAACTTAGATTAGTTTTAGCATGTTAGGAATTTGATTAAAATATTGAATAGAATCGAAAGTATAAATACGCTCTATTGCAATACACATGATGACTATTTTGGTTTTAATGCTTGAGTAATTCAGCTTAAGTATAAATCAAAATATTATGAATAAAAAAATCATCGCAACTAGCATGCTCTTTGTTATTGGAATCGCCTTTTTTTATAGTTGTACCAAGTCATTAGATGCACCAATTGCTTCTACAGTTTCAGTAGCCGATTCAAAACAGTTGGCGGGAGATCCTGCATTTATTGGTTTGTACGATGCACTAAATCATTTCGATCCACATTATTTACAGTTAGTATCCAAGGATCAAAGAACTACCGAAGAGATTGTAAGCTCGGGTAAATTATTATTTGAAAAACTAAATGCGAGTCCCAATAGTTTGACAATACAACAGCAGCTGGTGGATTTTTATAAATTAAAATCAGTTGATGAACTCAACTATTTTTCAAATCAAATTTTAACCAACACTATTTTGATAAAGCAAAAATATTTTTCTACGAATGGCGCTTACTCGAATGAGCAAGTGATATTATTTTTAAAAGCTAGGTCCTTGTACGCAAAAAATAAAATGGATTCGGTGAATAACAATACGAATAAAATAAAGTCAAGCAGTATGTATGATGATTATGTATTGAATCCAGAAGCCCCTGCTTTTCAATTTTTTGCCGAAATGGATTTAGAAGATGTTGATGCTGGTGGAGGAGGTTGTTCGGATGCATGTTGTTTAGAATATGTAAGCTGCAATCAAAAAGCTGCCAAAAACTTTCTAGGCAACTCGGTTAATATTGGGACTTCCTTGGCAACAGGTGCGGGCATAACAGGTGCAGGTATCGCGTCCCTGGTTCCTGTAGTTGGTACTGTTGCCGGAGCTTCAGTGGGCGTATCTATAGGTTCATATTTTGGACTTGTCATCGCTAGACAAATGTTTTCGTCAGATTTATATACTTGCACTTTAGATTATAAAGCCTGTGTACTAAGAAGAAATGGTCATTAATTAAACCCTTATATATGAATGAATCTAACCCAACCCCTACAGCCAACATCACTGATTTCCCTAAAAAGTATCTGTATTTAACATTAGTCCTGTTGTTGCTCGTTCAATTATACAATCTGCAACCACTATCGTCTTTTAAAACAGGAACCATTGAGTATACGCTTCACTTTTATTTAATGGGTATTATTTTTTGGCTATTTGCAGCCCTACTTTTTATTACGGCAAGGACCTATTATTTAAATACCAATAAATACTATCGGATTCCCGCAGCAATATTTTTATTGTTGGGAATTGCGCTTTTGATACTTCCATTTTTCATCTATAATCAAGTGGTAGGATTAGATGCTTCCATTCAAATATTAGACCAAAAAGCAGATAGTCTTCGTAAAATAGGCAAGTAACTATTCAATTTAAGTTAAGGGCGGGGCATTCATTGTGGGTGCTCCGCTTTTTTGTTTATTAAATACGGAATATGGGACCGTTATATGATATTCTTTAAACCTTGTGCCTTGTATTTTGTTAACTTGCATAACTATGATAGGGCATCGTTTTGTAAATTTTATTCCAGGAGAAAACTCAAAAACCAAGTTTGAGCAAATGCTTGATATTTTCACGCAGTTGCTTAACTATACGAGTGGGGACGCAAGTGAGGCATTGGATTGGATGAATCAATTGGATCGAACCCATAAATTTACCGATGATGATTATGGAGTGGGTGATTTTATAGAGGATTTAAAGCAAAATGGCTATTTAAAAGAAAATCCTCAGGATGGAAGATTTGCAATTACTGCAAAAACGGAACAAACCATTCGTCAAAAAAGCTTAGAAGAAATTTTCGGTAAATTAAAGAAAGCCAAACAGGGTAACCATAGCACTACCAAGGCTGGACCTAGTGGAGATATTAATTCTGATACAAGATCATTTCAGTTTGGAGATTTAATGGAGCAGATTGATTTTACAGAGAGTATTAAAAATGCTCAAATCAATAGAGGTGTCGATTCCTTCTCCATGCATGAGGATGATTTAGTCATTAGAGAGGCTGATTTTAAAACACAGACTTCGACTGTGTTAATGATTGATATTTCTCATTCCATGATTTTATACGGAGAGGATAGAATTACGCCTGCTAAAAAAGTGGCGATGGCATTATGTGAATTAATCACAAAAAAATATCCAAAAGATACTATTGATATTGTCGTGTTTGGAAATGATGCTTGGCAGGTTGAAATCAAAGACCTACCATATTTACAAGTAGGACCTTATCATACCAATACGGTTGCTGGGCTTGAATTAGCCATGGATATATTGCGTAGACGCAAGACAGCCAACAAGCAAATATTTATGATTACCGATGGTAAACCAACCTGCTTGAAGATTGGCGGTAAGTATTATAAAAATAGTTTTGGATTAGATCGAAAAGTAGTGAATCGTTGTATTAACCTTGCTGCACAATGCAAGAAATTAAAAATTCCAATTACTACATTCATGATTGCATCCGATCCTTACTTACAAAAATTTGTAGAAGAATTTACTGAGATGAATAATGGCAAAGCCTATTTTGCTTCACTTGACAATTTAGGTAGTTTTATATTTAATGATTTTGAAAGTGGTAAAAGAAAAACAGTATATTAATTATGAGTAAGAAAATAGATATCCAAAAAATTTTAACACTAGGCGATTTAAAAAAATCGGGTTATCAACCTAAATCAATCAAAGATGAAGTGCGTGATAATTTAATCGCTAGTATTCAAAATAAAGAAAATGCATTTGAAGGTATCTTAGGTTATGAGGATACGGTTATCCCTGACGTAGAAAGAGCTTTATTAAGTAGACATAATATTTTGTTTTTAGGATTGCGTGGTCAAGCTAAAACAAGAATGGCGCGCCAAATGGTGGATTTATTAGATGAATATATCCCAACAGTAGCAGGCTCGGAAGTAAATGATGATCCTTTACAACCCCTTAGTAGGTTTGCCGTAGATCTTATTGCCGAACATGGCGATAATACCCCAATTCATTGGGTGCACAAGACTGCACGTTATGGAGAAAAATTAGCAACACCCGATGTAAGTGTTTCAGATTTAATCGGAGACATTGATCCCATTAAAGCTGCTAATTTAAAATTGAGTTTTGCAGATGAGAAAGTGATTCACTACGGAATTATTCCAAGAAGCAATAGAGGCATTTTTGTGATAAATGAATTGCCCGATTTGCAAGCAAGAATTCAGGTATCCTTATTTAATATTTTGCAAGAAGGGGATATTCAAATTAGAGGATTTAAGTTGCGCATGCCTTTAGATATTTTATTTGTGTTTACTGCTAACCCAGAAGATTACACGAATAGAGGAAGTATTGTAACACCATTAAAAGATAGAATTGAAAGTCAAATTTTAACACACTATCCAAAAAGTATCGAAACCTCTTTAGCGATTACCGAACAAGAAGCTAATATTTTACCTGCACAAAAAGATAAAGTAGAAGTAAGTGATTTAGTAAAGCGATTAATTGAGCAGGTTTCATTTGAAGCAAGAACCAACGAATTTGTAGATAAAAAAAGTGGAGTGAGTGCGCGTCTAACCATTGCTGCGTATGAGGCTGCGGTGAGTAGTGCAGAAAGAAGAGCTATTATTCATAACGAAAAACATACGCAAATTTGGATCAGTGATTTGTCAGGAATCATTCCTGCTATTACTGGAAAAATTGAATTGGTATATGAAGGGGAGCAAGAAGGACCTTATGAAGTTGCTTTGAATTTATTAAATAAATCAATCCGTACTTTATTTGTTTCTTATTTCCCTAATCCCGATGAATTAAAGAAAAAGAAACCAGTAAAAAAATCTGCAGCACAATCTGCTGAAGCAAAGCAACCCGAAAATCCATATGCATTAATTACTAAATGGTTTGATGCCGGTAATCATTTGGATTTATTATTGGACATGAAGGATGATGAAAAAGTTATTGCATTGTATAAAGTGGATGGTTTATTTGGGATTGTGAAAAAACATTTTCCGCAAGCCGATGATAAACAATCAGCATTATTAATGGAATTTGTATTGCATGGTCTTTCCGCTTATTCATTAATTAGTAAAAAAATGATTGATGGTAAGATTGAGTTTAAAGACTTAATGGGCAGTATGATGAATCTGGGTTCAATGAACTTTGAGGAAGATGATTTTAACGACTACGCATAACAGTTTATTAATTTTTATAATTTAATTTACAAAAAAAGGCCGGTATTTTACCGGCCTTTTTTTGGCTAGAAACTTCCAATCTACTACCTTTGTTCCATCATCAAGAACCCTTTAGTGGGTACCAACCGAGAGAGTTTAACTCCGCGGTGGTAAAATCGATGAGGTCATTAATGTCAAAATAAAAAAACTATGTTTCTACAGCATTCTACCCCCGTAACTCCCGATTTAACTGCCGTATCTAATTCCTCAGCTGATTTTGATTTAATTATTAAGTCTAAAACAAAAGATACGATAAAGGGTCAGTTAAAGTTTACCTATTTGAATCAATCTTTTGAAGCGCAAATTCAAATTTCTGCAAGTACTATACAAGTAACATTACAATATCCATTTGAGGGAATTATTGCATCAACTCCAAAATTACAAGAGGATCAAATTCAGGAGCAGCCTTATTTAAATAATGGAGCGCTTAGCAAACAAGGGTATCAAAATATTATCTGGTTACAATTGGATATTATTCATTTGTACAATTTAATTCGTTTTAAACCCAATGCCATTGTTGATTTATATCGAGAAAGTTTTGAATTTGCAAAAAAGCAAGACAGCTCAATGGTGTATGGTCATATTCCAACGGGGGGTCCTATCTCAACAATTGCCGCTAACGCCTTAGTTCAAAAAATGAAAAGAAAACATAAGTATGTTTATGGAAATCCATTGAACTTATTAAGTAGTATTCAACAAATCATCAACAGCTATCCTCCACATTTCCTTTCAGCACAACATTCCTTTAAAGAGCAAGCGGCTATTTTATTCCATTAGTGTAAAAGTGCATTTTTTTTCAAAAAAGTAAAGGCATTTTAATTAACTTACTTCAAAATTTAAAATATGCGTAAACTCTTGTTTTGCTTTTTAGTGTTGGCTTTGAGCGTTATTCAATTAAATGCTCAGTCCATCCCTACTCCTAAAGAACATTTTGGTTTTAATATTGGAGACAATTATCATTTAGCAACCTTTACTCAAACGGAAGCTTATTTCAAAAAAGTAGCAGCAGCTTCAAATAAAGTAAAGTTGCAAGTAATAGGTAAAACTGAAGAAGGTCGTAATCAATACATGATGATTGTTTCTGATCCTAGTAATATCAGACAGCTAGCTAAATACAAATCTATTTCACAAAAATTAGCAAGAGCCGAAAACCTATCGGATGCCGAAGCAAAGCAATTAGCAAAAGAAGGTAAGTCAGTAGTGTGGATTGATGGTGGTTTGCACGCAACAGAGGTTACGGGTATTCATCAGTTGATTCAAACACTATATACTGTTTTAACAAGAGATGATGAAGAGACGAAAAATATTTTAAAGTCAACCATTATTTTATTTGTACACGCCAATCCTGATGGACAAGAACTTGTTTCAAATTGGTATATGCGCAATGCAGATACTTTAAAAAGATCAACAAGTGATATTCCTCGTTTGTATGAAAAATATATTGGTCACGATAATAATCGCGATTTTTTCATGTTAAACATGAGCGAATCTAAAAACATGAGTCGTCAATTGTATATTGAATGGATGCCACAAATTTTATACA
>DAIUEC010000077.1:0-10289 GCA_036845345.1 Sediminibacterium sp.
AAAGCATCTAAGCGTGAAACCTTCCACAAGATGAGTTTACTTTTAAGGGTCGTCAAAGACTATGACGTTGATAGGCTATAGATGTAAAGCTAGTAATAGCAAAGTCGAGTAGTACTAATTGCCCGTAAGCTTTATCTTTTTTTTCTGTTCCTGATTTCAATTCCAATATGTAAATTATTGTTTTATCCGTCTAATTAGTTTTAGACACCGATAAAATTACCGTCTTAAGGTGGTTTTGCCGGGGGTGTTCACCTCTTCCCATTCCGAACAGAGAAGTTAAGTCCCCCATGGCCGATGGTACTTGGGTTTTCCTGGGAGAGTAGGTAGCTGCCTTATTTATTAAAGAATCCTCATCATTTATTTGATGGGGATTTTTTTTGTCCATACTTTACTGAAACAACAATGCCCAGCAATTGCCAGGCATTACATTTTTATTCCATTTTTTTTAAGCTACTTCATTACCTATAGAGGCACTCCATAATTTATAAAAATCTTCTTTTTTAAGTACTATTTCCTTTGCTTGTTTAGCTTCTATAATTCTTTCAAACTTTGTAGTACCAATTACTGGAACAATATTACTAGGATGAGCATACAGAAATGCCAATAATATTTGGTTTATACTGCAATTGTAATTACTAGAAAGCGCTGTGGCTGTTGCAAGTATGCGTGAATGCTTTTCATTTTTTTCAGTTAACAATCCATTGCCCATTGGCGACCAAGACTGTGATTGAATATTATTTAATTGACACTGATCCAATACACCATTATCAAAAGAATTTAATTGTGTTACAGAAATTTCTACTTGATGATGTTCTACCGTTATATATTTATTTAATAATCCCACTTGTCCAGTTGTAAAATTCGAAACTCCAAATGATTTTACTTTACCGGATTGCTTTAGTGTTGTGATAGTATTGGCTATTTCTTCTACATCCATTAAAATATCAGGACGATGTATAAGTAGGGTATCAATATAGTCGGTATGAAAATTTTGCAATGATTGCTCGACTGATTTTATGATATGGCTAGCACTGGTATCATAAGATTTGATTTGATGATCCGGCCTATTGGGCGTCAACATATTTATACCACACTTTGTAATGATTTGTATTTTGTCACGAAGGCTTGTATTCCCTTTTAGTGCATTTCCAAAATCAGCTTCTGTTGTGTAATGCCCATATATGTCAGCATGATCAAAAACGTTTAAACCAATACTTAAACACTGATCTATTATTTGCTCGAATTGCTTTGTTGTAAAGTTTTCACCCCATACACCCCATCTCATACAACCTACAATGGGGTTAGGTTTTAGCTTATTTGCCATTATTTTTTATTTGAATACAATTTACAACTAAGTTTTATAGTTCAGATAGTAATTGTATGAAAACAAAAATATAGACATAAAAAAAGCGCTCTCAAATTGAGAGCGCTTTGTATTGCAACGAGGTTGATTAATATCTGTTATATTCACCACCGCCATTACCACCGCGATCACGGTTGTATCCACCGCCAGTACCACCGCGGTTGAAACCACCACCGCCACGATTTCCACCACCGCCGTAAGGCTTCTTAGTGAAACTTCTTTCACCTTCTGGACGTGGAGTTGATTCGTTTACAACGATGTTACGACCTAATACTTCAGTGTCGTGTAATTGAGCGATAGCTGCTTTAGCTTCGTCATCGTTAGCCATTTCAACAAAACCGAAACCCTTGCTTCTGTTGTTGTTAAATTTGTCTGTTACAATTTTTGCACTTGCAACTGCTCCAAATGGAGTAAAAAGTGCTTCAAGATCTTCGCTAGTCATGTTCCAGCTAAGATTTCCAACATAAATGTTCATGTTCTTTAAAATTAAGTGATCTAAAAACTAATGTAGGCGACATTGCTTTCCATTAGCGTTACCGAAGATAGGCAATAATAGTTCACAAACAACAATATTCTTTTTAAAAGCCACTTTTCACTCCCAATTTCGACAATTTTAACCAATTTAGGCGCTTAAACTAACAAAAAGCCCTTTCTAATGGTTTAGAAAGGGCTTAAAGCTTGATTTAGATTACTAAATCGAATAAGTTAATCCTGGATGAAATTATGCTTCAGGAGCGATTTCAATGTCTATTTCAGTTGTTTGACCGTTACCAAAGTCGATAGTTGCTTTGTAAGCACCTAATTCTTTGATATCATCTGCAACAGCAATTCTTCTTCTATCAATTTCATATCCTTTTTGCTCACGAATTGCTTTCGTTACTTGTAAAGATGTGATTGAACCAAAGATTTTGTTGTTAGCACCAACTTTTGCAGTCAATTTAACAGGGCTAGCAGTTAAAGTAGCAATTACTTTAGTGATTTCAGCTAACATTGCAGCTTCTTTCTTAGCCTTTGCTTTCAAACGCTCTTCTAGTTGCTTTAAGTTAGATGAATTTGCTTCTACCGCATGCTTAGTTGGGAATAAGAAGTTACGAGCGTATCCGTTCTTCACGTTTACTAACTCATCCTTACCACCTAAATTGTCTACGTCTTTAATTAATATTACTTGCATTGTGTTTGTTTTAGTTCCCAAGAGCCCAGCATTTTACTGCTGTCACTCGCCTTGGTATTTTTATTGGTTACCGCGAGATTAGGGATGGTTGACTAATTATTTTCTATTTCAATAAATCTGTTACATAAGGTAACAACGCCATCTGACGAGATTTTTTAATAGCGTCAGCTACTTTACGTTGATACTTTAAAGAGTTTCCGCTTAAACGACGAGGTAACATTTTACCTTGCTCATTTAAAAACTTCTTTAAAAACTCGATGTCTTTGTAATCTACATACTTGATACCATACTTCTTAAAACGACAGAATTTCTTCTTTGGTTTTTCCTGTTTGATCGCTGTAAGGTATTTGATTTCATTCTTTGCCATGTTGGTAAAAATTTAATTAAGCCTCTTGTGCTTTGTGAACAGGGAAACCGCCGTTTCTCTTAATGTGGTTATACTCAACTGCGTACTTGTCAAGTTTAGTAATCATGTGACGCATAATTTGCTCGTCACGTAAAAATTGAACTTTCAATTTTTCATTTAGGTCAGAAGGACCAGTGAATTCTAGTACCCAGTAGATACCAGTAGTTTTCTTATCGATTGGATAAGCAAGTGATTTTAAACCCCAAGGATTTGAGGCTACAGTGTCTCCACCATTTTCTTTGATGAAGTCTTGGTATTTTTTCTGAGCTGATTTAAAATCATCTTCAGATAATACCGGTGTGAAAATCACCATTAATTCGTAATTGTTCATTACTTGAATTTTTTGGTTAAATAATTGGTTTTTCCCAGTGGACACTCTTTACCAGAGCGAATCAGCCAAAACTGATTTGGGAGGGCAAAGGTAGGAAATTAAAGTGGATTTTGGGCAGAATTTGTAGTAAAAATGAGTGCTACAGGGAAATGATCGCTATAGCCACCCCTAAATTCATTGCCATTGAATGTCCTTTTGGGATAGCCCCGATATTTCCCAGCCCATTCGAGCATTTCATTTTCTTTATAAATAATTGGTTTATAGTTAGTTAAGTTGAAATTATTCTTGTTAAGCTTAGAATTTGATAGCCAATTGGAGCTAAGTAAGATTTGGTCAAAAAGGTTCCAGCTGTCATTATAGGCAATGCTACCAAAACCTTTTTTATATAGTTTCATAAAGGGGTTGCTCATTTTGAGTATTTTAATACTTCGGTTATTGGGGTTGTCATTAAAATCACCCATTACAATTATCCTTGTTTCTGGATCCATTTTTTCAAGGCTATCCATTATTTTTTTACAAACCTTACTCGCCCAAATTCTTTTTTTAACGGAACTGTTTCCAACGCCTCTTCGGCTGGGCCAGTGATTTACAAGAATATAAATCCACTTGTTAATTAAAAGACCTTTCACCAATAATATATCTCTGGTTGCAGCATGATTAAAATGTTTTTCATCAGTAAGGCTAAATGGCTTGTATTGATAAGGTGTAAATAAGGTGGGATTATAAAGAAGTGCAACATCAACACCTCTTGGATCTTTCGAATCAAAGTGAATGAATTTATAATGGTATTTTTTAATACTATTTTCATTGATTAATTGATTCAATACTATTTTGTTTTCTATTTCTGCCAAACCCATTAAGGCAATACCATTGGCATTTTCAAGTCTGCCTAAATTGTAAATAACAGCTGCTAAATTTTTTGATTTTGTTGTATACAAATCCTGCGTATACTTTTTTTCGCTATTGGGTAAAAAGTCCTCATCTATTACGTTTGCCTGATTGATGGTGTCATAGAAATTTTCACAGTTGTAAAATGAAATGATAATTTTTTGTGCATTGATTTTACTGCTTGAAAATATAGTAATGAGTAAAATAGCAATATTTAGGATGATTGATTTTTTCATTTTTTTTCAATCAAACATAGATTTTGTAATTCTTTTGTGGAAGGTATTTTCCGAAGAATAAGGACAATGAATATGAAGCAACTTCGAGTTTCAATTTATTTAGATGCATAAGGTTTTATTTTTATTATTTGGGCTTTGCGTCAATCATCTATCTGCTCAAAATAAAGCAGAAGATTTCAATGAAGAACAAGCATATAATACATTCATTGATTGGAGGCTCAGGATGGAGATGAATCCGCCGATATTAAATGCGACACCTAATGTATTGCATACTATTGCTCAATATTATGGAAGACATATTGGTTGGAGTTTGAGGGGAAATAAAGAATCAGGAACAATAATAGATGGAATTAATTGGGAGTCTCCTTTAAAAAATTGGAGGTTATATGATTTATATAGTGGACTGCAAACCGAAATTCAAGTAAGTCAATCCTTAATAAGTAATGCATTTAGTGAATTGGGATATATTTCAAAAGATGACGCACGATTTTTAAATACAGATATTCGTCAAAATAAAAAGTTGTTGACTTTTGGAACGGGTTTTTCGAATGCCATTTTCTCCAATCGAATTCAGGTGCATTATAATTCCGAGTTTAAAGAAAATAAATGGCAATATGCAGCTGGTGCTACGTTTCAGCAATCTCCAGTAGGCTTATTTCCCAATGGCTATCATAATTCAGTTGGTGGAGTTGTTGTTGTTCAAAAAAGTTTTGCAAATAATAGGCGCCTTTCCTTTTCACTTATTTGGAATCTTGCAGATCAAGGAAAAGCTGCAACCACGGTAAATGAAATGTTTTTACTGAGTCAAAATCGAAATTACAATCCAAGTTGGGGATGGTATCATCATCAATTGTATTTTCCAAACACGAAACAAACCAACGCCCCCATTTTTACGATCAAATATCAAAAAAAATGGAGTGAATACAAGACCCTTGCTATTTCAAATGCTTTAATTGTAGGCTTGCAATCACAATCTAGTTTGGAGTGGACAAAATCGGCAGATCCAAGGCCAGATTATTATAGGTATTTACCCAGTTATATTAAAGATAGTGCCATGCGGATGTCGTTAATGCAATGGGATCTGCAGCATCCAGAGAATCTGCAAATTCAATTTGACAAATTGGAGCAAATCAATAAAGGCACCGCGGATAAAAGAGCTTTTTATATCGTGAACCAACAAAATGAAAAACTATTAATGTTACATGGTGCATTCCTTTTTTCTAATCGTGTTCATAATACTTTCGGATATCAGTTGGGTGCTTATTATGCTGTTGATCAAATACATTATTTTAATAACATTAAGGATTTACTAGGCGGCAGTTTTTTTTATAATTATAATAGTTGGATAAACGATGATGGGGTTGAGTCAAGTTTTCAAAATGATATAGAACATCCCAATCGAAAAGTGATACAAGGTGGTCGATGGGGGGCTGATTATACAATGCACGCTTTTCAATTTAAACCATGGATCCAATTTGAAAAAGAGTGGGCAGTGTTAACAACAAGACTCGCATTGGGTTATGGAATAGAAGGTTTGAATAGGGTGGGCTATAATGAAAACGGATTGTTCAAGGAGAATTCAAAAGGGACTTCGGATTTAATGCTTGCGCCATCCTGGGATTTTAAAGAAGGAATAAGTTATCGTTTAAATGGTCGTGTTTCTATTAATTCTGTCTTATTTGGCAAATGGGTGGCTCTAGGCTTTGAGCAAATGTTTATCAATCCTGAAATGACTTCAATTGCTTCACCGTATAAGCAGATTTTAATTCATTATGGCGTGGATTTAGGAATCGAATATCATGCCCCCGCGTTAAAAATAATGACGAGTATTTATTGGAAGCGCATCTCCAATCAGTCACTTCAAAAAATGTTTTATCATGATGGATATGCATCCTTTGTGTATGGCATTGCTGGAAATATTAATGAATTATATTCAGGAATAGAAGCAAGTATTGAGTTGAATTTGTTGCCCAATATCACTTTGAGTTTGGCCTCCACTTTTCAGCAGGGTAATTATGAAACTGACCCGTCCTATCAGTTATTATTTGTTAATGATTTACATTTATTAGAATCCGGATTGCTTCATTTAAAACAAATGGTTTCCTCAAATAGCCCTGGTTTTGTGCAGGCCCTAGCAGTAAAATATCAACCGTTTAGTTCGCTGCAATTAAACATTGCCTTGTTAGTGGCTCAGCATCGACCTTTATCTATTGATGTATTCAGAAGAAGCGATTTGGTACAACATAAAATTGATGCTATTAGTTGGGGTGTGATTTCGGCTGCTCACTATTTGCCAGACAATAGTTTTTTGAATGCGTCTATTTTTAAATCTTTTCAAATTAAAAAAGCGTCACGATCCAATACATGTAGACTTGGCTTGAGTGTTAATAATGTATTGAATCATTTTCTCCCACTCATTGCCTATGAGCAAAATAGGTTTGATTATTTGCATTTCGACATGAATAAGTATGCTCCAAAATATTTAATAGATCAAGGAGCAACTTACAACCTACATTTTCAATTTTCTTTTCAATAAAGTTTAATTACCAATTAATTTTTTCATCAAAACCTCTGATATGAAATCTGGAAAATATATCGTCGCTGTTTTAATTACACTGTCTTTAACAATATTGCTAATGTCCTCCTGCTTTAAACAAACTGAGCGCGCGGACACAAATCCGAATTTTGGTGACTCCGTTATGTCTATAAAAAACTTTAGAAAACTACATAGCATGGGCATGGTGGAATATATAGCACAACCCTTGTTTATTGAGGGCTTGGTGGTTGCCAATGATGAACATGATAATATTTACAAAGCCATTTATATTCAGGATAATACTGGGGGATTGGTTGTCCAATTAGATGGACTATCCCTGTACCAAACTTACCCGATAGGCAGTAAAATAAAAATCAATACGCAACAATTATTACTAACGGATTATCGAAGAATGGTGCAATTGGTTGGAGCAGTGGATACCAGTTCGGGCAGTTTGGTTACTTCTGGAATTCCTTCCCCGCTATTTTCGAAATTTATTAAAATAGAAAGTGAAAACAATAGTATACATCCACTGGTGGTTGGCTATAAAAATTTAGGTGATAGTTTGCAGGGGCGTCTTATTCAAATTAATGCTGTTGAATTTAGCGGAGCTGATACGGCACAAACCTATGCGGACAAAAAGAATAAATTAGGTATTAGCAGAAGCTTGAAGTTTTGCACAGGCGGCACGATTTATTTAAGAACTGGAGGCTATGCTGATTTTGCAGGTATTAAAACCCCAACAGGTAATGGAATTGTGATTGGCGTTTACTCGGTTTTTAACACCGAAAAGCAACTCATTTTAAGGGACACAAATGACATTTTATTAACGGGAAAACGCTGTACAGGCGCTGCTTGGCTGCAAAATTTACCTCAAACGGCCTCCAAATTAAATAATTAGTTGCCAGCTTGGCAGAAAACTGCATTTGGTACTCTTATTGCATTAGTATTTGCAAATTGAATAATTATGCAAAAAGGTCAAATACGTGTACAGACGGAAAACATTTTCCCGATCATCAAAAAGTTCCTTTACAGTGATCATGAAATCTTTTTACGTGAGTTGGTGAGCAATGCAGTAGATGCTGCTCAGAAATTAAAAACCTTACATGGTAAGGGAGAAGCAAAGGGTGAGTTGGGTGAATTGAAAGTGGAAGTAGTATTAGATGCGAAAGAAAAGACTATTTCAATTATTGATAATGGGGTGGGGATGTCAGGTGAGGAAGTTGACAAATACATCAATCAGGTTGCATTTAGTGGAGCAGAGGAATTTGTAAATAAGTATAAAGACGCTAGTATTATTGGTCACTTTGGGTTGGGATTTTATAGCTCATTTATGGTGAGTAACAAAGTAGACATTTATAGTAAAAGTCATACAGGGGCACCGGGCGTTTTTTGGAGCTGCGACGGTAGCACAGAATATGAATTATACGAAGTGGATTATAGCCAAAGAGGTACTAAGATTGTTTTGCATGTGAATGATGAAAGTGCTGAGTTTTTAGAAGCACATCGCGTAAAAGGTATCTTGGAGCGTTTTTGTAAATTCTTGCCGGTTGCCATTTATTTTACGGACGCAAATGCTGCGAAGCCTGAGGCTAAAAAAGAAGGTGAAGTGGAGGATGCTATTGAAGAAGCAAAGCCAATCAATAATACCAATCCATTGTGGGTGCGTAAGCCATCGGAGTTGACAAAAGAAGATTACGAAAATTTTTACAAGGAATTATATCCATTTGGTGAAACACCATTGTTCTGGATTCATCTAAATGTGGATTATCCTTTTAACCTAACGGGTATTTTATATTTCCCTAAAATCAAGCAAAGCTTTGAAATACAAAAAGATAAAATTCAATTGTATTGCAATCAAGTATTTGTAACGGACGAGGTTAAAGATATTGTTCCAGAGTTTTTAATGTTATTGCATGGTGTAATTGATAGTCCAGACATTCCATTAAATGTAAGCCGTAGTTATTTACAAGGAGATCCTAATGTTAAAAAAATCAACGCACATATTACTAAAAAAGTGGCCGATAAATTAGAGGAAATCTTTAACAATGATCGTAAGTCATTTGAAGATAAGTGGGAGAGCTTGGGATTATTTGTGAAATATGGTATGATCACTGATGACAAGTTTTTAGAAAAAGGAAATAAGTTTTTGATTTTAGAAGATGCAGCTGAAAAAGGTAAGTTTTATACCATTGATGAGTATAAGACTGCAACAGAAGCGAGTCAAAAAAATAAAGACGGAAAGCATGTTCTTTTATATACTACTAACCCAATTCAACAAGATGCATTTATTCAAGCAGCAGTAGGCAAGGGTTACAAAGTGGTGAAACTAGAAACCATGGTGGATGCCGCGTTCATTAATAATGTGGAGATGAAGTGGGAGGGTGTTCAATTTGTACGTGTGGATGCGGATGTAGTAGATAACTTAATTGACAAGCAAGAAAATGTTGATTCTGTTTTAAGCAAAGAGGAAGTTGAGCAAGCAAAGAAATTATTTGAATTCCAAGTGCCTGATATCACTTTAACGGTTGAAGTAAAAGGATTAAGTTCAGATGTTTCACCAGTAATTGCTACAAGACCAGAGTTTATGCGTCGTATGAAAGATATGGCTAGCATGGGTGGTGGAGGAATGACTGCTTTTTATGCGCAAATGCCAGATGAAGTTCATTTAACAATTAACGGTAATCACCCTATCTATCAAAGTTTGTTGAAAGAAGCAGACGCCGATAAGCAACAAAAGCAAGCGCGTAATTTAGCAGACCTGGCTTTATTATCTCAAGGCTTATTAACGGGAGCAGAGCTTACAAATTTCATTAATCGTAGTGTAGATTTATTGAAATAGAAATTACAGCGTTTAAATTAAAGCTTCATAAAAAAAGTGACCTCGTTTTGGGGTCACTTTTTTTGTGTATGTTAAAATTTATTTCAGATAATTATTAACTGTATGTTAAATACTAGGTTTTATATCTATTACCTGCATTTGTACGGATTGATTTCCTTGCCATTCATTTATTTGTAAATAAAATACAATGTCGAATGGCTTCCCAGATTTTACCAGCTTCATGTGTTCTGGCATATTATAGCCAATGCCACGGACATTTGTCTTGCCTTGTGTTACATTAAAGCTAATATGTTGTTCTTTTGCAAGTTTGGTATAACCGGTATCATAAACTCCTTTTGCAATAAATACAGGGCGCATATTATCTGGGCCAAAAGGTTCCATTTGAGAAATGATTTGAAAAAACTGCATACTGATATCATCCAATGGTAAGGATGCGTTAATACTTATCTCTGGGGTTAATTGTGCTTCGGTAATACGTTCGGCAACAGCAGCTTCAAATGCAATTTTAAAATCTTC
>DAIUEC010000078.1:0-10092 GCA_036845345.1 Sediminibacterium sp.
GGGCTTGGGTAATTAAAATATCCAATTTGCATATTGATAGAATTAGGTAACAAAAATAAGCAATTAATAAACATCTGTTAGGAAATGAACTAAGTGATTGTTAGATTACATTAAATTTGTTCAATAAATTTAACCCATGCGTTATATATTAGTAGACATCCCTGACAGAGAAAATTTTTATCCTTTTACGTTAACCAGATCCTTGGCCGATTGTAGGGTTGGGATATTTACTTTTAAAGAAAGGTGGGAAAATCATTTAAAAGAATCTGCTGGTGTATACGCGGTAAATTATTTACAGGTTTTGTATGCCGAAAACGATCCAGAAAATGATTTTTTATCGAATGAAGATTCCCTTTATTTTATCAATATCACTGCAATACCAAATGACAACTTAATTGCAAACATCAACGAATTAAAGGAGGGGGAAAAATTAGTGAATGAGAAAGGAAAATGGATTGCTACCAAAACGAAAGAGCGTGCTATCCCTAAAATTTTACTTGCCGAATTTCCACCTATCAATTTTACTGGAGTTGAATTCATAAATGACGCAATGCATTTATTAAAATTGCATCCATCTCTCATACAAAAGGACTTTGAGTTTATTACTACTAACCGAACTGGTGCAAAGGCTAATGATACCAACAGACTGATCAATCCAAGTCAAATATTTATTGAAGAAGGGGCTGAGATTTCATGTTCAAATTTAAATGCAACAGATGGCCCTATATATATTGGAAAAGAAGCAGTTATAATGGAAGGAGTGAGTATTAGAGGACCCTTTGTTTTAGGCAGAAAAGGGGTGGTAAAAATGAATACGAGCATATATGGCGCCACAACTATTGGGCCCAATTGCCTAGCAGGAGGGGAAATTAAAAACTCTATTATGATGGGTAGTTCCAATAAGGGACATGAGGGATATTTGGGAGATAGCATTATTGGATATTGGTGCAATTTAGGAGCTGGTACATCCAACAGTAATATAAAAAACACGGCTGGGCCAATACAAATGTGGAATGAGGCTAAGCAATTATGGGAAACTGTAGGCCAAAAAATGGGCATGTTGGTAGGTGATTATACAAGATTCGCTATCCATTCCAGTGTAAATACAGGTTCCTATATTGGGGTTTGTGCTAATATATTTGGAAATGGTTTACTACCTAAAAACATACCCAATTTTACTTGGGGGGTATCAAAAGGATATCGTATCGAAGAGATATTTGAAGACATCAATAATTGGAAAAAATTAAAGGGTATCACCATTTCTGAAGAAGAAAAACAAGTGTTGGCATATCTTCATAAACATTCTGCTTAAAGCTATATAAATAAAGCAAAAGACTTTTTTTTAATTACCTTTGCAAGGCAAAAACGACCCTATTTTAATATAAATAATATAATTAATATGAGAAAGCAGATCGCTGCAGCAAACTGGAAGATGAATTTAACTCAAAATGAGGCTGAAACTTTATTAGATCAGTTATTAGCCACAGAACATAATTTAGGTTCAAATCAAGAAGTAATTTTTGCTGTACCTGCTATTTATATTCCTTTAGCAACTCAAAAATTAGCAGGCATACAAAATGTGTATGTAGCCGCTCAAAATTGTCATCCAAAAACGAATGGCGCTTACACAGGTGAAATTTCAGCGCCTATGTTTGCATCCGTTGGCGTTAAGCATATCGTTTTAGGACATTCTGAGCGTCGTGAATATTTTGCGGAATCAGATGCTTTTTTAGCAGAAAAAACAGATGCTGTTTTGGCTGAAGGTAGTACGCCGATTTTTTGTTGCGGAGAGCCATTAGCAATTCGTGAAGCAGGTACTCAAAATAGTTTTGTGGAAACTCAATTAAAGAATTCTTTATTTCATTTATCTGCTGAGCAAATTACTAAAGTGGTTATCGCTTATGAACCCATCTGGGCAATTGGAACAGGTAAAACTGCAACTAGCGAACAAGCACAAGAAATACATGCCTATATAAGATCGGTATTTGCTGCAAAATATGGTCAATCAATTGCAGATCAAATTTCCATTTTATATGGTGGTAGCGTTAAAGCTGCTAATGCAAAAGAAATTTTCTCTCAACCTGACGTGGATGGTGGATTAGTAGGAGGTGCTTCTTTAATCGCAACTGAATTTGCTGCAATTATCAATGCACTTAAATAGAATTTAAAAGAATAGTTTCACTACATGAAGAACATAAGAAATTTTTGTATCATCGCACATATCGATCATGGTAAATCTACCTTGGCTGACCGTTTATTAGAGCATACTAAAACGATCACTGAGCGTGAAATGATGAACCAGGTATTGGATGATATGGATTTAGAGCGTGAGAAAGGTATTACTATTAAGAGTCATGCAATTCAAATCAATTACATACATAAAGGGGAAACTTATACCTTAAATTTAATTGATACTCCAGGCCACGTTGACTTTAGTTATGAAGTGAGTCGTGCATTGGCTGCTTGTGAAGGAGCTTTATTATTAGTAGATGCTTCACAAGGAATTCAGGCACAAACAATTTCCAATTTATATTTAGCATTAGACAATAATTTAGAGATCATTCCGGTGATTAATAAAATTGATATGGATGGTGCTAAAATACCGGAAGTAACCGATCAAATTATTGATTTAATTGGTTGTAAGCAGGAAGATATTTTATTGGCTAGTGGACGTTCTGGAATTGGTATTGAAGAAATTTTACAAGCCGTTTGTGAGCGTATTCCAGCTCCAGTGGGTGATCCTGAAGCGCCATTACAAGCTTTGATTTTTGATAGTGTGTTTAATAGTTTCAGAGGTATTATTGTTTACTATCGAATCATGAATGGGGTGTTAAGAAAGAATGATAAAATACAATTTGTTGCCTCAGGAAAAGATTATATCGCGGATGAAGTGGGTGTATTAAAATTAGCCATGACACCAAAGGCCGAAGTGAGGGCAGGAGATGTGGGCTATATTATTACAGGTATTAAAAATGCAAAAGAAGTTAAAGTAGGAGATACCATTACACTTGCCAATAATCCAGGTGAAATGATCAATGGATTTGAGGAAGTAAAGCCCATGGTATTCGCTGGAATTTATCCAGTAAATACAGATGAGTTTGAAGAACTTAGAGATTGTATGGATAAGTTGCAATTAAATGATGCTTCTTTAACTTTTGAATTAGAAACTTCACAAGCATTAGGTTTTGGATTCCGTTGCGGATTCCTTGGTTTATTGCATATGGAAATTATTCAAGAACGTTTAGAGCGTGAGTTTAATCAAACTGTAATTACCACTGTACCTAACGTAAGTTTCATTGCCTATACAACGCGTAAAGAAAAAATCATTGTTAACAATCCTACAGAAATGCCGGATCCTGTTAAGATTGATTATATCGAAGAGCCGTTTATTAGAGCACAGATTATTACTACACCTGATTATATTGGCAACATTATCACTTTATGTTTAGGAAAACGTGGTATGTTAATGAATCAAAGTTATTTAACCCCATCTCGTGTAGAGTTAATATTTGAAATGCCATTAACCGAGATTGTATTTGACTTTTATGATAAATTAAAGAGTGGTACCAGAGGATATGCATCTTTTGATTATACGCAAATTGGGTTTAGAGAAGCAGATATTGTGAAGATGGATATTTTATTAAACGGAGAGAAGGTGGACGCTTTGAGTGCATTAATTCATAGAGGAAAATCTGCTGAATTTGGCCGTAAGCTTTGTGAGAAGTTAAAAGAATTATTAACCAAGCAACAATTCCAAATTGCTATTCAAGCAGCGATTGGAGCAAAAGTTGTTGCGAGAGAAAATATCTCTGCAATGCGTAAGGACGTAACTGCTAAATGTTATGGTGGTGATATTAGCCGTAAGCGTAAATTATTAGAAAAGCAGAAAGAGGGTAAAAAGAGAATGCGTCAAATTGGTAACGTAGAAATTCCACAAGAAGCTTTCTTAGCAGTATTGAAGCTAGATTAATACTTAGAACATTTTTATTTATTTGGTATTACCCATTTGCCATTATACCATATAAAGTACACTTCGTTTCCACTTGGAACAAGTGTACTTTTGTCTTTTAGATCATTGCTGATACTGGTTAATTCGGATAATGCAATTCTTTGATTTTCTTTATCGTAACGAATATATCCATTACTTCCTTTTTTGTAACTGAACACAAATCTTTCAACAGGTGCATTTGGATAAGTATCATCTTTAGGATAAAGGAAAAAATTACCACCTAAAATAGGTTCATTATTTTCAAAATGCAACACTTCTATAATTTTTTTTGAAACAGCAGAATTGTATTCGTCAAATCCCAATAGTGTATAATATTTAATGCCGTTAAAAGATGTTAATACGATATCATAATATATAGCACCCATCCAGTTTTTTCTATTCATCAATTCATGCTCGGGTTCCTCAAATAAATCAGACTTGTCGAAGAATGGCAATAGTTTCAAGCTACCATCATCATTTTTTAATTGAATAGCAGCTCTTTGTTTGTAATTACCATCCCCAAGATCTAATTGCCAACTAAAAATTTTAAATGTACTGTCTGGAGCTATTATATGTTTAACAGCCAGCAAAGAGTCAAACTTGTATGCAAATGAGTTAGGCTGTTTTAATGTTTGTACCAATTGAATAGTGAATAAACTATCTGCCTGGTACCTGCCAATGTCAGATGAGTCTTCCTGGATGATAGCAGCTATTTTTTGCAACTGTACGCCGGTACTATCAATTGAGTTTTGTGCTTTACAAAATAGTATCGAAAAAATAAAGAGGGCTGTTAAAATAAAACCTTTATGCATGTTTAAATTTAATACAAGTTCTTAAACAATTGCATTTGCAAAAGTTAATAAATTATCAAAACGATAATCAATGGTTGTATTAGGGAAAGGGGTCTGAGGGTGCGTAGTTGCTAAAAATACGGTATGTAAACCTGCATTGCGACCAAAATGCATATCACTTGGACGGTTGCCCACCATAATTGATTTTGTAAAATCAATGGTTGGAAATTGTTCTTTGGCTTGAAATGCCATGCCAGGTTGTGGCTTTCTATTAGGTGAATCATTATCTAAATCAGGACAATAAAATATATGATCAATTCTGCCACCCACTTCCTTAATCTTATTAACCATGTTTTGATGTATGAAACCTAAATCCTCATGGGTCATTAAACCTTTGCCAATTCCTTTTTGATTCGTTGCAATTACAATGGTTTTGAATTTACGCGCTAAAATAGGGAGCGCCAATAAACTTTCGTTATAAAATGTAAACTCATCCCAATTTCTGATATAATCCTCATTTTTCTCAACATTAATAACACCGTCTCTATCTAAAAATAAAGTCCAATCTGAATTAATATCTGTAAGATTAAATGACATAGTGATACTGTCTATTTTTCGAAAATATTTATCTCAACTAATTCACAAATAATATGTCCAACCAATATATGAGATTCTTGAATTCTTGGGGTAGTATTGGAAGGCACATTAATTAAATAATCACCAAGGTCTTTCATTTTACCCCCTTTTTGTCCTGTAAATCCAATGGTAGTTACGCCAATTGTTTTAGCCATTTCAAAAGCCTTTACAATATTTCCAGAATTGCCCGAAGTGCTAATACCCACCAATACATCACCAGGTTTAGCTAAACCTTCTAATAATCTTGCATAGATTATATCATAGCTATAATCGTTGGCAACAGCAGTTAAATATGAGCTATTACAATGCAAAGCATCTGAAGGCAATGCCTTACGATCCTTGTAAAAACGACCCGAAAATTCAGCAGCTAAATGTTGTGCATCTGCTGCACTTCCTCCATTACCTGCAAAATAAACTGCATTACCATTTTGAAAAGCTTTTGTAATAACATCCGTAACAGTGGCAATTTGGTTTACCAACGCTTCATCTGCTAATAATTGTTGCTTAACATCAATGGATGCTTTAATAATATCGGTAATGTTTTGTATTGACATAAAAACTTTATTTATAATCGTTGGTGTAAAGTTAAAAAATTATCAGCCATTTGTTCCCAGCTATATTTTTTCTTTTCTTCTTTAATATAAGGGGTGTAATAGCTAATTCCATTTTGGTATAATTCTATAATGCCATTGGCAATTGCATCTACATTAGGTTCAACTACCACTCCACATTTTCCATTGGGCACAGTGTCTGCTAAAGCACCTACATTAGTTACTAGCATTGGTATTTCAAAATGATAGGCTAGTGGAGTAACACCACTTTGGGTAGCATTTCGATATGGTTGAATGATAAAATCTGATGCACAAACATATTTTTTCACATCAGTATCAGGTACAAATTCAGTGTGTAAAATAACCCTGTCAGCAATTCCTAAATCTTTAATTAAATCATGGTAGGGTTGAGCATCCTCGTAAAATTCACCTACAATCATTAATTTGATATTGTCGTTTTTTATAGATTCAGTTGACATTGCTTTAAGCAAAATATCCAAACCCTTATATTGTCGTATAAAACCAAAAAATAAAATGATCTTATCCGTAGCATTGATGCCTAAAGCTTCTCTAGCCTCATGTTTAGGAATGGCTTCACCAAAATGTGCAAAAATAGGATGAGGAGATAAAACCAATGGTTTATTTGAAAACTGTTTTACATCCTTTGAAACTTTATCGCTCATGGTTAAAAAACCATCCATAGCATTGGCAAAGTATTTAGTTAAAAAATGATCACCCATTCTTTTTTCATGAGGAATCATGTTATCAATAATGGCAATTACTTTAGTATGTTTATTTGATTTCACAATTCTCGAAATGGTTCCTAAGCATGGTGCTAGAAAGGGTATCCAAAAACGTACAATTAATAAATCGGGTTTTTCTTTTTTTATCCTTAAACCTACACGAATCCAATTAAATGGATTGATTGAATTGATCCCTACATTTATTTTGACATCGGTCGGAGCAGGCTCACTTGAATATTGTGTTTTACCAGGAAATAATAGGGAAGGATATTGCAAGGAAAAAGTTTCTATTCGAGCATTAATATCCTTGTTTGCAAAAGTTCGTATAAGCTGTTCATCGAAAGCTGCTAGTCCGCCTCTTAATGGCCAACCAGGACCCATTATTACTAATGAGTTTACCATCCTAATTTTTCGGAAATTAAATAGCTATTTCTATCAGCGGCACTGCGATTAATGAGTTCAGCAAGGAAGCCAGCTAAAAATAATTGAACCCCAATTAACATAGAAGTTAAGGCAATATAAAACGCAGGCTTATTGGTGATACTTGATTCTGGTTGTAAAACTTTTTCAATAATAATATATCCTACCGATCCAAAACCTATTAAAAAGAATAAGGTACCAAGTAATCCAAAAAATTGCATTGGTTTCTTACCAAATTTAGACAAGAATTGAATGGTCATTAAATCTAAGAAACCATTTACAAAACGCTCCCAACCAAATTTAGTAGTACCATATTTACGCGCTTGATGCACTACTACTTTTTCACCAATCTTTTTGAATCCAGCCCATTTAGCTAGTATGGGAATATAACGATGCATCTCACCAAATACCTCAATACTTTTTACCACTTTTAATTGATAGGCTTTAATACCGCAATTAAAGTCGTGTAATATAATACCAGAGCTTTTACGCGCTACTGCATTGTATATTTTAGAAGGAATATTTTTAGTAAAAGTATTATCGTAACGCTTCTTTTTCCATCCACTTACCAAATGATATCCTTGATTTACAATCATATCGTAAAACTCAGGTATTTCATCTGGGGAATCTTGTAAGTCTGCATCCATGGTAACCACGATATCTCCTTGTGCAGCCTTAAAACCTTCATTTAAAGCAGCAGACTTTCCATAGTTTCTTTGAAAACGGATTCCTTTTAATGCAGTATATTCTGCGCTTAATCTTTCTATAATTATCCAGCTTTCATCATCACTACCATCATCCACCATGATTACCTCATAGCTATAATTATTTGTTTGCATTACACGATGTATCCATTGCATTAATTCAGGCAAAGATGCTGCTTCGTTAAACAATGGGATGACTACTGAAATTTGCATAATGCTATTTTAGCTAATTAGATAGTTGATTAAATCGTAGGTTAGATAGTTGAGTTATCCTCAAAAGGATTTGGATTTTTCTTTGCAACTGCTGCTCCAATAACTGAACCAATTGCTCCCAAAATTCCAGTACCAATAATGCTACCACCTAAAGCAAATGGAATAAAATATTTTTTAGTCATAGCCATTGCTTGCTCAATCATCTCGTCTGTCATTTTTGGATTCTCCATCATTTTCTTTCTAGAAATCTCCAATACTTTTTCAAGCATATCAGGGAATAATACTTTAAACGCTAATACTGTATATACGGCTGATATAACAATCAACACGGCAGTTGTTTTAAATCCATGCGCGAATACATTACCGAAAGTTACATTGTTGTTGTTTTGATTCGCATATAAAATACCACCGTAAATTAAACCAGCGAAAACTAATCCACTGCTGATATAATTGATAGCACTCATTTCGTATAAATTGAAAACATATACGATAATAGAGAAGGCAATTGAAATGGCACCTAAAATTGCGCCTTTTACGATATGACTTGTTACTTGATTTTCCATGATTGATTTATTTAACTTCTTTTAAAAAGAATATGAATTTAATATTTAGTTATTGATGTTTAATTTTCCTTTTGTATAAGTTCCAATTACTTTTCCTTTTAATTCAAGATCCCAGAAAGGAGAGTTTGCAGATTTGCTTTTAGAATCCTTTTTAGACAAGCATGTATTTTGTTTGTCTGTAATTAAAGTTAGTTCAGCATCACCGCCCTCTACAATTGAATGAGCAGGTAGGTTAAAAATATTTCTTGCATTGTTAGAGAATAATGATGCAATTTTTTCTTCCGCTAAATTTGGCAATACCTGCTTTACACTTGCATATGAAGTTTCGATGCATGCGATTCCCGCTTTTGCATTTTCAAATTCAATTGTTTTTCCATCCCAATCCTGTGGTATATGATGTGAACTTATACAATCCACGATGCCTTCTTCTACTGCTTTTAATAAAGCGGCTTGATCTAATTTAGTTCTTAGTGGAGGGAATACTTTTAATAATGTGTTATAATCATTTAAATCTTCTTCGTTAAAGAATAAATGATAAGGCGTAACGCTACAAGTTAAATGTAATCCTTCTTTTTTAGCTGCAGCAATCATTGCAATTCCTTTAGCAGTGCTCACTCCAGTGATATGTAATTTTGATCTTGTATATCTTAATAATTCAATGTCTCTTGAAATAATAAGTTCCTCTGCAATTGCTGGTATGCCTGGTAATCCTAATTTCGTAGATAAAATTCCTTCATTCATCAAACCTAAACTTCCTAAACTTTTATCTATTGGCATTTGAATCACAACACCATCAAAGGCTTTTACATATTGCAAAGCTTTTAAGAAAAGTAAAGTAGATTGAACAGGGTAGAGACCATCACTAAAAGCAACTGCACCGTTTGAATGCATGTCAATCATTTCTGATAAATCTTTTCCTTCCACTTTTTTTGAAACAGCTCCAATGGGCAATACATTTACAGGTAATGTTTCATTATGTTGTTTGATATAAGTTACTTGTGATTTAGTATCAACAACTGGTAAAGTATTAGGTAAAGTAAAGACAGTTGTGAAACCACCTTGTTGAGCAGCCTCAGCGCCTGACTGTAAATTTTCACGATGTTCTAAACCTGGATCACAAAAATGAACAAAAGGATCCACAAATCCAGGAGTAACCGTAAGGCCGTCTACTTGAATTGTTTGATCTGCTTTGTTTGAGTAATTATCTGATATGGAAACAATTTTTCCATTTTCAAGAAGAATATCTTTGATTTTGCCATTAAATGGCGACTGATTATCAGCGATTTTGACCTGCTTGAGTAAGGTTGTCATTAAGTCAATAATATTTAGTGCAATATACCTCCTTTTTTTGTTTTTGACCCTATATTTGCCCCCCAAAAAGCGCAATTTTAGCGTAAATAAAGCATTTCGGGTGGTAGCGCAGTCCGGTAGCGTACACGTCTGGGGGGCGTGTGGTCGCAGGTTCAAATCCTGTTCACCCGAC
>DAIUEC010000079.1:0-3915 GCA_036845345.1 Sediminibacterium sp.
AAACTTTTCAATACTTAATAATTTTTCAGGATCAAAACGCTGAGAAGTCTCTGTATCCGTTACTTCATAATATCCGTCCTTTGTAAATACCAATAATTTCTCATCCTCAAATGTGCCTAAATAAATTCCTTTTTCTTCGTTGTTTAAACGACCAAACTTGTCATCAAACCAAAGCTTGCGACCCACCAAAGTGCTCTTGCCAGCTTCTTTTAAACGAACGGTTTTTATTGGATATTTAGTTACTTGATTTCCAACACTGCTTCTTCCTTTTACTTCTAATGTTTCAAAATAAAAGTCAAACTCTTTTATTCTAGCCGTGCAATTTGGACTTAAAATAATTTTCACAGACTCTGCTTCCCCGTTGGCATTCACAGACATATAATGCACTTTAGATTTCTCTACACTCTTAGCCAATGGATATTCTTTATCACGAGTAACCCCAGTTACATTAAAACGTTTTGCATAACTAATGCCACTTGCTCCATCTACATATACCATATTGTAGGTAGTACGTTCATCGTTCTTTTGGAACACTGCCGCATGTATAATATCCTTTCCAATAAATACCTTATCGGAAACTTTCACCACTTTCATAATACCCGACTTGGTGAAGGCAATAATATCATCATAATCCGTACAGTCGCAAAGGAATTCATCCTTCTTTAAACTAGTTCCAATAAAACCTTCGGCTTTGTTGATATATAATTTAGTGTTAGCAATAGCAACTTGCTTCACTTGAATAGTATCAAATTCTTTAATCTCCGTTTTACGCTCCTTCCCTTTACCATACTTCTTTTGCAAGCCTTCATAATAAGCAACAGCATAATCAACCAAATTATCTAAATGATGTTTGGTTTCTTTAATTTCTGCTTCAATATTTTTAATTTGCTGAATTAGGTCTTCAATATCTAATTTATAGATTCTGCGAACAGGCTTATCAGTTAATTTTAAAAGATCTTCACGCTCAATTGGCTTTTTAAATTTCTTTTTGAAAGGTTCAAATGCTTTATCAATAGCATCAATAACTTTCTCCCAGTTTAAATGCTTTTTCTCTAATTCTTGGTAGATTTTTTCTTCAAAGAATATTTTTTCCAAGCTAGTGAAATGCCATTTGCTCTCTAATTCTTTTAATTGAATTTCTAATTCTGCTTTTAATAAACTCTTAGTATGTTCAACTGAATATTTTAATAAATCACTTGCTCCTAAAAATTGTGGACGATTATCAACAATCACACAAGCATTTGGAGAAAGACTTATCTCACAATCCGTGAAAGCATATAAAGCATCAATCGTAATATCTGGTGAGATACCCGTTGCTAAATCAATCTGAATTTCCACTTCGGCAGCCGTAACATCGGTTACTTTTTTAATTTTGATTTTACCCTGATCATTTGCCTTGGTAATACTCTCCATTAATTGCGTTGTAGTCACACTATATGGAACGTCCTTAATTAATAATGTTTTTTTATCAAGCTCTTCAATATGCGCGCGCACTCTTACTTTACCACCTCTTCTACCATCATTATAATTAGAGGCATCAATCATTCCACCTGTTTGAAAATCAGGTAATAATTCAAATTTACGGCCTCTTAAATGTTTGATACTTGCCTCCAACAATTCATTAAAATTGTGTGGTAAAATTTTAGTAGAAAGACCTACCGCAATACCATCAGCCCCTTGAGCCAACAATAAAGGAAACTTCATTGGCAATGTTACTGGCTCGTTTTTACGACCATCATAACTTAAAGCCCATTCAGTGGTTTTTGCATTAAAGGCAACCTCTAAAGCAAACTTGCTTAAACGTGCTTCAATATATCTTGAAGCCGCAGCTGAATCTCCAGTTCGCACGTCACCCCAGTTACCTTGGGTTTCTACTAATAAATTCTTTTGTCCAATATTTACTAAAGCGTCTCCAATACTTGCATCACCATGAGGATGATACTGCATACTTTGACCAATGATATTTGCCACCTTATTGAATCTTCCATCATCCATTTCTTTCATGGCATGTAAGATTCTTCTTTGTACTGGCTTTAAACCATCTTCAATAGCAGGAACTGCTCTTTCTAAAATTACATATGAGGCATAGTCCAAAAACCAGTTTTTATACTGACCCTGAACACCAGATTCATTTTCCGTTACTCTTCCTAAATTTTTCTCTTTTGCCATAACTATTCTTAATTCGAACTTTATTCAAGTTCATTAAAGTCGGTAAGTGTCTTCACTACCTTCTACTAAACTATTTAATTCCACAAAAACAATATCCGTGATTGCCGTTAATTCATGCCAAACATTCGCCTGAATTAAAACCCTTGTTGGTGCAACCAGTTCAAATGTTTCTTCTTCATTAGTATTCAAATCCTTGCAGTGTAAACTTGCAGTTCCTTGTACCAATAACATATCTTCTGGATTTTTTCCAGCCGAATTCCCTTTGTGATAATGTTGTCCACTTACGCTTCCCGCTTTTCGATACACTAATAAAAATTCACCAGTTCTATCCGTACTAAAATAATGCAAAGCCCCACGCTCATCAGACGCTTTTAAATCAATAGGGCTAATTGTTACACGCATTATTAAAGTATTAATCTTATTCTTTTTATAAATTATTCCGCTTCGGTTTCAACAACTACCCCTGTACCTCCTGGCATTTGTACCACCATATCTTTCCAGCCTTTTTCCCAATCACCCACAAATACCAATTTACCAGCTTCTTCCAATGCTTTTAATCTGTATACAATAAAAGCATCTCCTAATTTCACTTTTAACTTAGCCATGATATTAGTTAAAGCGCTAGGCAATTTTTGAGCATTCTTAGTGAGCAATGTCAAAATATCTCGATCGTAAAAATTAATAGCTAGACTAATTAATTTTTTACCTCCTTCTAAAAAACGCACACCTTCGTTTTCATCACATAATTTTTTCCATTCATCAGGATCTAATTCAAACTCACTTAAAGTAATCGGTCTTGCTAATTTTTTAGCTTTTAAAAATTCTTTAGCTTGGATTTGACTTAAATAAGTTGGATAAAATAATTGACCTTTTTCATTTAAGAAAGGAAGGTTATTTAAATACAAAACCTGAATACGACCTTGATACTCTTTCACCTGACTCATAAACCAATAATAACCTGCCACATCATGTGCATTTTGTCCCATCCAAATCCAGATCATTTCATTTTCATCATGATTCAATGCATTGATTAGCTGATGTACGGTTAATTTATCATCCACTATATCCAATTGATCAGTATAAGGTGAATGTGCCAACACATTTTGCCACCAATCGCGACGCGCTTGATAACCTTCTGTTTCATATATATTTAATAATGGTCCAACTGCATAATCGTCTTTAATTTCAACAATTTTACCAGATAGACTCTCATCCAATTCAATGGCAGCTTCTAATGCAGCAATATCTGCAGTGTTAAATACTAAGTGTATCATGCGCTTTATCTAATTCTACTTTTAAATTATTGATAATAAAATCTTGTCTTTCTTGTGAGTTCTTACCCATATAATATTCCAACAAATGTTGAATATGATCCCCTTGTTCTAAAATAACTGGTGCTAATTTGATATCTGTATTAATAAACTTTCCAAACTCCTCGGGGCTTATTTCACCCAATCCTTTAAAACGAGTAATTTCTGGCTTGCTACCTAGTTCACTAATTGCTTTCTGCTTTTCATTTTCATCGTAGCAATAAATAGTTTTTTGTTTATTACGCACACGGAATAATGGAGTTTCTAAAACAAATACATGACCACGTTTTACCAAATCCGGGAAGAATTGTAAAAAGAAAGTAAGCATTAATAAACGAATGTGCATACCATCCACATCGGCATCGGTTGCAATAACGATATTGTTATAACGCAATCCCTCTAAACCATCTTCAATATTTAATGCATGTTGCAATAA
>DAIUEC010000079.1:4015-10084 GCA_036845345.1 Sediminibacterium sp.
TGTTATAACGCAATCCCTCTAAACCATCTTCAATATTTAATGCATGTTGCAATAAATTAAATTCCTCGTTTTCGTAAACCACTTTTTTAGTTAAACCAAAAGCATTGAGTGGCTTACCTCTTAAACTAAATACTGCTTGAGTATCTACATTACGAGACTTAGTGATACTTCCACTTGCCGAATCACCCTCGGTAATAAATAAAGTACTTGCTTGTTGCGTAGCAATAAACATTTCTTTATTCTTAGAAGGCAATTCGTCATTTAAGTGCACACGACAATCTCTTAATTTTTTATTATGCAAATTGGCTTTCTTAGCACGCTCATTGGCCAATTTTTTAATACCTGCTAATTCTTTTCTTTCTCTTTCATTTTGTTCAATACGTTTTTTAAGCGCATCAGCCACAGCAGCATTACGGTGTAAGAAATTATCTAACTCTTTAGCTAAAAACTCGGTAACAAAGTTTTTCATGCTTGGTCCACCATCTGCTACATTTTGAGAACCTAATTTAGTTTTGGTCTGACTTTCAAATACAGGTTCTTGCACACGAACCGAAACAGCCGCAACAATACTGGTTCTTATATCTGAAGCCTCATAATCTTTTTTATAAAAATCACGAATCACTTTTACATAGGCTTCTCTAAATGCTTGTTGGTGCGTACCTCCTTGTGTAGTATACTGACCATTTACAAAAGAAAAAATGTCTTCACCGTAATCGTTATTATGCGAAACTGCTACTTCGATATCCTCTCCTTTTAAGTGCATGATTGGATATCTTAATTCATCAGGATTTGTTTTACGCTCTAATAAATCCAACAAACCATTCTTACTCACAAACTTTTTATCGTTAAAATGAATGACTAATCCAGCATTCAAATAACAATAATTCCAAAGTTGACTTTCAATGTATTCGTAAATAAAATGATAGTTCTTAAACACAGTCGCATCAGGAGTGAAACTCACTAATGTACCATTAGATTCGGTAGTTTTAGTTTCTTTTGTTTCCTCAATCAATTGTCCTTTTTGAAAAGTAGCAGATCGAGATTTCCCTTCTCTAAATGCAGTTACTGTAAAATCCTCACTCAATGCATTCACCGCTTTCGTACCCACACCATTCAAACCAACTGATTTTTGGAAAGCCTTACTATCGTATTTCGCTCCCGTATTAATCTTACTAACTACATCTACAATTTTACCCAATGGAATTCCACGACCGTAATCGCGAATAGTTACTGTTTTATCTTGAATAGAAATTTCAACTTGCTTACCATAACCCATGGTATGTTCATCGATACAGTTATCTATTACCTCTTTAATTAAAACATAGATCCCATCATCAGGTGCTGTACCATCACCTAATTTACCAATATACATTCCTGGTCTAAGCCTAATATGCTCTTTCCAATCTAATGACCTAATGGAGTCCTCATTATATTCTGCCCCAATCTTTGCTTCTGCCATAATTATCAATACTTTATGGGCATAAAATGCCCTGGTCTAGCTGCAAATCTAATGCGCATAGCCTCTTTTCCAATCCAAATAGGTACAAAAAAGGGCAAATGTGGATAAAAGGATTTATGCATTATCTTTATCCCATCGAAAAGAATCAAACATATCCGATTGTTGACCTTGAATTTATCAAAAACAAGGCAATTGAATTAGAAGCAGAAAACCTCAAATTTCAAGATTTTTTAAGGAATTTGGACAGTTTAAGCCTAGATAAAGCCGTTTTTGAGCTTTCTGAGGCCATTTCTCCCAAAATTGAATGTACGGACTGCGGCAACTGCTGCAAGAGCTTAATGGTGAATATAGACGAAGAGGAAGCCAATAAGTTATCCGCACATTTAGGGCAGACCAGGGCCGAATTTGATGAAAAATACCTAGATAAAGGAGAATCAGGTCGCATGGTTGTAAATGCGATACCCTGCCATTTTCTAGTTGGAAATAGCTGTAGTGTGTATAGTCACCGCTTTGCTGGTTGTAAAGAATTCCCTGCATTTCACGTACCGGACTTTAATAAAAGGTTATTTACCACCTATATGCATTATGATCGATGTCCAATTATTTTTAATGTATTAGAAACCTTAAAAGTGGAATCTGGATTTAAGCAAGATTAAGCATCCACCTATTCCATCTTAAATTTGAAACATGCCCATACTTTTTGGAATCGATACCCTCTTAAAATCAAATCCAAATTGGAAAGATAAAAAGATTGCATTTTTAACAAATGATGCTGCAACAACGAATATTGGAATTTCAAGTAGATTGGCATTAAAAAATGCAGGATTTAATGTAGTGAAACTTTTTTCACCAGAACATGGTATTAAAGCAAATGCTACGGATGGTGCATTTATTAAGGATGGATTTGATGATGTAACAGGCCTTCCAATTACAAGTTTATATGGAGAAAAATTTATGCCTTCGGAACAGGACTTAGAGGGCATTGACATTCTATTATTTGATATACCTGATGCAGGTACTCGATTTTACACCTACTTATGGTCCATGACTTATTGGATAGAATCTGGAGCAAAATTCAATAAAAAAGTTATTATACTTGATAGACCCAATCCATTGGGAGGCAACTTAAGCAATTGCGAAGGTCCCATGCTCCATGAAAATGTATCAAGCTTTATTGGACGTTTTAATATCCCCATCAAACATCAATGTACACTTGGCGAATTAGCCAACTATTTTAATAAAACACAAAACTGGAACGCTAATTTAGAAATTATAAAATGCAAGAATAATAATGGTAGTGATTGGAATAGAGAAAATTTATTCTTCGACTGGAATGTAAAATGGACAAACCCTTCGCCTGCCCTACAAAATATAGAAGCGAATATTTTATATCCTGGATTATGTTTTTTTGAAGCAACGAATGTATCTGTAGGCCGCGGTACCACTTATTCCTTTGAATGGATTGGAGCGGACTGGTTTAATATTGATGCGATTAAAATGGTTTGTCAAAATATCTTAAGTGAGGATTTTAAAATTGAAATATTAAAATTGCCTATCACTCAAAATAACACCCAGCTTCTTACTACAGGAATTAGAATTAAAGTAATAAATCCCTATCATTTTGATGCAGTACTAAATGGACTTTTATTATTAAAATTAATACGAGATATTCATCCTAAAGATTTTAAGTGGGAGCCCTATCCAACCAATGCAAATCCTTCAGGAGATAATCATTTATCATTATTACTAGGCATTCCCAATGCAGAAAATTTGTTTGAACTATCATTGCAACAATGGCTTCAACAAATAAATAAACTATTAAAAGTAAATAATTGGAGCATTGAAATTGAACGTTATTTATTGTACTAATTTATCAGTCCTCTTAGTACCTGCATATAATTCATACTCCAATAATCTGCAATCTATTTTTGCATTTAAAAATTCTATACGTCTACTTGGCTTAAGGCGTATTTTTTTAGCAAGCTCTAAATTACCCGTAAAAATATATCCAGTCATGCCCTTGCATTTATTTTTCATGTAATCACCCATGCGCGCATAGGTAGCTTCCAATTCAAGCTCCTCTCCTAATCTTTCACCATATTCTGGATTAATCATTACGATAGCACCTTGTTCAGGCTCAGGCATTTCAGTAGCTTCAAAATCACATACCTGAAAATCAATTAAATCTTCTACTCCAGCAACGGATGCATTAATTTTAGCTATTTTAATTGCGTCTCTACTTATATCCGAAGCAATAATTGTTAAGTTAGGCAAATGCCTTACCTGCTCTTCAATAATTATTAATTCTTTTTCATAAACAGCTTTATCATAACCAAGTAAATGCATAAAGGCATAATTATTTCTTAATAAACCAGGAGCTCGCTTGGTTGCAATTAATGCAGCCTCAATAGCAAGCGTACCCGATCCACACATTGGATTTACAAATGCGCCAAACTTATTCCATTTAGTAGATAATATAGTAGCAGAAGCCAATGCCTCTAACATGGGCGCTTTCCCTGGCAACTTTCTATAACCATGTCTTGCCAAAGAATCACCAGAAGTATCTAAGAATATTTCAGCTTCTTCATTTTTCCAAAATAAATATACCACGGCTCCAGATAATTCAGAACCAGTTGAAGGTCGTTTCCCTGATACCTCACGCATTCTATCCACTATTGCATCCTTTACTCGCAGGTTGGCAAATAAATTGGTAGAAATAGTATCATTAAAAACATTGCTAATTACTGAAAAATAACCATCAGGCTTAATCATCTTTTCCCAATGGATATTCACTAAATTTCGGTGCAACTCATCAGGATCATTACAAATAAATGTTTTCAAGGAATACATTACCTGACTTGCACATCTTAAATTTAAATTCAAACGAATACAATCATTTACTGTACCCGTTAATTCAACACCTGTTTGAAATACTCGATCCACATCAAAACCCAATCCTATTACTTCGGATCTTAAAGCTGGCGCTAACCACTTATTACAAGTAATGATAATTTTTTGGGGAGTTGTGAATACAGACATAATTCAAAAATAGTTCAAAAATGAAGAAAGGACTTAAAACAAAAATCCTCAACACACTATTAAGAAATGTTGAGGATTATTCTGTGGGAGCACACGGGCTCGAACCGCGGACCCTCTCGGTGTAAACGAGATGCTCTGAACCAACTGAGCTATGCTCCCTTTTTCCCTTTTGAGGAGTGCAAAAATAAGGGGGAAAATGTAAACTCCCAAAAAAAAGTTGAATTAATTTAATTGAACCGCCGGAAGCCTTGTAGATTGGCTATCATAAACAAATAATTCCACTATTTCAAAGCTCCAATATTTACTTAATGGAGACTTTTCAAGTATGTCTTTTACCTCTTTTTTAGTATTTGCATTGATGGTAATCCAAGAATTCTGTGTTTCCATACTCACTGCATAACTATCAATTACCCCTTTGTTCAGCAAAAAGTTGATATAAGTTCGATGCGGGGGCACCAAAGTCATAAACTCCTCATCCATGTCAAAAGATATAATTGCCTGATACTTTTTCATATTTACTAAGTTACGGTAAGCTTTAGAATATAAAAAACAAATAAATAAGATTTTCGGGTCTAGTAAATAGTTGGCCTTAATCCAAACTTAAATATCCGATTCTCCCGCCAGCACCTGCTATAAATACTGCTTTCTTATTGGGTTGATGTTGAACCACATGGAAGCTTTGATTCGAAATTAAATTCCAATTTTGTCCTCCATTTTTTGAAATATCTACTCCCGAAGTTCCACAAGTAACTACCAAATTATTATCTATAAATTCTACGCAGGATCGGTATCCATTTGGATTTTGGTATTTATTTTCAAGCTGCCATTCGGTTTGATTATTTTTATTTTTCTTTTTAATTAAACATAAATAATTATTTTTTCTAAGGGTATCTTTTGTAAAATCTCCACCCACTATAATCATTTTATTTTCATCAGGTGCAATAGCAATACTATTGGCACCAGTTGATTTTGCACCTTGTATCATTGGAATATTTGTAGGAATACCATTAATCCATAACCTGCTTGACATTCCACCGCTCACCATAAATAAAGCATCTTTTGTATGAGCCATATTAGTTCCACTGGATGCAAAGAATGCCTCACCCTCATTCACATTGGTTTTAAAATAATCAATACCAACCTCCTGCCAGGTTTGCCCCTTATCCTTTGTGTGTAAAAGAAAAATATTATTATCAATCGGGTCTCCTACAATCCATCCATTATCAACATCTTTAAAATGAATTGCATCCAAAAACATATTTGAATCCAAAATTTCGGTCACTAAATTCCAATTCATTCCTCCATCGGTAGTCTTTAAAACTACAGCTGGCGCTGCAATTGCAGCTATAATAGCTTCTTTATCATCCCATGCATGAATAGATCTAAAATCTCTATTTTCATATCCTTTAACTTGTGTCCATTCAAAATTTGTGCCTCCATCAATAGATTTTGCAATCGTCCCCTTGCTTCCACTAGCCCAAATTACATTTGCATTTGGAACAGATAAACCTCTAAGACTAACTCCTTTTTTTTCTGTCAATATTTTAATGGAATTTTGCGCCATCAAATGA
>DAIUEC010000080.1:0-10021 GCA_036845345.1 Sediminibacterium sp.
TAAACAACGAAACTCTCTACAACTAAACTGTCCACTTTCTTTGACAACATACATTCTATTACGGGATGAAGTCCGACCGAAGGGAGGACGACAAGTGATAATTACACCACCTAAATCAGGTCGTAAATCACTCAAACCAAACTCAACCCTTCCATACTATTCCACTGTTACAGACTTTGCTAAGTTTCTTGGCTTATCCACGTCAATTCCTTTGTAGATACCAACGTAGTAACTTAATAATTGTAAAGGGATGACACTTAATAATGGAGCAATTACTTCGTCAATATCTGGCACAAACATAATATTGTCCGACATGGTTGGAAGTACGGAGTCGCCAATGGTTGCAACAGCAATTACCTGTCCTTTTCTTGCTTTAATTTCTTGAATATTCGAAACTACCTTTTCGTAATACATATCTTTTGTAGCTACAAATACCACTGGTAAATTTTCATCTACTAAAGCAATTGGACCATGCTTCATTTCGGCAGCTGGATAACCCTCTGCGTGGATATAAGTGATCTCTTTTAATTTTAAAGCACCTTCTAATGCAATAGGGAAATTGTATCCACGTCCTAAATATAAAAAGTCAGATGCACCTTTGTATTGTTGTGCGATACTTTCAATTTTTGAAGTATCTGCTAAAATTTCTTTTACTTTTTCTGGTACCGATGCCAATTCATTCACTAAATGAACATAACGCTCATCGCTGATACTGCCTTTTGCTTTGGCCATCTTTAATGCCATCATACTCAACACAGCCAATTGACCAGTAAATGCTTTTGTACTTGCCACTCCAATTTCTGGACCTGCATGTGTGTAGGCGCCTGCATGAGATAAACGCGCAATACTACTACCAACCGCGTTTACGACACCAAATATAAAGGCACCTTTTTCTTTCGCACTTTCTAATGCAACCAAGGTATCTGCCGTTTCTCCACTTTGTGAAATAGCAATGATTACGTCACCAGGATGGATCACTGGGTTACGGTATCTAAATTCAGATGCATATTCTACTTCAACAGGAATGCGACATAATTCTTCAATCATATATTCAGCCACCAAACCAGCGTGCCAGCTTGTTCCACAGGCAACAATCATAATTCTTGAAGCCTTAGTTAAAGCTTCAATGTGATTGTCAACACCTGCCATTACAATTTGTTGTTGCTCATGTAATAAACGTCCTCTTAAACAGTCAAAAATAGTATCTGGTTGTTCAAAAATTTCTTTCAACATAAAATGGTCATAGCCGCCTTTTTCAATTGCTGCTAATTCCATATCTAATTTTTGAATGAATGGAGTTTGCTTTTCGTTTCCTAAATTCTTTAAGATTAACTCATCGGCTTTTACAATTGCAATCTCATAATCATTTACATAAACTACTTCCTTTGTGTATTCAATAATAGGAGAGGCATCACTTGCTAAAAAGTGTTCTCCTTTTCCAATACCAATTACCAATGGACTTCCTTTACGTGCAGCGATAATGGTTTCAGGATCGTCTTGATCAATTAATAAAATACAATAAGCACCCACAATTCTTTTTAAGGCAATACGTAATGCTTCTTCTAAATTACTTTTATTATTGTCTTGAATGTCTTGAATAAAATTCAATAAAACTTCGGTATCCGTATCACTTTTAAAAGTGTATCCTTTGCTTGTTAACTCTTGTTTGATTTGTGCATAGTTTTCAATAATTCCATTATGCAACATGGCTAAACGACCATTATTTGATAAATGCGGATGTGCATTTCGGTCAGATGGTTCACCATGCGTTGCCCAACGTGTATGCCCAATACAAATATGAGAATGCATGTTTTTTCCAACCACAGCCTCCTCTAACTCTGCCACTTTCCCTTTCTTTTTATGTACTTGTAAATTGCCTTCTTGGATAATGGCTACACCGGTACTGTCATATCCACGATATTCCAAACGCTTTAAACCTTTTAATACAATCGGGTATGCTTCTCTATGGCCAATATATCCTACAATTCCACACATAATATTTGATTTGAGTTAAATTCAATAATTTGAGCAAAAATAAACATTAATATTTTAATGTATGTCAACAAACAGCCAATTTGATTTCACAAAAGACTATGTTTTGGAAGATGAACGCGTTATTTTAAGACCTATAACGATTTCGGATGCAGAACAGCTTGTTCAATACGTGCAAAATGAACCTGAATTATGGCAATTTTCCTTGGTGGCTATTCAAAAGCCCGAGGACTTAAAAGGATATATTGAAACAGCCATTCAAGGAAGAAATGATAAAAATTCCTACCCTTTTATTGTATTTGATAAAACATCCAATTCCTATGTGGGTAGTACAAGATTTTATGATATTCAACTGGGATTTGAAACCACTCAATTAGGCTATACCTGGTATAGTAAAAAAGTATGGGGAACAGGATTAAATCAACATTGTAAATATTTATTATTACAATTTGCTTTTGAAAAAATGAATTTTAAAAGAGTAGAGTTTCGTGCGGACAACAATAACAAAAGAAGTATTGCAGCAATGCAAAAAATAGGATGTACTGTGGAAGGCGTTTTAAGAAGTCATTTGCCAAAACCTGATGGTTCGCGAAGAGATTCAATTATCCTAAGTATCACTAAAGAAGAATGGGATAGCTCGGTTAAAAAAGTTTTGCAAGCGCAGTTATCATTGTAGCATTATAACAGTAAGATTATAATAGTAAGATTATAATAGTATGATTATAATAGTGTCCCGCTAAGTGTCAACATTGCTACGCTAAAGTAAATAATTAACGCTGTTACGTCCACAAGTGTTGCTACGAATGGTGCAGAAGAAGCTGCCGGATCGGCGCCTAATTTTTTAAGCACGATTGGCAACATCGATCCTGCAATGGTTCCCCATATTACCACCCCTAATAAAGTAAATCCAATGGTAAAGGCAACCAAGTAAGGATGTGCGCCATAAAATCCTGGCTTAATGGCATGCCATATAATAATTCTAAAAAATCCTATAATTCCTAAAACGGTTCCTAGTAATAAACCACTTATTAATTCTCTTCTTAAAATTCTCCACCAATCTTCAATCGTAATTTCCCCAACCGACATAGCTTGAATAATAAGGGTGGAAGCTTGTGATCCTGAGTTACCACCACTTGATAAAATCAATGGAATAAATAAGGCTAATACCACTGCTTTTTGTATTTCACCTTCAAAATAACCCATGGCAGTTGCAGTAAACATTTCACCTAAAAATAAAATCACCAACCAAGTAATACGTTTCTTAAAAAGTTTGGTTAATGAAATATCCAAATAGGGTTCGTTCAAAGCTTCGGTACCTCCCATTTTTTGCATATCCTCAGAAAATTCTTCGTTCGCAACCCAAAGGATATCATCGATGGTTACGATACCTAACAATACATTATTATCATCGACAACTGGAATGGCAGTTCGGTTATTCATTTTGAAAACCTGACTTGCATGTTCCTGATCATCGTAAACATTTAATGCAACATATCTTCCGTCTAAAATATCTTTAATGATGGCTTCAGGTTGTTCAATTAACACATCTCTAATTCTGATGTCATCAATTAAACATCCATTTTGATCAATGATGTAGATTACATCAATGGTTTCATATTTTTTTCCGTACTTACGGATATTTGCCAATACCTGCGCAACTGTATAATATTCGTAAACATATACATAGTCGGGAGTCATCAAACGTCCTACACTATCCTCAGGATATCCTAGTAATGATAAAGTAATTTTGCGTTCTTCGGGATCTAATAATTTAATCAAATCTCGTATTGCCGCTTTAGGTAATTCCTCCAAAAAGTCGGTTCGGTCATCGGGAGGTAACTCATTCAGAATTTTAGCCGTTTTACGTGCGGGCAATTCTTTAATGATATCTTTTTGTTGGTTAATGTCCAGAATCTTAAATACACTTACAGCACGGTGCACAGTCATATGATCAATGATGGAAGCTTCTTGTTCTGGGAATTCATTCACCAGTTCAACTACATCACTAATATTTTGCTCATCCAAAAATTCTCTTAAAAGTGTTTCGTCATTTTTGGCTAGTACTTCTAAGAAAGTTTCTGATAAATTAACTTCTTCTATTTTTAATTCATCTGACATGGGGTGCAAGTTAATAAAAATCCTAAGGATGCCCTATATTTAGGCCATGATTCTTCCATTCTTAACAATTGCTTCATCTAATAATCGGGGGCGCGGGGTGTTTACAACCGAGCCCATCCCTGCACACACTGTCATTGAGATTGCCCCAGTTATTGTAGTGTCAGCTTCGGAAAGAGAAAAACTAGAGCAAACTTTATTGTACGATTATATTTTTGAGTGGGGGGAGGATAGTAAAATGGCCGCTGTTGCATTAGGATATATTTCCATATACAATCACTCCAATAATCCAAATTGCTCCTATGATATGGATTTTGAACATCAAACCATTACCATTAAGACCTTGCATAAAATTGAAATAGGGGCAGAGTTATTTATTAATTACATGTGCCCTGAAGGTCCTTCCAATGATCCAGTCTGGTTTGAACAAAAATAGCAGTACTAAAAAAACAATACACATACTGGCATAGAAACATGTATCGTATTGCCGGTATCTGTTAAGTCTCCAGTTTGCTTATTAATTTTAAAAACGGTAATATTATCGGTGTCTTGATTGGCTGCCAATAACCAATTTCCATCCTGGCTGATATTAAAATTTCTTGGTCTTTTCCCTAGGGTAGAAAAAAGCTTCATTTGCTTTTCGTCTAATTTCCCATTCGACAAAATCGGAAATTTTGCAATATTATTTTCATCGCCTCTATTGCTCACATAAATGTATTGACCATTGGGTGATACATGAATGTCCGCAGTGCCTGGTTCTCCTTTATACGTTTCAGGATGCGTACTTACTTGTTGTAAAAAAATAGGCTGCCCATTGTTAAAATTGTAAACACTAATACTGCCAGTTAATTCTTCCGAAACATATAAATATTTGCCTGATTTAGAAAAAGCCAAATGGCGAGGACCTGCACCAGGATTAGATTTAATCTTCTTAACATTTTTAATATCTAATGGGGTAGATGAGGTATTGGAATAAGGATAAATAAAAACCTCATCCATGCCTAAATCTGGGGTCAATAAAAAATCCCCTTTTGGAGAAAAAAAGGCACCGTGCACATGTGCTTTATCTTGTCTTTTTACATTTACACTTTGACCTTCATGTTGAATAAATTGCTGCGCATTTGAAATAAGTCCATCTGCAAAACGATGAAACTGAGTGATGCTTCCACCTGTGTAATTGGCAACCACGATATTGTGTTCATCGGGACTTAGGCTAATATAACAAGGGTCTGCACTTTTAACTGATTTTTGTTGTAATAAGTTAAGTTTATTTCCATTCAAAGCAAATGCAGAAACCATTCCATTTTTGTCTTCATTTGCAGCATAAACAAATTTTTTATCTTTCGTAATCGTTAAAAATTCAGGATTAGAAATACTATCGGTGTGGCTCAATTCAATTGATTTTCCAGTAGCGGTATCAAAATTAAATACATAAATTCCTTGACTACCTTGTTTGGTATAAGTGCCAATTAACAAGTTTGCATTTTGAGCTTGCAATGTAATATTCGCTAAAAATAAAAGGCCTAAGCAATAAAAATATTTCAACATTTTTTCGATTTTAAATTATTGATAAACACGTACATAATCCACTAACATTCTTACCGGAAAAATACTATCATCAATGGTATTTCCTGCCATATTCCCACCAATAGCAAGGTTTAATAATAAAAATTGTGGTGCAACAAATGGATAATAGTCCGTGCCTCTTCCATCATTAGCAACAGTATAGTAAAGCGTACCATCTACATAAAATTTTATTAGATCCTTGCTCCAATCTAATGTGTAAATATGATAATCATCTGTAACACCAGGAATGGAAGTTTTATACGTTTTTTGAGTACCCAATGTCCAGTTTAATAATTTAGAATGTGCAGACCAATTAATTACTTCGGCCTCTTTCCAAACTTCTTCCATAATATCTATCTCGCCACAAGTTGGCCAACCAACTGTATTTATATTGTCACCTAACATCCAAATTGCAGGCCAAGTTCCTAAGCCCTTTGGAAGTTTTGCACGAATTTCAAATCGGCCATATGTCCATGTAGCTTTACCTTGCGTTAACATACGCGCTGATGTATAAAATTTTCCTCCTTTATTTTCTTTTCTTGCTTCAATTACCAGACTTCCATTTTCGATGCGCGCGTTGGTTGAATCGGAAGTATAATATTCTGATTCATTGTTTCCCCAGCCCCCTTGTCCAGTTCCAATATTATAAGCCCATTTAGTTGTGTCGGGTCTTGTACCGGTATTAAACTCGTCGGACCATACTAATTTTTTGGTAGTATCTGTAACTACTGGAGTAGTAGGACTTGTTGGAGTGGTTGGAGTAGGAGTAACTGCAGTTGTACTTGGTGCTTCTTTTTGAGCACAAAAGGACAATGACATTAAAGATAATAGTGCGGTTAGGGTAAGCAAGCGCATAAAAACAATTGTTTGTTGAGTAATTGTAATCGTAATTGCCCCAAATTAGGCAAAATTTCCCTTTTTTGTTGGGTATTTTATAAAAGGGTTGTAAATTTGTTCCATGAATTTAAACAACCATATCCATCATCATCATTTGCTATCCAAAGGGTAAGCTATGGGTGTGTAGGTATGTAACTATATTTAACCAAAGGGCTTACTAAACAGTAAGCCCTTTTAATTTATTTAAGGCAATATTTATAACTAGAAATTATGAGATTAAAGTTAGCGATTCAAAAATCAGGAAGATTAAACGAGGACTCCATGCGTTTGTTAAAGGAATGTGGTATTGATATCGGCAATGGGGTAAACAAATTAAAAGCAGATGCCACTAATTTTCCATTAGAACTCTTCTTTTTAAGAGACGATGATATTCCTCAATATGTGGAAGATGGAGTAGCGGACATTGGCTTTGTGGGTGAAAACGTTGTGTATGAAAAAGCAAAGAAGGTAGAAGTGGCGTATGAATTAGGTTTTGGAAAATGCCGTTTGAGCTTTGCGGTACGTAAAAATGAAGAGTTTACGGGGCCTGCATTTTTAGAAGGTAAAAAAATAGCCACTAGTTATCCTGTTTTAGTTCAAAGGTATTTAGATGAGCATAAGATAAATGCAGAGGTACACGAGATTAGCGGAAGTGTTGAAATTGCGCCCGGCATTGGCCTGGCAGATGTAGTTTGTGATTTAGTAAGTAGTGGATCTACTTTGTTTATGAATGGCTTGAAAGAAGCGGATACTATTTTAAAATCTCAAGCTGTTTTAATTAAGCACAAAAATTTTTCTGCTGAACAACAACAAATATTGGAGCGTTTATTGTTCCGTATGGAGTCTGTTAAAAAGGCAAAGAAAAATAAATACGTTTTATTGAATGCACCTAATGATCAATTAGAAAAAATAATTGCGTTGTTGCCTGGCATGAAAAGTCCAACAGTATTGCCATTGGCTTCGCCAGGTTGGAGTAGTGTTCATAGTGTAATTGCAGAAAGTGATTTTTGGGAAATTATTGAGCAATTAAAAAATGCAGGAGCAGAAGGAATTTTAGTAATCCCAATTGAAAAAATGATTTTATAATGATTCAAGTGTATAATCAACCTGAACAAAAAAATTGGGCATCGCTTTTGGCAAGGCCAAGCTTTGATGCGCAAGAATTATTGCCGAGGGTTCAGGCTATTATTGAAGATGTGCGTTTAAGCGGAGATGCTGCCGTATTGCAGTATACGAATGACTTTGATAAAGTGCAATTAAAATCCATTGAATTAAACGAAGATATTAAGGCCAATGCAGAAACTAAATTGTCTGCAAGTTTAAAAGCAGCAATACAATTAGCTAAAGGAAATATCGAAAAGTTTCATCAGGCACAGTTACAAAAAATGGAACGCATTGAAACGATGCCGGGTGTTTGGTGTTGGAGAAAATCGGTAGGAATTGAAACTGTTGGTATTTATATTCCAGGAGGAACCGCACCTTTGTTTTCAACTGTATTAATGTTGGGGATACCTGCAAAAATTGCAGGCTGCAAAAAAATTATTTTGTGTACGCCTCCAAATGATAATGAAGGTAATATTCACCCCGCTATCATTTATGCGGCAACACTTGTAGGGGTTACACATATATATACCATTGGAGGAGTGCAGGCTATTGCCGCAATGGCTTATGGCACGGATACGATTCCTAAAGTGAATAAAATATTTGGGCCAGGTAATCAGTATGTAACTGCAGCTAAACAATTGGTACAACAAGCAGGCGTGGCTATTGATATGCCTGCAGGACCTAGTGAAGTTTGTGTATGGGCCGATGATGCAGCAATCCCTTCCTTTGTAGCTGCAGACTTATTATCACAGGCCGAGCATGGCGCAGATAGTCAAGTGTTGTTGGTGGCTAGTAATGAAAAAGTAGTGGAAAATGTACAAGCTGAATTAGCGATACAATTGGAGCAATTAAGCAGAAAAGAGTTAGCGTCTAAAGCATTGGCTAATTCAAAAGCTATTATTTTGAACAATATTGCTGATGCATTGTTATTAGTGAATCAATATGCGCCAGAGCATTTAATATTATCTATCGAAAACGCCGAAATTATTGCTGAAAAAGTAACCAATGCCGGATCGGTTTTTATAGGTAATTATTCGCCTGAATCAGTAGGTGATTATGCAAGCGGAACGAATCATACTTTACCCACCAATGGTTATGCACATGCATACAGTGGAGTAAGTGTAGATAGTTTTGTGAAAAAAATTACCTTCCAACAATTAACTGAGCGTGGCTTGATCAATATTGGCCAAGCAGTAATGGAAATGGCCAATGCCGAAAGTTTGGACGCGCATGGAAATGCAGTAGCAGTAAGATTAAATGATATTAAATCAAAAATGTAGGATATGCAATTTGATATTAAAAAAATAGTAAGACCCATCATAGAAAACTTAAAGCCCTATTCTTCTGCAAAAGATGAATTTAGCGGTGAGGCAAGCATATTATTAGATGCCAATGAGAACAGTTTAGGTTCTCCTTTGACAAAATGGTATAATAGATATCCTGATCCATATCAAAAAGAGATTAAAGAAAAATTAGCATTCATCAAAAAAGTACCTACCTCACAAATTTTTTTAGGCAATGGAAGTGATGAAATTATTGATTTATTATTTCGTGCTTTTTGTGAACCAGGGAAAGACAATATTATTATTTGTCCGCCTACTTATCCAATGTATGAAGTAAGTGCCAATATTAATAATGTAGGCATTCAATCTACGCCTTTACTGCCCGACTTTCAATTAAATGTGGCGCATATCGAGCAATTAGTGAATGAAAACACAAAAATCATTTGGATTTGTTCACCTAATAATCCTACAGGAAATTCATTAGATAGAATTGATATCGAAACGATTTTAAATCATTTTAATGGATTAGTAGTTGTGGATGAAGCTTATATCAATTTCTCCAAACAAAAATCCTTTGTACAATCTTTGGAAGACTATCCAAACTTAGTGGTACTACAAACTTTAAGCAAGGCTTGGGGATTGGCAGGATTGAGAGTTGGGATGTGTTTTGCGAGTGAGCCTATTGTAGGTTATTTAAACAAAGTAAAAGCGCCTTATAATATCAGTTTGGTAGCGCAGGAGTTGGTGTTAAAAGCATTAGAGGAAGTGGGGCAAGTGAATGATATGATTCAGCATTTAGTGGAAATGCGTATTGCTTTGGCCGAAGTGATTCAGTCAATGCCTTATGTTGAAAAAGTATATCCTTCTGATACAAACTTTCTATTGGTTAAAATTCCACATGCCTCTGACATGTATAGGTATTTATGTTCAAAAGGTATTATAGTAAGAGATCGTTCTAGTTTGCCAAATTGCGCTGATTCTGTTCGTATTACGGTAGGTAATGAACAGGAAAATACAGTGCTCATTGACGCAATGGCCGAATGGATTGAAAAAACTTTTAACGCTTCGGAAAACTAATATTAAAT
>DAIUEC010000081.1:0-585 GCA_036845345.1 Sediminibacterium sp.
TTGATTGGAAATTTAGTGTTTTAAATGCAGTAAATACTCCAGAAACACATCCTGTTGTAACGAAAATAATTCAGGTTAAACAGTAATAGTTTTGTTGATATAAAATAAAAGTGAATCCACTGCTGTTTCAATAGTGGATTCATTTTTTATAACTATATCAAATTTCATGTTTTGAAACCTATTATTTCGGTTTATTCTTTCTTCGATTAAATCTTTCGATTCTCTTTTTCTACCAATGAGCCTTTCATAAATAACGGATTTTTCAGCATCAATTAAAATTGCTTTAAGTTTTGGATATTTTGTTTTTGCTACTTCTAGATATTCCCTCGAACCATTAACAATTACATTGTATCCATTGTCAATCCAATACTCTAACTCAATTCCAATTCCATATAAATTATCATGTGCTTCCCAATGAAGTGCAAATAAATTTTTATTTAACCTATTTTCAAAACTTTCTTTGCTTAACGAAATATGAATTTCATTTCCATCTACATTAGGTCTAGTAATGAATCTTTTTGCAAATACAAATTTATTTTCAAAAGTTAATTTAGTTTTTATTTGATTTATTATCGAATCCTTACC
>DAIUEC010000081.1:595-9700 GCA_036845345.1 Sediminibacterium sp.
CTCCTGAAGATCCAACTATATAAAATATACTTCCTTTAGGCATATTCAATTTTTAATAACATTCCAAAATGATCACTTGCAAATCCATATTGAGTAGGTATAGGCTCATTGATACAAGTTTTTGCTTGTTGTAATTTAAATTGTCTTAAAGTATTATTTAAAAATATGAAATCAACTCCTATATCAACTCCTTTAAGCTGCCCTTCAACTAATGTGCTATGTTTTGTATTTGGATTTAAATGAGAAAAAGTTTCTATTGCATTAAGCTCCTTGATAAAATATTGAATTTCTGAAGAATAAAATGTTGTGTTAAAATCACCACCAATTATATTTAGTTTAGTCGTATTTAGCTTTACTCTTTCCGTAATTTTTTTAATTTGTTCCATTCTTACCAACTCTTTCTGGTTCAGATGTGTAAGATGAACATTTGTCAAAATAGCTGTTTTTCCATTTTCAAGAAAAAACTCAATTTCTTGTCCAAATCTCATATAATCGCCATCAGACATTGGTAATGGATAATGATAGCTATTTAATATTGGGAGTTTACTTAAAACTGCCATATTAGAAAAACTATGCACTGGAAACCCTTCAAATGATCGGAACTTTTCTCTTGCTTGTATATAATCCAAATGATAATTGAAAGCTTGATTTATATAACTTATTGTATCTTTTTCAATTGAAGGTGCTTCGAAACATTCTTGCATTAAAATTATGTCCGGATTCAAAGAAAGTAATTGTTTTCTCAAATACTCCATTCTTATATCATAAGCGTCTTCTCCTTTCCAGGTATTGATTGATATAATAGTTAAAATTGGCATAAATAAATACTAAGAAAAAGAATTCTAAACTTTATACAAGAAAAGTCGTGTTGTCTTAGTATTAAATTTTGGATAAGTTAATATTCAGATAATATAGGTTATATAACTTTAAGAACTTGACTTTTAAAAGCATAGTAATCATGAATATGGGTATAGATGAAGTTTTATGTAATTGTTCCCAAGATAATTTAGTTGAATTTGTATCCAACTTGGAGCCTAATTTAACTATTGAAACAATTATTGCGCCAAAATTGGCAATGACAATGGTTCAAGCAGAAGATTCAATAGATTTTCAACCTTTTTATTTAGGAGAAGTTTTAATTACTGAATGTCAATTAAATATAGATGGGCAAATAGGATACGGCTATTGTATGGGCGATGTTCCTCAAAGAGCTTATTGTATTGCTATTTTAGATGCTATCATGAATTTAAATGAACATCCTATGCAAAAACAGGTATCAACATTTATTGAAAATGAGAAAGTTATTTTGATTAAAAATCAAATGGAAGAGTATAATCAAATTTTAAAAACAAAGGTTGATTTTAAAATTATGGAACAAGATTAATATGATAAAAGAAACCGCATTTGATATTATTTTTGACGCACAATCAGCCTTTAGGGTATTACTTAATGCCTTTAGTTACCCTGGAACCACCTATTCATTTGAAAAAGTGAATCTAAGTCAACCTGCATCTTTTTCATACACCAATGCATTAATTGCTTTATCACTATTTGATAATAATACAAGTTTTCTTTCTAAAACATCTTATGAAAACGATGTTGAAAATTATATTCATTTAAATACCAACGCTGAAATAGCGGAAATAAATAAAGCTGATTATTTATTCTTAAATGGCAGCAAAGACCTTTCTAATGAATTAATGCAATGTAAAATTGGAGAACTTTCCTATCCTGAAAAAAATGCTACAGTTATTGTAATGGTAAAATCATTAAGTAATCATGTTGATTTCGAATATGATTATGAGTTAAGATTACAAGGACCTGGTATTCAAGAAATAAAAAGTGTATTTGTCAGTGGTTTAGACATTCAAAATATAGTAATGCTTAAAAATATAAATACTGAATTTCCACTAGGAATTGATCTTATACTTACAGATAGTTTTGAAAATATTATTTCCATACCAAGAAGTATTGCAATAGAAATATTTAATAAAAATTAATATGGGATATTTTGCTGTAAAAGGTGGTGCGGACGCAATAGAAAATTCATTAGCATTATTGGATTTTTATCGTTTAAAAGAGGCAACTTCTCCATTGGAAATTAGTCAAATTGTTTCACAGCTTAGAATAGCTGTTGGAAAAGTGATGAGTGAAGGAAGTTTATATACTCCTGAATATGCTGCAATTGCGATTAAACAAGCAGAGGGTGATTTATTGGAAGCTGCATTTATATTAAGAGCCTACAGAACAACTTTGGAAAGAAGATTTGTTTCTGAAACATTGAATACAAGAGAGATGTTTATTAGAAGAAAAATCTCTGCCTCATTTAGAGAAATTCCAGGAGGACAAATATTGGGTCCTTCTATGGATTATTCTCAAAGAATATTAGATGTAAAAAAAGCAATTGAAACTTCAGAAGATATTAAATCCATTTTAAAAACATTTGAAGGAAAAATTGACAAAAATAATTTGACTGAAATAAGTCATCATGACAAGGTTATAGATATTTTAAATAAAGATGGATTAATACAAAAGGGAAATGAAACGGAAGATCGAAAATTAGTAGATATCACAAGAGAAGCTATTCGTTTTCCTGCTCCAAGGTCTGCTAGATTACAAATGATGGCCCGTTCTGAAACAGGTGCATTAATGAGTATGGGATATAGTAGCATGCGTGGATTTGGATCTGTTCATCCTACTGTTGGAGAATTAAGATATGGTACCGTTCCTGTGCGTATAAAAGATCCAAGTGGTCGCATTAGATATATTGGTGCAATTGAAGTAACTGAAGCTGAAATGATTACCGAAACTAAAAAAACAAATGACGATGGTGTTGCTCTTTTTTCAATTGGATATGGTTTATGTTTTGGACAAAATGATACTAAAGTAATTTGCATGGGTATTTTAGACACTACCTTACGTAATCCGGATCCAAGCTTACCTGCAAATGATCAAGAATTTGTATTGTATCATAGCGAAGGAATTGAAGCAATGGGTTTCACTAATCATTTAAAACTGCCGCACTATGTTACTTTTCAGTCTAGCTTAAATAATGTAAGAGAAGCAATTGAAAGAAAAAAGTAATAAGCGAAATAAGATATTATGATACAAGAAAATAAATTTTCAACCCAATATAGATTTGCATTTATTGATGAAGCTACTAAACGTGAAATTAGAAGAAAGCTACTAAAAGCAATTTCTATTCCTGGATATCAAGTACCTTACTCTTCTCCCGAAATGCCAATTGCTCGAGGTTGGGGAACAGGTGGTCTGCATGTAACACTTGCTATTATTGGGCCTAAAGATATTTTTAAAATTATTGATCAAGGAAGTGATGCAAGTGTTAATGCTTGTAATTTGCGCAATTTTGTACAAACCATGACTGGTGTTGAAACTACATTAGACACTAAAAAAGCTACGATCATTCAAACTAGACATAGAATCACTGAAGAGAAATTAAGTAAAGATCAAATTTTTGTATACCAAGTTCCACAACCAGAACCTTTGAGAAGTGTGGAAAGATATGAAAACAAAACTAGGCAAATGCATGGTGAAGCTGATTATGCAAAAATGTGGGTTTCCTTGTATGAACAATTTGTACGACATGGTGATATCATGCTTGGTGCTGGTTATCCCGTGAAAGTAAATGGTCGTTATATTATGGCACCTTCTCCAATTCCTAGATGGGATATTCCTAATTTAAATAACTCTGAAGCTATTCATTTATTTGGAGCTGGAAGAGAAAAGCGATTGTATGCAGTCCCTCCGTATACAAAAGTGGAACCTTTAGAATTCGAAGACGTTAAGTTTCATATTGAAGATTTTAAAGGAACCCCATGTTTTAGAACTGGCTACAAAAAAGCATTTTTAGATGAATTGTATTATGATGATGGATCCAAGCATTATGTGATTAATGATAGTAATTTCTTAGATAAATTGGCTAGTAAAGAAACACCAATTCAACACGAAAATGATTATTTAAATAAATTGGAAAATGAGGCATAATAGTGAAAATTGGTTGTTAAAAGTAGAAGGGTTAACCAAAATATATGGTGCACCAAATAATAATTCTATTCATCAAACTGGGCCTCAATTTGAATCAAACATTTGTCCAGAAACAAATGCAATTGTAGCATGTGCAAATATTGATTTTGATTTATATCCAAGTGAAGTATTGGGTATTGTAGGAGAAAGTGGATCTGGGAAAAGTACTATTGTAAAGATGCTCTATTTTGATTTAGAACATAGTAGCGGAAATGTATTATTTAATAAAGCACCTTATTTGGGGAAAAATATTTTAAATGAGAGTAATCAATCTAAGAGAGCTATTCGAAATCATTTAATGGGTATGGTATATCAAAATCCAAGAGATGGTTTAAATTTTAAATTTACATCTGGAGGAAATATTGCTGAAAAATTAATTATGGCAGGCCATTATAATGTAAACAATATTAGAAATACTGCTTCCCATCTTTTAGAAAAAACAGAAGTACCAGTTTTACGTTTAGACGACATTCCAGCACATTTTAGTGGTGGTATGCAACAAAGAGTTCAAATTGCTAAAGCCATAGCAAATCAACCTCCATTGCTTTTTTTAGATGAGGTTACAACTGGTTTAGATGTTTCAGTTCAGGCAAAAGTATTAGACTTAATTAGAGAATTACAACAAGAAATGGGGGTGGCTATGATTGTAGTATCTCATGATTTATCAGTGATAAGAATGCTAACAGACAGAACGATGGTTATGAAAAATGGAAGAATTGTAGAGCAAGGTTTAACCGATCAAATTTTACAAGATCCTCAACATCCTTACACTCAATTATTAGTAAGCTCAATTTTATAATATGCATCCAATTTTAGAAATAAAAAAATTAACCAAATCTTTTACCATGCATATTTTGCAAGGTAAAAAAATTGAAGCTTTACTGGATGTAAATTTTACTGTAAATGAAGGGGAAATTATTGGATTAACTGGGAAAAGTGGTTCTGGTAAATCAAGTTTAATGAAATGTTTATATCGAACCTATTTAAGTGATGGTGGACAAATACTTTTTAATACAAAAGAAGGCATAGTTGATATAGTAAAAGCAAATGATTATGAAATTTTACATTTAAGAAAAAATGAAATTACTTATTGTGCACAATTTTTGAGTGTAATACCAAGGGTTTCTGCCCTTCAAATAGTTGCCCAACCTTTACTAAAAAAAGGATATGAGGATAATTTAGCTACTGAAAAAGCAATGCATATTTTAAAAGCATTGGGTTTATCAGAATCGCTTTGGTCAGGTTTTCCTGTAACTTTTAGTGGGGGTGAACAACAAAGAATAAATGTAGCTAGGGCGATTATTGATCCGCCAAGATTATTACTAATTGACGAGCCAACAGCCTCATTAGACCCAGCTACAAAAAATGTGGTAATAGAAATGTTGTTGGAACTAAAAAAATTAGGAACAACAATAATTTGTATTTCACACGATGAATTTACATTAGATAATTTGGTTAATAGACGTATTCATTTAGATAAAGGAATAATTGTAAACTAATATATTATGGAAAACTGCTTTACCATTGCAAATGGCAAAATTGTGACTCCCACGCAAATCATTGAAAACGGATATATATCTGTAGTAGGAAAAAACATAGTAGACATTGGGAAAATGGAAGACTATGATTATGATCCCAATTTAGAAGAAGATATCATAGATGCACATGGTCAATATATTTTACCGGGTATTATTGATATTCATACTGATGCTTTAGAGGCCGAAATAATTCCTAGACCAGGGGCTGATATGCCAATCAATGTGGCATTCAGAGAATTAGAGCGTAAAATGAATGGATGTGGATTTACAACTGTATATCATTCTCTTCACTTAGGTTACAAAACAGCTGAATATGGATCAAGAAGCAAATATTCAAGACAGCAAGTATATGATACCATTTTTAAAGCAATAAGTGGGGATACTTTAATTAACAATAAAATTCACTTAAGATTTGAAATCACCGGGATAGATGCTTATGATCAATGTATTGATTTTATAAATAAGGGTTACATTCAAATGTTAAGTGTAATGGATCATACTCCTGGTCAAGGCCAATATACTAAGGAAGTATTTATGGAAGTAAGTATCAAAAATGGCAAAACTGAAGAACAAGCACTTCAAGATTTTGAAGAAAAAACAAGTAGACTTAATATTAAAGGTGATAAGATGAACCAACTTATCCAATTGGCATTGCAAAAAGGAATATCAGTAGCCTCACATGACGATGATACCATTGAAAAAATTGATGAAATGAGCGCATTAGGAGTTAGTATTTGTGAGTTTCCAATCAATATGGAAACTGCTGCTTATGCAAAGGAAAATAATATGCATGTTGTTGGTGGCGCTTCTAATGTTTTAAGAGGAGGCTCATTAACAGGTAATTTAAATATAAAAGACGCTATTTTAAATGGATATGTAACTAGTTTATGTTCTGATTATTATCCACCTGCAATTTTACATTCTATATTTAAATTATATTTTGAACATGATTTAACATTAGTAGATAGTGTAAAATTAGCCACTTTACATCCCGCATTAGCTGTTGGTATTGATAAGTTTACAGGATCCCTAGAAATTGGCAAAAATGCAGATATTATTTTTGTTAAGCTAATTGACAATATACCAACAGTAACTAAAAGTTTTGTGAAAGGTAGAAAAACCCTTGAAATACCTCACTACATTAGTTACAACGAAAATACATACTAGTATGATACCAGAAAGTGCAGTACCCATTACCGACTTAAACTATATTGATTACCATTATAAACAATGGAAAGAATTAACTTATGAACAACAGGTTTATAAAGCCAACCATGTAAAGGCGGCTAATAATTTTTCATTTGAAAATAATGAATGGGTTGCACTACCCTATTATGGATTTGGAATGATTAGTATGTTACAACAACATGAAAAAAATGTTTTATTAAGTCAACAGTTAGTAGATACACAAGAAAAACTAATGATATTGTTACAAGAAAAAACTAGCATTGAAATTCATGGAAAAATTTATTTATTACCTGAAAATAGTTTTCACCAAACCATTGGAAACGCCTTATCCAACACTAGATACGATTTAAATATTACAGAAAAAGGGTTGACTGAAATTTATCCAGATTATTTAAATAAATTATTGAAAACTTATAAAAGTGTATCTGATCATAAAACACTTAGAATGAAAATGATTGGATTAGGAATTTTTGGAAATGCCATTGGGATTTTGGGCGTTTTTGATGATCCATTCGAATACAATAGCATTTTACATTTTAGGGATCATTTTTATAATAATGAAATGGTCACAGGAATGGGTATTCAAAAAACAAGACCCTTTATTGGTCATATTACGCTTGCCTATATTGAGTCAGATTTATCATTAATTGAAAAAACAGCTTTGGTAGAAGTTACCACAACATTAAATGAACAATGGCAAAATGAAAAACATTTTTTTTATATTGATCAAACTCAATTAACATCTTTTAAGAATTTGTCTAACTTCCATACTTTTCAAAATAATCAAGTTATATATTTTTAATAATGCACTATTTTGAAACATATCCTGAAGCAATTAATACTGGATTAAAATCAGTTTTAAAAAAAGAACCTAATATACATTCTACATGTATAATAAAAGATTCACATTTAGGTGATTATACTGAATTGATGATGCATACTTATATTGTTGAATCAAATTTGGGTGATTATAGTTATTGTGCAGGTAATGTTCAAATTATATATAGTACAGTAGGAAAATTTTGTTCTATTGCCAATAGTGTTAGAATCAATCCAGGGAACCATCCTCAATGGAGAGTAACACAACATCATATGACCTATCGAAGAGTAGCTTTTGGTTTTGATGAAACTGATGATACTGAATTTTTTAATTGGAGAAGAGCGCATAAATGTACTATTGGACATGATGTATGGATTGGATATGGAGCCATTATTATGCCAGGCGTAACTATTGGACATGGAGCTATTATAGGGTCAGGAGCAGTAGTAACAAAAGATATTCCTCCTTATGCTATTGCAGTGGGTGTGCCTGCAAAAGTTATTAAATATCGATTTGATGAAAATACAATCGCCTCTTTATTAACTATTGAATGGTGGAACTGGGATAGAAAAACTTTAGAAAAAAATTTTAAAGATTTAAACGATGTGCCCTCCTTTATAGAAAAATTTAAATTATGAAAAAATTAATTATTCCCTTTTTAACTATACTGGTAGTTTTATTGGGATGTTCAAGTGAGCACAGTAAAACGCCTACAATTTTAAGAATAGGTATCTATAGTGGCGATCAACCCATTCAAACCAAGGAAAAAATAAAAGATTTTCAAAAATACTTTCAAAAGGAATTAAATATGCCTGTTGAATTTGTTTTTACCACTGATTATACCACACTTGTTGAAGGGATACAAAGAAATAAATTAGATGTGGTTCAGTTATCCCCATTTGCTTACGTATTAGCAACGAAAAAGGATTGTTTAGTCCCTTTAGTAACAATAGGAATGAATCATATGAGAACAGAATACCATAGTTTTATTTTCACCTATCCATCATCACCTATTAATTCGATAGATGACTTGAAAAAACATGCAAAAGAATTAACCTTATGTTTTGCAGACCCTGCATCTGCTTCGGGACATTTAATTCCAAGGTCATATTTAAAATCAATTGGTTTAGATCCTGAAACCAGTTTTAAGCAAGTTGTTTTTGCTGGCAGCCACCCCGCTTCCATGTTAAGTGTGAAAAATAAAAAAATTGATATTGGTTGTTCAACTAATGAATTAGGTTATCAAAGATTAATTGTAAATGGTAGTTTAAAAGAGGGGGATTTAAAAACACTTTGGGTATCAGATCCCATTATTAATGATGCCATTTGTGCTAATAAAAATTTAGATAGTAAATTAATTGAAAAAATTAAAACTGCATATTTAGAGGTAGATAAAAAAGATCCAAAGGCATTTGCAGGCTCTATTTCAAGATATTATTCGGATGCCACTAATATGCAATTTATTGTTACTTATGATAGCTTATACAATAATATTAGACGTATTGCTGAAAGTAT
>DAIUEC010000082.1:0-9592 GCA_036845345.1 Sediminibacterium sp.
ATTTATATTTAATATCTGATTGCTATTCACGATTTCTATAAATTTAAAAATGCTATATGAAAAAGCTATTCTTTGTACTATTGGCTGTTCCTGTAATTTTAAATGCCCAAAAACAATGGACGCCCACCACTTTAACAGAAGGAATTAAAAAAATTAAAGTAAATGATCAAATTACCTTGGGGTATGCCGAAAATTCTGGTGTAAAAATTATCATGAAAGATGGTTTGCCATTTAAGGATTTAAATAAAAATGGGGAAGTAGATATTTATGAAGATTGGCGTGTAAATGTGAAAGAAAGAGCAAAAGATTTAGCTTCAAAAATGTCTGTTGAACAAATCGCTGGATTAATGTTGTATAGTGGTCATCAAGCAATTCCTATGCCACCAGCTGGTATGTTTAAGGCAACCTATGATGGTAAAGCATATGCAGAGAGTGGAGCAAAGCCTTATGATTTAAGTGATCAACAAAAATTATTTTTAACAAATGATAATTTGAGACATGTATTAGTTACTTCGGTGGCGAATCCAATTGTTGCTGCCACTTGGAATAATAATGTTCAAAAATTAGTAGAAGGAATTGGAATGGGTATACCTGCAAACAATAGTTCTGATCCAAGAAACGGTGCAAATAAAGATGCTGAATACAATGCTGGTAGTGGTGGTGCTATTTCTCAATGGCCTGAAGAATTAGGATTAGCTGCAACATTTGATCCTAGTATTACTTTAAAATTTGGATCGATTGCATCAAAAGAATATAGAGCATTAGGAATTGCAACTGCATTGTCTCCTCAAATTGATTTAGCTACTGAGCCAAGATGGAATCGTTTTGTTGGCACTTTTGGAGAGGATCCAAATTTAGCAACGGATATGGCGAGAGCATATGTGGATGGTTTTCAAACTTCACCTAATGCAATACCTGCTTATAATGGCTGGGGTAATTATAGTGTAAATGCAATGGTAAAACATTGGCCTAGTGGTGGTCCTGAAGAAGCAGGTCGTGATGCTCATTTTGCTTATGGGAAATTTGCAGTGTATCCGGGAAATAATTTTCAAATGCATTTGAAAACTTTTACCGAGGGTGCATTTAAATTAAATGGCGGCACTAAAAAAGCGGCAGCGGTAATGCCTTACTATACCATCTCTTATAATCAAGACACAAAAAATCATGAAAATGTAGGTAATGGATACAGCAAATATTTAGTGACAGATTTATTGAGAAATAAATATGGATATGACGGAGTTGTTTGTACCGATTGGTTAGTAACTGCAGACGAAGGTCCTAAACCTGATATGTTTGTTGGAAAATCTTGGGGCGTTGAAAAGTTATCTATTGCTGAAAGACATTATAAAGTGTTAATGGCAGGGGTAGATCAGTTTGGTGGAAACAATGATGCTAAACCAGTTTTACAAGCGTATCAAATGGGTGTTAAAGAACATGGGGAAGCTTTTATGCGTAAGCGTTTTGAGCAATCAGCAGTTCGCTTATTGTTAAATATTTTCAGCGTAGGCTTATTTGAAAATCCATATTTAGATCCAAATGAATCAAAAGCAATTGTTGGAAAACCAGCGTTTATGAAAGCTGGATATGATGCACAGTTAAAATCAATTGTGTTGATTAAAAACCAAAATAAAACTTTGCCAATTGCTAAGGGTAAAACAGTATATGTTCCCAAAAGAACTACACCTGCTAGCTTAAACTTTTTTGGTCAACCTGTTCCAGAAAAAACTGAGTACCCAGTTAATTTAGAATTAATTAAAAAATACTACAGTGTAACAGATGATCCAGCAAAAGCAGATTTTGCCATCGTGTTTATCAAAAGTCCAATGAGCGGTGGTTATAGTAGAGCAGATAGAGAAGCGGGTGGTAATGGATATGTGCCAATTAGTTTACAATTAAAAGATTACACTGCAGTAGATGCACGTGAACACAGTATTGCAGCAGGTGATCCGGTTATTGATTCAACAATTAAGGATAGATCTTACAAAGGCAAAACATCAAAGTCAAATTCATATCCTGATTTAAATACCATTTTAGATACGAAAAAAGCAATGAAAGGTAAACCTGTAATTGTTTCTGTGGCATTAACAAATCCAATGGTATTTGGTGAATTTGAAAAAGAGGTTGATGCGATTGTAGGTGAATTTGGTGTTCAAATGGAAGCTCAATTAGATATTATTTCAGGTAAAGTAGAGCCATCTGGTTTATTGCCAATGCAAATGCCTTTAAATATGAGTGTTGTTGAAAAACAATTTGAAGACAAGCCACATGATATGACTCCTTATAAAGATGCACAAGGTCATGTGTATGATTTTGGATATGGATTAAACTGGAAAGGTGTAATTCATGATGCAAGAACTATTAAGTACGCGGTGAAAAAATAAAATTGCCTGTTTATAAATAGGTAAAATAATATGGGTGTCATTAATAATCTGAACGATTTTAAAACTTTTACAGAAGGGCTGCCGGAGCAGCCCTATCTAATGCCTGTATTATTTGTAGGCCATGGCTCTCCTATGAATGGAATTGAGGATACGCAATTTAGTAGGAGATGGACCAGTATTGCTAAGGAAATTCCAACACCTAAGGCAGTGCTAGTAGTTTCAGCACATTGGTTTACAAAAGGCACTCAAATTACAGCAATGGATTTTCCAAAAACTATTCATGATTTTGGAGGATTTCCTGAAGCTTTGTATCAGGTACAATATCCAGCACCAGGTAGTCCTGCGCTTGCTAAAGAAACTGCTTCTTTAATTCATTCAACGCAAGTAGAATTGGATCATGATTGGGGATTGGATCATGGTACTTGGACCATTGTTAAGTATATGTATCCCGAGGCAAATATTCCTGTATTGCAACTTAGTATTGATTATACAAAGCACCCACAATTTCATTATGACTTAGCGAAAGAAATTTATCAGCTTCGAAAAAAAGGAGTCTTGATTATGGGTAGCGGAAATATGGTGCACAATTTACGCATGGTTGCTTGGGATAAATTAAATGAACCCGAATATGGTTATGACTGGGCGCACCATATGAATCAACAATTCAAAGATTTTATTTCAAATGATGAGCATCAAAAATTAATTCATTATGAACAATTAGGTAAGGAAGCGTTAATGGCAATTCCAACACCTGAACATTACTTACCATTATTGTATACGCTTGGCTTAAAAGATAAGAATGAAAATATAAATTTCTTTAATGATAAAGCTGTAGGGGGATCATTAACTATGACTTCGGTAAAATTTGGATAGTCACAATAATAAATTCATGAATTCAATTATAATTTCAAGAGTAGGAGTCAATGATGTTGAGCAATTGCAGGCAATTAGTAGGTCTACTTTTGTTCAAACTTTTGACGAGTATAATGACGCCGAGGATATGAAAGCGTATTTGGATTCAAGCTTTGCTATTGACAAATTAACGGCTGAGTTATCAAATCCAAATTCTGAATTTTATTTTGCGATAGATAATGAAATAATTATTGGCTATTTAAAAATAAATACTGGCAGTGCACAAACTGAAAATAAAGATGCTAATGCTTTTGAAATTGAAAGAATTTATGTAGATCAAAATTATTTAGGAAAAAAAATAGGTCAACTACTTTTTGAAAAAGCAATTGACCTAGCAAAAGTTAAAAAGGCTTCCTATGTTTGGTTAGGTGTTTGGGAAGAAAATCACCGTGCCTTAGCATTTTATAAGAAGAACGGGTTTATTCCTTTTGATAAACACATTTTCAGATTAGGCAATGACGAACAAACAGATATTATGATGAAGTTGGAATTATAATTACAATTATAACTGCATTGGTACTTCCATCAATAATATTTCAGCATCATCACTAAGTGCTTTAAAATCTATCACATCAATTTCGCTAAGACCAATACCATCACGGGTATCGGCTTCAATTCCATCAATCAAAAATTTACCTTTTAAAACAAAAGCGTACACTCCATTGCCTTGTTTTTTAATTTGGTATTGAAATGGTTTTTCGTTTTCAAAATTACCCATATGAAACCAAGCGTCTTGATGCACCCAAACGCCTTCATCATTAGCATTTGGAGAAAGAACTTGTTGTAATTTATTGTGACGATCAATTACATTTAATGTGATTTGATCATAACGTGGGGTAACATTTTTCTTATTCGGAAATACCCAAATCTGTAAAAATTTCACTTGTTGATCCTTATTCTTATTGTACTCGCTATGTTGAATACCCGTACCCGCACTCATTACTTGAATATCTCCATTTTTAATAACAGTGGTATTGCCCATACTGTCCTTATGTTCCAAGTCGCCCTCCAAGGGAATGCTGATAATTTCCATATTGTCATGAGGATGTGTTCCAAAGCCCATCCCACCACTTACGGTGTCGTCATTTAAAACACGAAGTGCCCCAAAATGGATTCTTTCAGGGTTATAATAACCTGCAAAGCTAAATGTATGATAGCTATGTAACCAACCATGATTTGCCGAACCACGACTATCTGCTTTATGTATACTTACTTTTTTCATATAAAAATTTAGAGTACAAATTTCGGCATAATTATTTCAAAAATCGAATAAGCTTTATAAATTCTTGCATTTTAATGCGTAAATTGATTAACCGATTGTCTAATTCGCCAACCATAACTTACGAATATGAAAAAGTCATTCTTGTTATTTTTATTAACTCCATTTATGTTAGTTGCCCAAACCCCCATTGTAAATACCACAGCCGGGAAAGTAAGTGGTGTTGAAAATAATGGCATCCAAGTTTTTAAAGGAATCCCTTTTGCTGCTCCTCCTGTAGGGGATTTACGTTGGAAAGCGCCACAGCCAGTGACTCCTTGGGACGGTGTAAAAAATTGTGTTGCATTTGGCGCAAGCCCGGTGCAAGCACCACCCGTTCCTTTCATGTGTTGGTCTGAAGAATATTTAATACCCAAAGAACCCATTGGCGAAGACTGTTTATATTTAAATGTATGGGCGCCTAAAAAATCAACTACTAAAAAAGCGGTACTCGTATATATTTATGGTGGTGGCTTTAGAACCGGTGGCGCAGGTTGTGCCATTTATGATGGAACTGCCATGGCCAAAAAAGATATTGTTTTTGTAACTATTAATTATAGAGTGGGTGTATTTGGATTTTTAGCCCATCCTGAATTAAGTAAAGAATCGGAAAATAAAACATCGGGTAATTATGCATTGTTAGATATGATTGCTGCTTTAAAATGGGTGCATGATAATATTGCTTCATTTGGTGGAGATCCAAGCAGGGTAACCATTGCAGGGCAGTCTGCTGGTGCATTTGCGGTTAATTTTTTAGCAGCTTCTCCTTTAGCTAAAGGATTAATACATGGGGCTATTGCTGAAAGTGGCGGAAGTATTTTACCAAGTTCAATTCGTCCTGCAATGCATTTACCTCAAGCAGAAGCAACAGGTGTTGATTTTGCAAAATCCTTAGGATGTAATTCAATCGCGGACTTAAGAAAAAAATCTGCCAATGAAATTTTAAATGCAAATCCTGGTGCGATTGGCCCATTCGAAGATGGATATGTGGTTCCTACTTCTATGTTGCAAACTTATTTAAGCGGAAAACAAAATGATATTCCTACCATACTTGGTTGGAATTTAGACGACAAAATGATTGGTAAGCCAGTACCTGCTAAACAATTTGAAGAAGATATTAAAAAGCAATTTGGTGCTAATGCTGAAAAATTATTAGCACAATATCCTGCAACAAATGATGCAATTGCTGCAGCTTCGCAAGGTGATTTAAGTCGTGACCAAACATTTGGTGTGCAAGGTTATACTTGGGCAAGTATACAATCAGAGCATGGCAAAGCGCCTATTTATGTGTATAGTTTTAATCGTAAACTTCCGCCTTCCTCTCCTGCAAATGATTTTGGTGCTTTCCATACTGGCGAAGTGCCTTATGCATATAATAATTTACATACCGTTAACAATCGTCCTTTTACAAAAGCCGATTTTGAATTAGCAGATCAAATGTCTAGTTATTGGAGCAATTTTGCTAAAACAGGCAATCCAAATGGAGCCGCATTATTAAATTGGCCAGTTTATACCAAAGAGACAAAGCAAATAATTCAATTGGATACCAAGTTGCAAGTGGTAAGGCTTCCAACCGAACAAAAGCTGAATGTCCTTTCTAAAATATTGTAAAATACCCATCCCTATAATTAGTTGTATCTTTATAACTTATTAGAAAAACAAGTTATTTTGAAATTTATTGATTTAGGGCTGGATGAAAGAATATTAGAAGGGATTGATGCGATGGGTTATGAAAACGCCACGCCGGTTCAACAACAAGTAATGGTGCCCATTTTAGAGGGCAAGGATATTATAGCTGCTGCACAAACAGGCACGGGTAAAACCGCTGCTTTTTTATTACCCTTATTACATCGTTTACTTACCATGCCGCATACGGCAGGTGATATTAATGCAATGGTAATTGTGCCTACGCGTGAGTTGGCAATACAAATTGCCGAAAGCATCGAAGGACTTTCTTATTTTACCGATGTAAGTTCTATTGCGGTGTATGGAGGAGGAGATGGTAATTCATTTACTGCAGAAAAGAAGGCCTTAACTAGCGGTGTAGATATTGTGGTCTGCACTCCAGGCAGAATGATTGCGCATTTAAATATGGGCTATGTGAAGTTGAAGGGTTTAAAATATTTAGTGTTAGACGAAGCGGATAGAATGTTAGATATGGGCTTTAGTGATGATCTTGCAAAAATTATTACGTTCTTGCCAAAAGAAAGACAGAATTTATTATTCTCTGCAACCATGCCTGTTAAAATGCGTGAGTTGTCAAAGAAAATTTTGAGAGATCCAGTTGAAATTAATATCGCCATTTCAAAGCCGCCAGAACAAATTGTACAAAAAGCTTTTGTAGTATATGAGGCACAAAAAGTGCCCATTATCAAGGACATGCTTCGTTCTAAAAAATTCACAAAAGTGATTGTTTTTTGTTCTAAAAAACAAAATGTAAAAGTGTTGACGGCTGAATTAAAAAGAGCAAAATTAGCAGCAGAGGAAATTCATTCCGACTTAGATCAAAAAAGTAGAGAACAATATTTACAAGATTTTAGAAATCAAAAAACCAATATTCTAGTAGCAACCGATATTTTAAGTAGAGGTATTGATATTGATGATATTGATTTAGTCATTAACTATGATGTCCCAAATGATGGTGAGGATTATATTCATCGCATTGGCCGTACGGCAAGAGCTGCTACCACAGGAACTGCTTTTACCTTAATTGGTGAAAAAGAGCAGTCAAAATTTGCTACCATCGAGGAATTATTAGGGGCGCCGGTGTTAAAAGGAGCCGTTCCGGAGGAATTTGGACCTACACCAGCCTATGCACCTAAGCAAGCTCATAAAAAATCTTTTAATAAAAGAAGATAGGTTTAATTAACTAACTACATTTGAGCAATTTTTTTCAAAGTATTACAAAATAATAAACATTTATTTACAATTATGAAATCAAGACTTTCCAATACACTTAAAGATAGAGCGCAAGGCTTATGCGAACTTTGTGCAACAAATGAAGCTGCATACGCATTTGCAGTGAGTCCAAAAAATAGTGATGTAATTGAAAATGAAGTTGCATTATGCGATCAGTGTTTATCAATTTTAGAAGGAGCTGATGCCGGAAGTCATTGGCAATGTTTAGCAGGAAGTATTTGGAATACAGAACCAAGTGTGCAAGCTTTAAGTTATAGAATATTATATGGTGTAAAAGACCAAGAATGGGCAAATGAAATTTTAACTTCTGTTGAATTAGATGAAACCGTGGTTACTTGGGCTGAATCGGCTTATCAGGTTGCCGATAAACATGTTGATAGTAACGGAACATTATTAGAAAACGGTGATACCATTGTATTAACACAACAATTAAATGTGAAGGGTGCTAACTTTATGGCACCAAAAGGAACCATTGTCAGAAAAATTAGATTAGTGACAGATAACGCTGAGCAAATTGAAGGAAAAGTAAATGGAGATACCATTGTGATTTTAACAAAATATGTTAAAAAGTCAGTTTAATTTTATATCGAATAAAGCATATTTGTATGGATGAAATTGAAGTACCCACCGAACATTTACATGAAACAATTCATGAACATGTACATCATAGTGAAAATAGTAAGGATGGGAAATGGTCATTATGGGTTGCTATTTCAACAGCATTAATGGCAGTTCTTGCTGCTATATCAAGTTTATTTGCAGGACATCATTCAAATGAAGCAGTAATCAATCAAATTAAATCTTCAGATCAATGGTCTTTGTATCAAGCAAAAGGGATTAAGGCTGAAATTAAATCAATAAAAATAAGCAATGCACCTGTTGATAGTGTTGAATACAAAAGATATAAAGAAGAACAAGTTTCTATTAAAGAAAAGGCGACTTCATTACAAGAGGAGTCTGAATCACATTTAGAAACAGAAAAAAAATTTGCCAAAGGGGTTACATTTTTTCAAATAGCTATAGCCATTTCGGCTATCTCCATATTAACTAAACGAAAGTTTTTGTGGATTGGAAGTTTATTTATTGGCATTGCAGGAACTGCTTTTTTAATACTAGGGTTGTTACACTAATTTTTTAAGTTTTTTTTGACAAATTATCTTCTACCTTTAAGTAGCAAGTCATCAAATTCTATTTTATGAAAAAGGTATTTCCTGTTTTACTAGCAATCGCATTTTTAAATTACGGTTGTGCTTCACTATTAATTGCAACTAATGGATATGAAACTGTAGAGCAAGTACAAGTTGGCCCCACTGAACAAACTTATCAAACTTTTTACGATCGTTTAACACCTTATGGCACATGGATTACCGATCCTCAATATGGATATGTATGGATGCCCAATGAAGGAATAGGTTTTGAGCCATACAGCACAAACGGACATTGGGCTTATACCAATGTTGGTTGGACTTGGGTTTCAAATTATAATTGGGGTTGGGCTACTTTTCACTATGGCAGATGGTTTTACCAAAATGGCCGTGGTTGGTTATGGATCCCAGGTCATGAATGGGGTCCGGCTTGGGTAGTTTGGGGAGACGTGGATGATTATTATGGATGGGCACCGATGGGCCCAGGAACAATTGTAGGCGATGGATGGGTACCTCCAATGGCTTATTGGAATTTCGTTCCTAGACAACATATGTATCAAAGAGATTTAGATAGATATATTTTGGATAGAAATAGAAGGTCAATTTATTCGACTCGAGTAAATATTAATATCAATCGTCAAATCAATCCTTATGAAAATCCAAATCATAATTATCGTGATCATGATAATGGAAAATCTTTTATAAATATAGGTCCTCGACCAGATGAGGTTCGTCAACATATTAATACAAATATTAGACTTTTACGAATTAATGAAAATAAAGTACCTGCTGGCTCTGTAGATAATAGACATGATTTATTTATTTACAAGCCACCTATTATGCATGAGCAAGCTCAAAGAGAACAACCTAATAAACCAGCGCCAGTAAAGCCTGCGCCAACGCCAGTGCAAAACAATCCATCAACGCCTAGGCCAGCAAGACAATTTAAGGTAGATAAAAAAGAACAGTAATTAATT